>NZ_NBOB01000010.1:0-144901 GCF_002213185.1 Thioclava sp. JM3
CGAGCCTCGACGGGCTCGCCCCGTGGGAGTATCACCAAAGGTCGAAAGAGGACCAAACCCTGAACAGAGCTAACCTAGAAACGCGGACTCAAAGGGGAGCAGGTCAGCTACAACCCATCAGAAATCGAGGTTCTCCACCGCTAGGGCGTTCTGTTGGATGAACTCGCGGCGGGGTTCCACGACGTCGCCCATCAGCTTCGAGAAGATGTCCTCGGCCTCGGCCACGTCCTCGACTCGCACCTGAAGCAGGGTCCGCGCGGAGGGGTCGAGTGTGGTTTCCCACAGCTGCTCGGGGTTCATTTCGCCCAAACCCTTGTAGCGCTGCAGGCTCAGGCCCTTTTCACCCTCGTTCAAGATCGCGTCGAGCAGTTCGAGCGGGCCGTGGATCAGGATTTCGCGCTCTTTGCGCACCAGCTTCGCCGGGCGGTCGTAGACCTCTTGCAGCTGCTCGGTCTGGCTGCCCAGACGGCGCGCTTCGCCGGAGCGCAGCACGGCACCGTCGAGCGTGCGGACCTCTTCCACGCCGCGCAGAACGCGGGCGAGGCGGATACCGTGATCCTGCGTCGGACGGCCCTGCCAGCCGCGCTCGTATTCCAGAGCGACGAGGTCGAGGCGCTCGGCCACCGAGTTCGCGACGCCCTGCGCGTCTCCGTCGATCTTGCCCGGCACCATAGCGCCCGCGATCGCGGCCTGTTCGAGGATGTGATGCGGGTAATGGGTCGGGAAGGTTGCGAGGATCCGCTTGATCAGGCGGGCCTCTTCCACGACGCGCTTGAGATCCTGACCGCTGATCTCCTCGCCGGTGTTGAGCCGCAGAATCGCCCCTTCGACGCCCATATCGATCAGGTAATCCTCCAGCGCGGTCTGATCCTTTAGGTAGACCTCGGATTTGCCGCGCGCGACTTTGTAAAGCGGCGGCTGCGCGATGTAGAGGTAGCCGTGCTCGATGATCTCGGGCATCTGGCGAAAGAAGAAGGTCAGCAGAAGCGTTCGGATGTGCGCACCATCGACATCCGCATCCGTCATGATGACGATCTTGTGGTAGCGCAGCTTGTCGATGTTGAATTCGTCACGACCGATTCCGGTGCCGAGCGCGGTGATCAGCGTGCCGATCTGATCCGAGCTGAGCATCCGGTCGAAGCGCGCGCGCTCGACGTTGAGAATCTTGCCGCGCAGCGGCAGCACCGCCTGGTTCTTGCGCTCGCGGCCCTGCTTGGCTGAACCGCCCGCGGAGTCACCCTCGACGAGAAAGACTTCGGAGAGCGACGGATCCTTCTCCTGACAGTCGGCGAGCTTGCCGGGCAGGGAGGCCACATCCATCACCGTCTTGCGGCGCGTGAGTTCGCGTGCCTTGCGAGCAGCTTCCCGGGCCAACGCAGCCTCGATAATCTTGCCGACGATCTGCTTGGCCTCGTTCGGGTTTTCCTCGAACCATTCGGCGAGCTTCTCGTTCACGAGGTTCTCGACCGCCGGACGGACCTCGGAGGAGACCAGCTTGTCCTTGGTTTGGCTGGAGAATTTAGGATCGGGCACTTTCACCGAGAGCACGCAGGTCAGACCTTCGCGCGCGTCGTCGCCGGTGAAGTCGACCTTCTCGCGCTTGGCGATGCCGCTTTCCTGCGCGTATTTCGTGATCGTGCGGGTCAGTGCCCCGCGCAGGCCCGCCATATGGGTGCCGCCGTCACGCTGCGGAATGTTGTTGGTGAAGGGCAGAACGGTTTCGTGGTAGCTGTCGTTCCACCACATCGCGCATTCGACGCCGATGCCGCGCACCTCGCCGACCATGTAGATCGGGTCCTCCATCACGGCGTTTTTCGAGCGATCCAGATATTTCACAAATTCCCGAACGCCGCCTTCATAGTGCAGCTCGGTCTTGAGCGGCTCGGCGGGGCGCTCGTCTTCGATGATGATACGGACGCCGGAGTTCAGGAAAGCCAGTTCGCGCAGACGCTTTTCCAGCGTGGCGAAGACGAACTCACGGTTCGAGAAGGTGCCCTCGGGATCGTCTTCCTTGCTCGACGCGAGGAAGCGCACCTCGGTGCCGCTCTCGTTCGGGGCCTCGCCCACGACATGCACATGCTCGACGCATTCGCCATGCTCGAAGCGCGCCTTGTGGATCTTGCCGTCGCGCCAAACCGTCAGTTCCAGCCAGTCCGACAGCGCGTTCACCACCGAGACGCCAACCCCGTGCAGACCGCCCGACACCTTGTAGGCGTTGCCGTCGTCGTCGGTGTTGTTGAATTTCCCGCCGGCGTGCAGCTGGGTCATGATGACCTCGGCCGCGGAGACGCCTTCTTCGGCGTGAATGTCGACGGGAATCCCGCGCCCATTATCACGCACGGAGACCGAAGAATCCGCGTGAATTTTCACGGCAACGTAGTCGGCGTGACCCGCGAGAGCCTCGTCGATCCCGTTGTCGACGACCTCGTAAACCATGTGGTGCAGGCCCGAGCCGTCATCAGTATCGCCGATATACATGCCGGGCCGTTTCCTCACGGCCTCCAAGCCCTTGAGAACCTTGATGGAATCGGCGCCGTATGCGTTCTTCTTCGGGGTGTCGTCGGTCATGCCTGCCCGTCCTTTATCTGTTGCCGGTTTTATATCGGCTGGGCCCGGGAATGTCACGCGTCAGACACAAGATTTAGGGGGTCACGTCACGGCGATAAGAAGGCCGACGAGGATCATCAGCCCACCCGCGATCCGGTTGAGCTTTGCGAGCTTGCCGCGGCTTTGTACAAAGGCGCGGATGCGGCCCACGAAGGCGGCGAGGATAAGGTTGCCGGTCAGCGGTACGATGGCCGAGATCAGACTGACCGTGGCGATGTCGATCCAGGTCATCGTGGCGATCGGAAAGAAGCCCGGCAGGATGCCCATGTAGAACAGGATCGCCTTGGGGTTGCCGATGATCACGATGAGCCCGGCGACGAAGCCCGCCCACATGCCCGGGCGCGTCAGGCGGCTGTCGGAGCTGATCTGATGTTCGGCATGGCGGATCAGGAGCGCCCCCATCCCCACGAACATCGCGACCGCCACCCAGCGCAGCGCATCGAGGAACCAGCTGAATTCGCCGACCAGCCACGATACGCCCAAGATTGCGAGTGCGGGCCAGACCATGTCGCCCACCGTCACGCCAAGCGCGAGCGGCCATGCAGAGGCGAACCCGCCGGCCATCGCGCGAGCGAGAAGGGCGAGCCAGACCGGCCCGGGGGTGAGGAAGAGAACCAGAAGCGCGCCGGTGTAGAGCGCGATCTGCGATAAGGTGAGGGTCATGGGAGGGTAAGGCTTCCGTCGTCGGCCAGCGGCCAGAAGGGATTATGGGCAAGTTCCCAGACATGGTGGTCGGGATCGGCGTAATAGCCCGCATAGCCGCCCCAGAAAGTCTTCTCGGGGGCTTTCAATTCGGTTGCGCCTGCCTTGAGGGCGGCATCGAAAGCGGCGTCCACGTCTTCGGGGCTGTCGAAGTTCTGCGCCAGCGTCATCGCGCCTGTGCCCAGCCTTGCGCGGGTAAGGCCCTGATCGGCGGCCAGCGCCGGCAAGGAGAACAGGCTCAGCGCCATCCCGTGCAACTGGTAGAAGGCGACGTCCTCCTGCTCGGCATGGGGCTGCCAGCCGAGCGCTGCGTAGAAGCGCTTCGACTGGTCGAGATCGGCCACGCCCAGCGTGATCAGCGTCACACGTTGCTGCGGATAGCTCACGGCATAGCCTCCCTCACCTCAGAGCCCTGCGGCCCCTCGACCACTTCGAGATATTGCCCCCGGTCCCCGAGCGCGTCGAACAGCTCAGCTCCCGTGCCGGTCATCAACACCTGCGCGCCCATCGCGCAGATTTCGTCATAAAGCGCCGCGCGCCGGCCGGAGTCCAGATGGGCGGCGACCTCGTCGAGCAAAAGCACCACATCCTCGCCCGCAAGCGCCCGCGCATTGGCGAGGATCAGCGAGATCAGCAGCGCCTTCTGCTCGCCCGTCGAGCATTGCGCGGCGGGGGCATCTTTCTCGACATATGTGGCGAGAAGATCGGCCCGGTGCGGCCCCTCCAGCGTGCGGCCCGCTGACATGTCGCGCGGGCGATTGGCGTCGAGGGCCGCGGCCAGATCCCCGGGGCCTTCGTTCTCGAGGACCAGATGCGCTGCTGGAAACGCCGTCGCCGCATCCGCCTGCGCCTGCATGATCCGCGTGAGGGCTTCGGCCCGGTTCGCCCGGATCGCAGCGCCCGCCTCGGCCATCTGTGCCTCCAGCGCGTGATACCAGTTCGGATCGCGGACCATGTCCTTGAGCAAGCGGTTCCGCTCGCGCATCGCCTTTTCATAGGCCAGCGTGACCTCGGCATGGGCGGGGGTGAAGCTCATCACCATCCGGTCGAGAAACCGTCTGCGCCCCTCGGCCCCTTCGATCCAGAGCCGGTCCATCGAAGGCACCAGCCACAGCACCCGCAGAATCTGCGCCAGTGCCACCTGCGGCGCGGCTTTGCCATCGATCTCGACCCGGCGCGACTCGCCGGGCAGGGCGGAGGTCTCGATCTCATGGGTGTCGGTGGCGGCGCGCAGCTTCCAGCCAACGGCTTCGGCGCGGCGCATCAACTCGTCGGCCTGCGCCCGGCGCAGCCCACGCCCGGGTGAAAGCAGCGACACCGCCTCGAGGATATTCGTCTTGCCCGCGCCGTTGGGCCCGTAGATTGCCACGGGCCGCCCGTCGAAAGCGATTTCGGCACGACGATGCGAGCGGAACTGCAATATCTTCAGTTCACGCAGCATCGCGCCTCTTCTTCTCGATGGAAATATCCCCGCCGGAGGCTTCCGTCAGGCCTCACACGCGCATCGGCATGACCACATAGACCGCCGAAGTGTCGCCACCTTCGCGCATCAGGGTCGGATCGCCCGAGGAGTTGAACAGGAAGACGGCATTTTCGCGATCGACCTGGCTCGCGATCTCGAGCAGGTATTTCGCGTTGAAACCGATCTCCAGCGGCTCGTCGGCATAGGCCACGACCAGCTCTTCTTCCGCGGCACCGGCATCGGGTGCGTTGACCGAAAGTACCAGCTTGTCGGCTTCCAGAGCCAGTTTCACCGCGCGCGACCGCTCCGACGAGACGGTCGCCACACGGTCCACCGCTTTTGCGAATTCCGATGCGTCGACTTCCAGCTGGCGGGTGTTCCCGGTCGGGATGACGCGGGTGTAATCGGGGAAGGTGCCGTCGATGACCTTCGAGGTCAGCGTGATCACCGGGGTCGCGAAACGGACCTTGGTTTCCGAGACCGAGACCGCGATTTCCTGATCGTCGTCCTCCAGCAGCTTGCGCAGCTCGTTCACCGTTTTGCGGGGCACGATCACGCCGGGCATACCCGAGGCGCCTTCGGGCAGGCCGGAATCGATACGCGCCAGACGGTGACCGTCGGTGGCGACGCAGCGCAGCACCTGACCGTCTTCGCCGGTCGCGATATGCATGTAGACGCCGTTGAGGTAATAGCGGGTCTCTTCAGTCGAGATCGCGAATTTCGACTTGTCGAACAGGCGCTTGAGCACCCCGGCCTTGGCCGTGAAATTCGCGGTGTATTCCGAAGAAGCCATCACCGGGAAGTCTTCCTTCGGCAGCGTGGCGAGGTTGAAGCTCGACCGACCGGCCTGCACGTTCAGACGCCCGGCGGCCGGGTCGTCCGAGATCGAGACCAGCGCGCCGTCGGGCAGTTTGCGCACGATTTCATGCAGCATGACCGCCGAGACCGTCGTGGCCCCGGCCTGTTCGACCTGCGCGGGCGCCTTGTCGACCACCTCGATATCGAGGTCGGTCGCGCGGAACTGGACAGTGTCGCCTTCGGCTTCGATCAGCACGTTAGCAAGGATCGGGATCGTGTTGCGGCGTTCCACAACGGATTGCGCTTGCGAGACGGCCTTGAGCAGCGCGGCGCGTTCGATGCTGAATTTCATGTCGATCCCTCACGACTTTCCGGGGCTGGCAAGGTAGCACCTCGCGCCACCGGCACAACGGTTTTCGCAGACATTCGGTCGCTTTGTCCGGAGCGTCAAGCCCAGCGGGCCAGATCAGCTTTCAAGGAGGCGGCGGAGCAACTCGATATCTTCGGCGAGCTGCGAATCCGTGCCGCGCAGTTCCTCGATCTTGCGGATGCCGTGCATGATCGTGGTGTGATCGCGCCCGCCGAAGCGGCGCCCGATATCGGGAAGCGAGCGGGTGGTCAGCGATTTCGCGAGGAACATCGCCACCTGGCGCGGACGAGCGATGGCGCGCAGGCGCTTGGGCCCCACGAGATCGGAGAGACGGACGTTGTAATGCTCCGCCACCTTGCGCTGGATTTCTTCGACGGTGACCTTGCGCTCGGACTGACGCAGCTGGTCCTTGAGGCATTCCTGCGCCAGATCCATCGTGATCTCGCGCCCGATCAGCGAGGCATAGGCGAAGAGGCGGGTCAGCGCGCCTTCGAGGATGCGCACGTTCGAGGTGATCCGGTGTGCCACGAATTCCAGAACGCCGGGGGCGATCTGCAGGTCGGGATACTGAACCTTGTAGGCTTCGGTCTTGGTCTGAAGAATACCGAGGCGCAGTTCGTAATCGGTCGGGTGCAGGTCGACGACGAGACCGCAGGACAGGCGCGACTTGATGCGCTCTTCGAGGTCCTTGATCTCGCCCGGGGCACGATCCGCCGAGATGACGATCTGTTTGCCCTGATCCACGAGCGCGTTGAACGTGTGGAAGAACTCTTCCTGCGTGGAATCTTTCCCGGCGATGAACTGCACATCGTCGACCATCAGAACGTCGATCGAGCGGAACATCTCCTTGAAGTCCATGATCTGCTTTTCGCGCAGCGCCTGCACGAAGCGATACATGAACTGCTCGGCCGAAAGGTAGAGCACGCGCAGATCCGGACGCTGATGCTGTAGGTCATGCGCGATCGCATGCATCAGGTGGGTCTTACCAAGCCCGACGCCGCCATAGAGGAACAGCGGGTTGAACGTGACCGGGCCACCTTCGGCAACGCGCTTGGCGGCGGCATGGGCCAGTTCGTTCGGCTTGCCGACGACGAAGCTGTCGAAGGTGAAGCGCGAATCTAGCGGCGCGCCGGGAAGCGGCTCGTCGGGACGCGGGGTCTTGCGGAGCTTGGCGGCTGCAGCGGGAGCCGGGGCAGGGGCCGGAACCGCAGGGCGGGTCGCGCCATTCGCCGTGCCGTTCATCGGACGACGGGCCGGGACCGAGATGTCGACGCGCTCTGCAGAGATGCCCGCCCGACGCAGTTCGCTCAGGATCGGTTCCGCAAAGTTGCGCGAGACCCAGTCGCACATGAATTTCGTCGGTGCTTGGAATGAGGCGATGCCGTCCTCGAGGTCGATCAGCTCGAGCGGAGCGATCCAGGTCGTGTAGTTGTTTTGCCCAACAGCTTTTTGAAGCTCATTGCAGACCTGCCCCCAAGTTTCGTCCGTCATTTTTCCGCCCATCGCCAAACACAAATAAGTTGCGTCTTCGTCCCTTGGGATTGCGGCAAGCCCGGCTGGCAGCTCGGCCTCGATTACAAACAGACACGACCTACCTGCCGGGATTGAAACCCGGTTTCAGGCAGAGTTGCCGAAAGTGAGGAGTTGGACCCCCTCGAGAATCGGAATCGCATTTCGCTGGTCGCCAACAGGCTTTTTCATTTGTCGTGGCAGACTTATTTGCCCCCGACGGCCAGATAAATGCGTCATGTCCCCCAAGGCGACGTGAATCGCAGGTAGAAGCTAGCAAGCTGGCGAGCCAGCAGGCAACCGACCTTTGCGCTTGACGTGAGATTCCCCGAAACGAATCTGAGGGGGCTGCGCAAAACTGCAACAGTTTCGTGTCAAGGCACTGATTGTCCAAGAAAAAACGCGCCCACCAAATAGGCGGACGCGTTTTTTCTCAAGGAATCCAGCGTATTCCGGAGCCGGCTCGACCCCGGGGCGCAGATCAGGCGTTGAGAGCCTTCACGCGCGACGCAAGGCGCGAGACTTTGCGCGATGCGGTGTTCTTGTGCAGAACGCCCTTGGTGACGCCGCGAGCCAGCTCGGGCTGGGCAGCGCGCAGAGCGTTGGTTGCCGCTTCGTAGTCGCCCGAAGCGATCGCTTCTTCGACTTTGCGGATGAAGGTACGGATGCGCGAACGACGAGCTTTGTTGACGTCTTGGCGGCGCTCGTTCTGACGGGCGCGTTTCTTGGACTGGGGCGTGTTAGCCATGTGTATCTTCCCACTTTCCGGGTCTGTTCAAATCTTTCAATCGCACGACAGACCCCGGGCTCCAGCGAACCTAGATGATTCTAGCCTAAGCGGGCTCCACGCGCATGTGAGGCGGCCTCATAAGGCAAATTGCGCAAAAGGGAAAGGGAATAATGAAAAGCGGGGCCGAAGCCCCGCCATCTGGTGTCGTGCGAGCGGCCCGAAAGGGCTCACTTGTCGCGGAACTGAGGCTCGCGCTTTTCGAGGAAGGCAGCCATGCCCTCTTTCTGGTCGTCGGTGGCGAAGAGCCCGTGGAACAGACGACGCTCGAACAGGATGCCTTCGTTCATCGTCGTCTCGTAGGAGCGGTTCACCGCTTCTTTCGCGGCGCGAGTCGCAAGCATCGACTTCTCGGCGATCTTCTGCGCCGCAGCCATAGTCTCGGGGATCAGCTTGGCATTCGGGACGACCCGGCTGACAAGTCCCGACCGTTCGGCCTCGCCGGCATCCATGAAGCGGCCCGTGAGGTGCATGTCCATCGCCTTGGACTTGCCCACGAAGCGCGTCAGGCGCTGGGTGCCGCCGATCCCGGCGATCACGCCGAGATTGATCTCGGGCTGGCCGAACTTGGCGTTCTCCGCGCAGATGATGAAATCGCACATCATCGCCAATTCGCAACCGCCGCCGAGCGCGTAGCCCGCCACTGCAGCGATGATCGGTTTGCGGATGCGGTTGATGGCATCCGCTTCCTTGCCGAAGAAGTCGCTCGTGAACATGTCCACGAAGCTCTTTTCCGACATTTCCTTGATGTCTGCGCCAGCCGCGAAGGCCTTTTCCGAACCGGTGATGACGATGCAACGCACCTTGTCATTCTCTTCCGCCGATTTCAGCGCCTCGGCCAGTTCCCCCAGCAATTGGGAGTTCAGGGCGTTCAGTGCGTCGGGGCGGTTGAGCCGGATCAGGGCAACGTAATCCTCGATCTCGACGATCAGGGTCTGGTAGGCCATTTCGGTCTTGCCTTTCCTTGTCTCTGAACGGGACTCCTAGCAGAGCGTCAAATCAGATCAAGCGTCTTGTGATGCCGGAGCGCTGCGTCATTTCTGGCAGGCCGGGCAGAAAAAGGTGGATCGTCCGGATTGAACGATGCGCCGGATCGGCGTGCCGCACGTGCTACAGGGGGCGTCCTCGCGGTCGTAGACATGGAAGCTGTGCTGGAAATATCCCAGTTCCCCATCCGCTTGCCGATGGTCGCGCAGAGACGACCCTCCCGCCGAGATCGCCTCGGTCAGCACCTCGCGGATGATCGGTACCAGCGAGGCGATGCGTGCGTTCGAAATCCGCTTCGCCTGACGGCGCGGGTCGATACCTGCCCGGTGCAGCACCTCGCAGACATAGATGTTGCCGAGACCCGCCACGACATGCTGGTCGAGCAGCGCAGACTTGATCGGGGTCGCGCGGCGTTTGAGCGCCTCGACCAGATAGTCTTCGTGGAAGTCGTTACCAAAGGGCTCGGGGCCCAGGCCCGCCAAAAGCCAATGCGCCTGCTCGCGCTCGGTCAGCACCAGATCCATCGCCCCGAAGCGACGCGCGTCATTGAAGGTCACACGTCCGCCACCCGCCATGTGCAAAACAACGTGATCGTGTTTCGCAGGCGCGGGATGTTCGAGGTGAAACTCGCCAAGCGCCACGCCCGAGACCAGCATGCGGCCCGACATCCCGAGGTGGATCAGCAGGCTTTCTCCGCTGTCGAGATCCGCGAGGATGTATTTCGACCGTCGCCGCAGACGGTCCACGCGGGCCCCCTGCAACCGCTCGGCCATCCGCTCGGGCAGGGGCCAGCGCAGGTCGGGCCGATTGACTTCGGCACGCTCGATCCGATGGCCTTCCATGGCCGGGACCAACCCGCGACGAACCGTCTCGACCTCGGGCAATTCGGGCATAGTTCCTCCTCATCGCATTGTCTTGGGGCAAAGGGCCCCTATAAGAAGGGGGTGAAATGAGGATCGGCAAGGGCCCATGAGCGCAGAGCAATCAAAGACCACGCATTTCGGTTTTCAGACCGTGGACGAAGATGCCAAGGCAGGCATGGTTCACGGCGTGTTTTCGCGAGTGGCATCGAAATACGACATCATGAACGACCTGATGAGCATGGGCATCCACCGCGTCTGGAAGGACGCGATGATGGATTGGCTCGCGCCGCGACCGGGTCAAAAGTTGCTCGACGTGGCGGGCGGGACCGGCGACGTGTCCTTCCGCTTCTTGAAACGCGCAGGCTCGGGCCACGCGACGGTCTGCGACATGACCGAATCGATGCTGATCGAGGGCCGCAAGCGCGCCGAGGCCGAAAGCATGGCCGACAGTCTCGACTGGGTGGTCGGCGACGCGATGGCGCTGCCCTTCGCGGATAATTCCTTCGACGTCTACACGATCTCTTTCGGCATCCGGAACGTGACGCGGATCGCGGATGCGCTCTCGGAGGCCTACCGGGTGCTCAAGCCTGGTGGACGGATCATGGTGTTGGAGTTCAGCCAGATCCCGAATGAACTGATGCAGAAGGCCTATGATCTCTATTCCTTCAACGTGATCCCGAAGATGGGCGAAATCGTCGCGAATGACCGCGACAGCTACCAGTACCTGGTGGAATCGATCCGCAAGTTCCCCTCGCAGGAGACCTTCGCGCAGATGATCCGTGAAGCCGGGTTCGACAATGTCTCCTACCGGAATCTGTCGATGGGAATCGCGGCGCTGCACTCGGGCTGGAAACTTTAACCGATGCGCGGACCCCACAACATCTGGCGCCTGATCCGGACGGGCGCGACCTTCATCCGCACGGGTGCGATGCATCAGGCGCTTGAGGCGATGGATGCGCCGCCGCGGCTGCGCGCCGTGGCCTATGCGATCAGCGCGCCCTTCGCATGGCTTGGCTACAAGGGCGATCCGGAGCTACCGCCGGTTACGCGCGCGATCACCGCGCTGGGCCCGGCCTATATCAAGTTCGGTCAGGTCCTCTCGACGCGGCCGGACGTGGTCGGCGCCGAATTGGCCGATCAGCTGCGCGTGCTGCAGGACAAGCTGCCGCCCTTCGAGACCTCTATCGCCAAGCGTATGGTCGAAGACGAACTGGGCGCGCCCGCCGATCAGCTGTTCATCGAGTTTTCCGAGCCCGTCGCCGCCGCTTCGATCGCGCAGGTCCATTCCGCGCGCCGAGCGGACACGGGTGAACGGGTCGCGGTGAAGGTATTGCGCCCGGGGATCGAGCGCGCTTTCCGTCGCGATCTCGACGCCTTCCATTTCGCCGCCGCGATGATCGAGCGGATTTCGCCCGCGTCGCGGCGCTTGCGCCCGAGCGAGGTAATCAAACACTTCGAATCCGTGGTTCTCGGCGAGTTGGATCTGCGTCTGGAGGCAGCTTCGGCTTCGCAATTCGGCGCCAATACCGTAGGTGATGCGGGCTTCCTAGTGCCACAGCCGGTCTGGAACCTCTCGGCCAAGCGGGTGATGGTGCTTGACTGGGCGGAAGGTCTGCCGATGGGCGACCCGACGGGTCTGCGCGATGCGGGACATGACGTGGCCGCCATCGGCGAGCGCGTGTTGCAACTGTTCCTTAGCCATGCTCTGCGCGACGGGTTTTTCCATGCCGACATGCATCATGGCAATCTCAAGGTGGCTGGGAACGGGGATATCCTCGCCTATGATTTCGGGATCATGGGGCAGATCGACGAATATACCCGCCGGGTCTATGCCGAGATACTCATGGGCTTCATCCAGCGCGACTACAAGCGTGTGGCCGAGGTGCATTTCGAGGCTGGTTACGTCCCCGCCGATCGCGATGTCGACGAGTTCGCGCTGGCGCTGCGCGCCGTGGGAGAGCCGATCTTCGGGATGGACGCCGCCCATATCTCGATGGCGCGGCTTTTGGCCTATCTCTTCGAGGTGACGGAGCGCTTCGGGATGCAGACCCAGACGCAGTTGATCCTGCTGCAGCGCACGATGGTCGTTGTTGAAGGCGTGGCGCGTTCGCTCCACCCGTCGATCAACATGTGGGAAGTCGCAAAGCCGGTCGTGGAGAAATACATTCGCGAAAGCCTCGGTCCGCGTGCCATCGCGAATGATCTGCGCAAGACGGTGCAGGTTCTGGGTCGCTTCGGGCCACAACTTCCTGACCTCGTGAAGGCGGCGATCCGCAAGCAGACCGAACCGACACCGCCCCCGGTGACGGTGACCCGCTGGCGCTACGCGGCACTGATCTCAGCCGGGACGGCCCTTCTGCTGCTTGGCGTCGTCCTGGGCGAGCTGCTTTAACCCTCCCGCAGCGCGCTGACCGTATCGGCGGGAACTTTGGCCCCGCCTTCGAGCGTCAACATCGCGCCGTTAGCGCCTGCTTGCACCTCGACCACCCGGCTATAGGCCGCGACCGGATCGGTGCCGATCAGATTGCCCGCCGCGTAGCTTTGCAGCGAGAAGCGGTATTGCCCAGCCCCTAGCGATTGGCCCGCCTCGTTGGTTCCGTCCCACGCATAGCTTTCGAGCGCAGGCGAAATCAGCTTCTTCGCGACCTGTTCCTCGGTCGAATCCGTGATCACCAGAACGGCTGCGTCGGCCCCCGATTGCGCCGCGGGCGCAAGGTCGATCGGCGTCGAGCCGTCGAAGTAACTCGGTGCCTCGGCGCGGGCCTGCATTCCGACCCAGCTCGCCAGTTCGCTCAAACTGCCAAGTCCAATCTGGCCTGACAGAGCGATCAGCAGATCGTTGGTCTTTACCTGTTGCTCGACGCTGGAGAATGTCGCGAGTTGCACCGCGAAATCGGCGCTTTCGATCGGATTGAGCGGATCCTGATTTTTCATCTGGGCGGTGAGCATCGTCAGGAAGGTTTCGAAATCCGAACTGAGCGCCGATGGGGCTTTTGCATCGCCACTGTTCGCTGCGGCCGTGGCGGCGACGTTGGGGGTCGCCGGGGTTACGGGGGAAGTGGTGGTGGTCATGATGATCTCCTACATGCGCAGGTCGAGCCCGCCTCGGGGTGGGGCTAGGCGGGTGGCGGGGCGCGGATTGGGGTCAATCGGCGTCTCAACGTGGGCGACGCCTGGGCCAGTGCCTGACCTGTCGAATATATCGGGCCGCCGCTGGGGGCGCTCCTCGCGCTGGCTGAACTGAAAATCGAGCGTGCCATAACCCAAGTCGCGTATTTCGCGCGCGAAAGTATCGATATGGCGGCGCATGAGCTCGAGTGTTTCGGCGCGATCGGCCTGTATCGCGACCGTCATGCCATGCTGGCTTGCATGGAGGATCACGCGCACGTGGCCCAATTCTTTCGGCGAAAGCGCAATTTCCACTGGCCGATCGGGCATCCGCTGCAGTGAAATACCAATCTGATGCGCTATTGACTGCGCGATAGAAGCCGGGGCGGGCTGCGGCGCTGAACTTGTCGGCGCCGCCCCGCCTGTCCCCGCAGCCAGTGGTGCGCTGTGCGCGGCTGAGGTTTCGGGCGTCTCAGCCGTACTGAACCGCGCTCTGGGCAACTCGGACCTCTCCGTGTCCCCCTGCGCCGCCCGAAGCGCAGCTGTCCCCAGATAGATAGCCTGAGCATGGCTCATGCGAGCAGTCGGGGCATGGGCCGCAACGTCCATGGGTAGAATATCACGATCCACCCGGACCGAAGGTTCGCGCGCCTCGGCTTTGTCATTCTTGGACGTATCGCTTGATGTGCTGAAAAGGCGCGCGGAGTTGAACTGTAGTTGTGGCGGCGGCTGCCAGCGGGTAGAGGCCCGCGCAATTTCTGCGTCGACTGGCGGAGCTTTGGCCGCCAAAGCGTAGTGAGGGTCTGATGCTTTCCCGCTCTGCACTACTTTTGCGGACACAGCGACCGTTTCGACCGTTTCCAAGGATGCGCTCCGCCGCACTGTGATCCCCGCAGCTCCCGCGCTTGGAGGCATAGCGTCGGCTGCCTCGGTGCTTGTGGCCGGTTTTGACGTGAAAACCGGCGTCGCGGCTTCGTGGTCGCCTCTGTTCGGGGATGCTTGCGGTGGCGCTGGCTCTGGCCCTTGGCGGATTACAGCCCGGATCGCTTCCCCGTTCGCTTTCGCTGCGGTGTTACTCCGCCCCTGAAAAAACGACTCTGCGGATAGAGATGGCGCCTGAGCCCCGGTTTCTGCAGGAGGCGCGTGCGCGGACCGCGCCGTCTCCTCGGTCTCCACGGGCAAAGTTTCCGGCGAGGCACGGGGACGGAGAGGCTTCGTGCCTCCCGTGTCCCTTTTCCTGTGACGCTTTGATGCAACATGCTCAGCTACTGGCTGCTCATTCTCGGGGGCGGGGGCGAGCGACTCGTTCACGTCGAAGGTTGCTTTCGGGGCATGCTCGGCACTGTGAACGACCACACTATCGGAAGCAGACGCACCGATTATTGGCGGCAAGGACACCGCAGATGTTTGCCCGGGATTGGCAGTTCTTTGTTCTCGCGCGTCGCTCGGCACCGCGAGTGGCTCCCGGTTCGACAGTGATCGTGGTGCCAGCCCATCCTGTCTGGAGTCGTTTCTTTGGGGCTCGATATGTGGTTGCATCGTGACTCCGCTCGAAACTGGAGCAGAAGTCATCACGTTGCCGGAGGTAGTCTCAGCGACTTTTGCTGCGGCTTTTGTCGGGTGCGTTTCGCTGGACTTGTCTGTCTCGGCGCCGTTCTCTCTCCCTCGAGGGCGCGCGACGCCGTCTCTCGCGGCAACGTTCTTCTCCGTGGGCTTCACGATATCGGTCCCTTTGACCTGGTTTCGTTCGACCGTGGAAGCAGACTGCAGTTGGCGATGGGATTTCTGCGGTCCAAGCAGCACGATGACCTCAGACAAGTCATTTGAAACCGATGCGCGGAGAACGGCACCCTCTCTCTCCTCATGCGCGGACTGATCGTCCTCTGATCCTGCGCCGCTCTCCTTTGATGCGGCCGCGTCCGTATTACGAGCTTCGTCGGTAGTAGGCGCCGCTGCCTCGGCCACGAGCGCGAAATCCCCGCTCGGCGCTTCATCCGCCCCGGTATTGACGGTCGCTGACTTGATTTGGCTGCCCACGCCTTTCGGCATTTCTGGCATCGGAAAGGGAATCATGGTCCTCACGACCTCTGTCTGTGTCGAAACCACTATCGCGGCAGGAACTTACCGATTCTTTACGCCCGACTGGCAGAGTGCAGAAAATTATCCGCAATTGGAGAGTTCGATGCTTCGCCCGACCATGTCACCAGGGCCGCGTGCCCCGGTCCTTTCGCCGCAAGACGCCAAACTTTTCGCGAGAGCCAAGGCGTTCGAAGCTGGTTTCCTTTCGGAAATGTTGAAAGAGGCCGGACTGCAGGCTGACGACGGCGCTTTCGGCGGCGGCATCGGGGAAGCGCAATTCGCATCTTTCTTAAGAGCCGAACAGTCGAAGGCCATGGTCGACGCGGGGGGGATCGGCCTTGCCGAAGTCATCTTCGAATCGCTCAAGAACGGAGAACAGGATGCCTGAAACGACTACCGCGGAAGAGCTCATCTCGCTACTGCGCCTCGAACGAGAAGCAATCCGGGCGGCGGAGTTCTCCGACCTCATTGCCTTGAGCGACCGAAAGGAGCGCGCGATGGCCGCGCTGACGAAGCCTGATCGCGGCAGGGTCGAGCAGATTCAGGCGCTTGCCCGCGAGAATCAGGTGCTGCTGGC
This sequence comes from Thioclava sp. JM3, assembly GCF_002213185.1. NCBI lineage: Bacteria > Pseudomonadati > Pseudomonadota > Alphaproteobacteria > Rhodobacterales > Paracoccaceae > Thioclava > Thioclava sp. JM3. The sequence goes on from NZ_NBOB01000010.1 coordinate 15,850, forward strand.
CTCTGCTCTGGAAGGAGTGCGCGCTGCGCAGGCCCGTCTCGAGGTAATTGTGGCGGCGGCGAAAGGCTTCGATTCCTATGACCGAGAAGGGCGTCCGCAGCCTATTCGCCGCGGTAGTGCGGATTTCGAGCGGCGTGCATAAGCTGTTAATCATGAAAGACATTTCTCAAGAGTTTAGGGACAGGATTTAGCAGGTTGTTAGCCTTTGCTCGGCCATTGTGGCGCCGCATCCAAGCGATGGCGCGCTTCAAAGCTCACGAGGCGCATTGGTCAGAAAGCCATGAGCGCCGCGTCGAACACGCGGCTTTGCAACCGAGTGACGCAAAGCGTCGACATTAAAAGGATAAATCATGTCCAGCATTCTGACGAATACCGGCGCCATGATCGCGCTGCAGACTCTGAAAGGGATCAATTCCGGCCTCGCCACCACCCAATCTGAAATCTCGACCGGCAAATCGGTCGGCTCGGCGAAAGACAACGCGGCCGTATGGGCGATTTCGAAGGTCATGGAGTCCGACGTAAAAAGCTTCTCTGGCATTTCGGATAGCCTCGCGCTGGGGGAATCGACTGTCGCGGTGGCCCGTAAGGCCGCCGAAACCGTGACTGACCTGCTGACCGATATGAAAAGCAAGATCGTCGCGGCACAGGAGTCGAATGTCGACCGCGACAAGATTCAGACGGATATCGACGCACTTCAGGAGCAACTGACGTCGGTCGTCGGGGCGGCGCAGTTCAATGGCCTGAACCTGGTCGATGGCTCCTCGGCTGCGACCGTTAAAGTGCTGTCGTCGCTCGACCGCGCCTCGGACGGCACCGTTTCCGCGAGCCATATCGACGTCACCGCCCAAAACCTCTCTGTCGGCAGTTACTCTGCGAAAGCGGCCTTCACCGGTTCGGCCGGGGTGTCTACCGATAAGGATACCGCCGCCACGACTCTCGCCAAGGCTGATACGACGGGCGTCAAAGTCTTTCTCGATGACACGGTTACCTGGGCCGCGGGCGATAGCGTGAAGGTCAGCCTCGGAGATCAAACGGTCAGCTACACGCTCTCCGAAGCGGATGCGGCGCAGACCGGCACTGCACGCACCGACTTGATCGCCGCTGGACTGAAATCGGCGATCGACGCGCTGGGCATCGCCAACCTGCAAGTCGACTTCACCGCCGGTGTGAGCACCACCAGCGACTCGACCCTGACCTTCAAGAATGATGGCGGCGCCGATCTGGCCGGCGATCTGACGATCGTGTCGCAATTCCTCAATGCGGGCTCAGGCGGTCTCGCCGCGGTCGCATCGATTGACGTGACCACTGACGCGGGGGCGACCGCTGCGCTCACCAATATCGAGACGCTGATCCAGACGGCAACCGATGCGGCTTCTTCCTTCGGTTCGGTCGAGGGCCGGATTGGCACGCAAGCCGACTTTATCTCCAGCCTCAGCGACTCGCTCAAGGCCGGTATCGGGTCGATGGTAGACGCGGATATGGAAGAGGCCTCGGCACGGCTTCAGGCTCTGCAAACTCAGCAACAGCTAGGTATCCAGGCGCTCTCGATCGCCAATCAGCAGCCCCAGAACATCCTTTCGCTGTTCCGTTAAAGTTCGGGTAGGGGCGCCTGATCCGGCGCCCCCGCTTCCCTCATGCCCTCCGCACATGATCAGTTTCAGTCACCGGAAGGATTTCCCGTGTACGCGACGACTTTGGCCAAAACGGCCTATTCCAATCCGAGCCAGCCGATGCGCACACCGCGCGGTCTCGAATTCGAGCTATTTGCCCGCATCACGCGTCGCCTTAAACAGGTGTCTTCGCAGGACGTGCCCTTTGCCGCGCTGGCAGAAGCGATCTTCGAAAACCGCCGCCTCTGGACCGCGCTCGCGGCGGATGTGGCGGATCCCGAGAATGGCTTGCCGCAGGACCTCCGCGCGCGCATTTTCTTTCTAAACGAGTTCACGCAGGCGCATAGCCGCCTCGTCCTTTCGGAAAAGCGTTCGGTCGATGTTTTGATCGACGTGAACACCGCAATCATGCGCGGGTTGCGGCAAGAAGGGATCAAACAATGAGCGGCCTCGTGCTTAAACTCGCCCCAAAGGAGAGAGTGCTGATTAATGGCGCGGTTATCGAAAACGGAGATCGCCGATCGCGGCTCGCGATCATGACGCCGAACGCAAATATCCTGCGGTTGCGCGACGCGATCCATCCGGAAGAGGTGAACACGCCTGTCCGGCGCGTGTGCTATATCGCGCAGCTCGTGCTGTCGGGGGACACCGACCCCGAAGAGGCAAGGATGCAGTTGCTTCGGGGGATCGAACAACTCAGCCAAGTTCTCAAGGATCACGATAGCCGGGCGCAGCTGAATGCGGCCACGCTCGCCGTGATCGAGAACCAGCATTACCAAGCGCTGAAGGCGCTACGGACGCTTCTCCCACGGGAGGAACGTCTTCTCGCCGCGGGGGCGTCATGACTTATCAACCCGTTATTCCCTTTTCCGGGTTCGCGGGGTGGCGGTTTCTCTCGCGCACGATGGAAACGCAGAAGGCGGCTTTCGCGGCGTCGTCGGAAAACCAGCGTCTTGATCGCTATTTCCGTGAGACGATCGGAAGCATCGATACGGCACAGGAACTGGTCGATGACCGGCGCCTTTTGAGCGTGGCGCTGGGCGCGTTCGGTCTCGATGCCGATATCGACAACAAGTACTTCATCCGCAAAGTACTCGAAGAGGGGTCTTTGGATCGCACGGCGCTTGCCAATAAGCTGTCGGATAAAAGCTATCTCGCACTGACCAAGGCATTCGGTTTTGGAGATTTCGCTATTCCGCGCACCAAGCTTTCGACATTCGCGGATGAGATCCTGAACCAATTCGAGAGCCGGGAATTCGAAGTCGCGGTCGGCGGGGTCGACAACGACATGCGCATGGCGATGTCCCTTCAGCGTGATCTGCCCGCACTCGCGGCAAGGGACCTGTCCGAGCCTGCGAAATGGTACACGATTATCGGATCGCCCGCTTTGAGCCGGGTCTTCCAGACCGCGCTCAACCTGCCGCCGAGTGTCGGCGCTTTGGATGTCGAGCAGCAGCGCGACATCTACATGTCCAAGGCGCAACGCGTCTACGGCACCTCCGATCCGGCTGAACTCGCCGCGCCGGAGAAGCTGGCTGCCCTGACGCGGGACTATCTACTGCGCGCGCAGCTTTCGAACAAGGCCAGCGTCTCTCCGCAGAATGTCGCGCTCAGCCTGTTGCGGAACACAGGGACGCAGGGCCTGTCCCTTCGACTCTAGGCTTTAGGGGAACTGCGCTGCACGGCGCAGCTCGCCCGTTTTCAGGCCGCGCCAATTGGTGATTGGCCCGGTCAATCTGCGATGTACCACCGGCGCGCTGGCATCGAGCGCACCAAGGCGGATCAGCAGCGCGATTATCGCCGCTTCCGAGGCCCGGGTTGCGCCATCAGTGATTTTCAGGGCGACGCCGCGCTTCTGATCCGGAAGCATGGCGACGTAGACGCCTTCCGCACCGGTTTTGACGGCGACACGCCCGTTCGCCTCGCGCATGATTTCGGTGCAGGCGCGCCCTTCGCCCGCGACCATTTCAGGATACTCCATCATCGCGTCGACCAGTCGGGCGGCAGCGCGCGCCCGCAGATCGCCGTCCGGTTTCGCCGACGCGAAGAATTGCATCGCTCGCGCGAGGCCAGCGAGGCTCGTCGCGAAATTCGGGGCCGAGCATCCGTCGATCCCATAGCGCGGAGAGCTCTCTTCGGTCACCTCTTCAAAGGCGGATTTCACGGCGCGCTGCACCGGGTGATCGATATCGATATAGTCCGGCCCGCCGCCCAGATGCCGGTTCAGCGTCAGGAAGCCGGCATGTTTGCCCGAGCAATTGTTGTGTGCTTGGCAAGGCGCGTCGTCCGCGCAGATCAGATGTTTCTTCTCGGCCTTGTCGCGCGGCAGATGGGCCCCGCAGCGCAGATCATCGTCCTTCATCCCGAGCGTCGCGAGCCAGTCTTCGACTGCGGCGCGGTGCATGCGAGCGCCGGAATGGCTCGCGCAGGACAGGGCCAGCTGGCAAGTGGTCAGGCCAGCCGCCTCCGCCGCCCCGCTTTCCAGCAGCGGCAAAGCCTGAATCATCTTCACGGACGATCTCGGAAAAATTACTGTTTCGGGATCGCCCCAAGCCGCTTCGATGCCCTCGGGGCCGAAGATCACTGCATGGCCATGATGGACGGATTCACACATCCCTCCGCGCCATAGCTCAATCATTGCCTCGGGTGCCGTCATCGCCTGCCTCCTATGCGCGAAATCTCGCCGTCGCGGGGTTTTCCCCCTAGGCTTTTTAGGGTTAAATGAGTGTTATCGAGAGGAAAACGCATCCGCCACCGAAAACAGGGTGACCAGCCCGGGCGATGCAGAGGCAACGTGACAGCTGGAGGCTGTAAGCATGATGATGAAGGGTCTGCGGATCGCGGCGGTCGCCGCGCTCATGATCGGGGCGGGGCACGGCGCAATTGCGCAGGAAAGCACCAACCGCGTCGCTGCGAATACCGATTGGAGCGTCTTCGTCGATAACGATCCGAAAGAATGTTGGGGCGTGTCGAAGCCGAAGAAAACGGTCAACACCAAGGCTGGGAAGGTCGTACAGGTGAACCGCGGGGATATCCTGCTCTTCGTGACCTATCGTCCGGGTAAGGCGCCCGAGATTTCCTTCATGGGCGGCTATCCTTTCGCGGATGGCTCGACCGTCGATCTGGAAGTCGGGGGGCAGAAATACACCCTCTTCACCGACGGTGGCGGCGCTTGGGCCGGATCGCCGGAAGAGGACGCGAAGATCATCGCCGCCCTAAAGGCTGGCGCAGACGTGAAACTGACCGGTCGTTCGAGCCGTGGCACCCAGACCGAGGACACGTTCTCGCTGATGGGCTTCACCGCCGCGACCGACGAGGCCGAGCAGCGCTGCAAGTAAGCGACCCTCGCGCCTGACATTTGAGCCCCGGCCATGCGCCGGGGTTTTCGCGTTCGAGCCAAAAGCGCGACGCCCCCTGTTAATGCAGGGGCGAATCCCCTATATGAGGCGCCTCATTTCAAGGAAACATGCGATGACCCAGTCTCAGGCTCCGATCACGCAAGACGTGCACACGATCCCGCGCAAGCTGCCCGAAGGCGGCAAGGTGAATCTCATCGGCCTCACCCGTGACCAGCTGCGCGCGGCGCTGATCGAGGCGGGCACGCCCGAGAAGCAGGCGAAGATGCGCGTCGGCCAGATCTGGCAGTGGATCTATTACTGGGGTGTGCGCGATTTCGCGGCGATGACCAACCTCGCCAAGGATTACCGGGCAATGCTGGCCGAGACGTTCGAGATTACCCTGCCCGAGATCGTCTCGAAGCAGGTCTCCGAGGACGGCACGCGGAAATACCTTCTGAAGATCGCGGGCGGCCACGAAGTCGAGGCGGTCTACATCCCCGAGGAAAACCGCGGCACGCTGTGCATCTCGAGCCAGGTGGGCTGCACGCTGACCTGTTCGTTCTGCCACACCGGCACGCAGAAACTCGTGCGCAACCTGACGCCCGGCGAGATCGTCGGCCAGGTCATGCTCGCACGCGACGATCTGGGCGAATGGCCCGAGAAGAACAGCCCGAAGAACGAGACCCGTTTGGTGTCGAACGTCGTTCTGATGGGCATGGGCGAGCCGCTTTACAACTTCGAGAATGTCCGCGACGCGATGAAGGTCGTGATGGATGGCGAGGGGCTGAGCCTCAGCCGCCGCCGGATCACGCTCTCGACTTCGGGCGTGGTGCCGGAGATCGCGAAGACCGCCGAGGAGATCGGCTGTCTGTTGGCGGTGTCCTTCCACGCCACGACCGACGAAGTGCGCGACAAGCTGGTGCCGATCAACAAGCGCTGGAATATCGAGACGCTGCTGAACGCGCTGCGGGAATATCCGCGCCTGTCGAACTCCGAGCGGATCACGTTCGAATACGTGATGCTCAAGGGGGTGAACGATAGCGACGAGGACGCGCGGCGCCTGGTGAAGCTGATCCGCGGCATCCCCGCGAAGATCAACCTGATCCCGTTCAACGAATGGCCGGGCGCGCCCTACGAGCGCAGCGACTGGGAGCGGATCGAGAGCTTCGCCGACATCATCTACAAGGCGGGCTATGCCTCGCCGATCCGTACGCCGCGCGGCGAGGACATCATGGCCGCCTGCGGTCAGCTGAAATCGGCGACCGAGCGGGCGCGCAAGTCGCGGGCGCAAATTCAGGCGGAGGCGGGTCTTTAAGGAACCCGCTTCGCCGGGTCCGCATTGACGCTGGGTGTGGCTAGTTTCCGGAGACGTCATGACGCGAGAGGCCATCGCCCCGCTGCCAAAGCCCTGCAATGCCGAGGGAAAACCGCGCCGCACCGGCGTGGAGATCGAGTTCGCGGGGCTGACCGAGGCGCGCATCGCGCAGATCGCTGCGCGGGCCTTGGGGGGCGAGGCGCGGCGCAGCGACGGTCAGGACTGGGAAGTCACCGGTACGAAGCTCGGCGATCTGCAGGTCTATCTCGATATCTCGCTGCGCAAACAAGCCGGTGGGACGCTCAAAGAGCTTGGTCTACGCATCGGGCGCGAGGTCATTCCGGTCGAGATCGTGACCGATCCGCTGGACCGCGAAGGGCTCCTGCAGCTATCTGATTTCCTTGACTTGCTGCGCAGCGAGGGCGCGCAAGGAACCGGTCGGTCGCTGCTCTATGGTTTCGGGCTTCACCTAAACCCGGAGATCGCGTCCAGCAACGCAGAGGACATCGTCCGCCCTCTACTGGCCTTCGCGCTGATCGAGGAGTGGATGCGGGAGACATGGCCGATCGAGGCGACCCGCGAAGTGCTGCCCTTCACCGCCCCTTACCCCAAGAAGCTGATCGAAGATTTGGCGCGGCTCGGCCCGGATGCCGCGCTCGACGCGGTGATCCTGGCTTATCGCAAGCACACGCTGTCGCGGAACCACGGGCTCGACATGCTTCCGATCTTCTGCGAACTGCGACCCGACCTGATCGCGCCGGAAGAAGGGAAGGGTGGCACCGTTTCGCCGCGTCCCGCCTTCCATTTCCGGCTGCCCGATTGCCGCATCGACGATGAGACATGGTCGCTCGATAACGAATGGAAGCGTTGGTGGTTCGTGGAGACGCTCGCGGCAGACCCTGAACTGCTGGGTCTGATGTGTCGCGAATGGTTGACGGCGAAAACCGAATTTCATCTGCTGGGTGGGAAATGGCTCGAAACCTGCGAGAAAATTCTGAGGCTTGCCGGGCATAAATGAAGCCTCTGATCGGCATATCGACCTCGCGTCGCACCGGGTGGCGGGTCTATCCTTTCATCGCCTTCGGTGTCTGGCTTGCGGGCGGGCGTTCGGTGCGCTGGGTAGCAGGCAAACGCGCCGAGGTGCGCCATGTCGATGGCGTCATCGTGGGCGGGGGCGACGACATCTCTCCAGAGCTGTATGGCGGCGATCTGATCGCGAGCGCGGTCCTCGATCCGGCGCGCGACGAGTTGGAGAAATGTCTGGTCGAGGAGGCGATGGCACAGGGAAAGCCGGTGCTGGGGATCTGCCGCGGCGCACAGATGATCAACGTGGCGCTCGGCGGTGATCTGCATCAGGACGCCTACGACCATTACAACGCGCGCAAACACACGACGCTCTTGCCGAAAAAGGATGTGCGGATCGAACCCGGCACCCGCCTCGGTGCGCTGGCCGGCCTGGAGCTGATGCGGGTCAACGCGCTCCACAGTCAGGCGGTGGATCGGTTGGGCGACGGCCTACGGGTCGCGGCGCGCGACGGCTCGGGCATGGTGCAGGCGGTGGAGCGGATCGAGGAACCTTTCGCCCTCGGCGTTCAGTGGCACCCGGAATACCTCACCTATGCACACCGGCAACGGGCGCTGTTTCGGGCGCTGGTGGCGGCCGCGCGCGCCGGTGTCGAACATCGCGCGCAGCTTCCCGAGGTCAGCGCCGAGGCGAAGGCCTGAGCCCACGCCTCAGCAGTTGTCGTAATCCCAGCCGTCGATGATCGCGACTGCGTCTTTTGCGGTCTCTACGAAGCTGACGAGCTCGAGATCTTCGGGCGAGATCGTCCCGGCCTCGGCCAGCCGATCCCAGTTGATGATCTCTTCCCAGAATTTTCGCCCGAACAGGATGAAGGGGATCTTCGACATCCGCCCCGTCTGGATCAGCGTCAGCGCCTCGAACATCTCGTCGAGCGTGCCGAAGCCGCCGGGGAAAACGCAGACGGCGCGGGCGCGCATCAGGAAATGCATCTTCCGGATCGCGAAATAGTGGAAGTTGAACGTCAGATCGGGCGTCACGAATTCGTTGGGCGCCTGCTCGTGCGGCAGCACGATATTGAGGCCGATGGACTGTCCGCCCGCTTCATGCGCGCCGCGGTTGCCTGCCTCCATCACGCCGGGGCCACCGCCGGTGCAGATCACGTTCTCCCGGCCATATTCCTGCATCGAACGCTCCGTCATCGCGCGGGCGAAGCTGCGGGCCTCCTCGTAGTAACCCGACAGTTCCGCGAGATATTCGGTCTTGGCGCTCGCCTTGTTTTCGGGGGCAGGGATGCGTGCGCCGCCGAACATGACGATGGTCGACTCGATGCCGCGCTCGTCCATGATCAGTTGCGGCTTGAGCAATTCGAGCTGCAGCCGAACCGGGCGCAGCTCGTCGCGCAGCATGAAGTCCACGTCCGTATAGGCCAGCCGATAGGCGGGCGCGCGGGTCTGTGGCGTGTCGGGAATGTTCTTTGCGGTCTGCGCGTCTTCCCGCGAGTGGCGGAACGAATGCGTCGTGTCGTCCTTCATAGGGGCACCTGCTCATTGCGCGATTGGCTCTGACCAACTATAGGCTGAACGCTGTAAAGGCCACCTGAAAGAGGATTTGCCCATGTCGAACGCCGCGCTCGAAACTGCAATCGAAGCCGCTTGGGAAGCCCGCGACACGATCACCCCGTCAACCGGCGGTGAGACCCGCGAGGCGATCGAGGACACGCTCAACGCGCTGGATCGCGGCGAACTGCGTGTGGCCGAAAAGCGCGAGAACGGCGATTGGCATGTGAACCAATGGGCCAAGAAGGCGGTTCTGTTGGGCTTCCGCCTGAAGGACATGGAGCAGCAGGATGGCGGCCCGCAGGGCGGTCACTGGTGGGACAAGGTCGACAGCAAGTTCAAGGGCTGGGGCGACAACGAGTGGAAAGCCGGCGGTTTCCGCGCCGTGCCGAACTGCATCGTGCGTAAATCGGCCTACATCGCACCGGGCGTGGTGCTGATGCCCTCTTTCGTGAACCTCGGCGCCTATGTCGACGAGGGCACGATGGTCGACACCTGGGCCACCGTCGGCAGCTGCGCGCAGATCGGCAAGGGCGTTCACCTCTCGGGCGGCGTTGGCATCGGCGGGGTGCTGGAGCCGATGCAGGCCGGCCCGACCATCATCGAAGACAACTGCTTCATCGGCGCGCGCTCGGAAGTCGTCGAAGGCTGCATCGTCCGCGAAGGCTCGGTTCTGGGCATGGGCGTCTATATCGGCAAGTCGACCAAGATCGTTGATCGGGAGACCGGCGACGTGATGTATGGCGAAGTGCCGCCCTATTCGGTCGTCGTGTCGGGCTCGATGCCGTCCAAGAACGGCATCAACCTCTACTGCGCGGTGATCGTGAAGCGCGTCGACGCACAAACCCGGTCGAAGACCGGCATCAACGAGCTGCTGCGTGACTGACAAGCCGGAAAAGCCGAAGAAGAAACCCTCGCGCCAGCAGGTCTTCACCCTGCTGGTCGAGGTCGGTCGCTCGCCCAATGACGGTCTGCCGAAAGGCGCGTCCGGGGCGGGGCTGCTCTGCTACGCATCGGGCGTGGACGAGGCAGAGGCCGTGCGCGAGACCGTGGCGATCCTCAAGCAGGCCGAGATGGCGCCGCTTGACGTCACGGGTTACGGCACGCTCGCGGAACGCGAGAAACAGGGGCACGAGATCGACGACGCTGAACGTGAATTGATGCAACGGGCGCTCGACGAGAACTCCGTGATAATCGCCCAGATGGAGCCGTTTTTCGGCAACGACAAGAAGCCGCTGCAGTAAGCCATAGAGTGTCTTTTGACGCCCGTTGAAACCTCACGAACCGTTGATACAGTGGTTCAAAGGGCAAAACAGCGAGCAGGCAACATGGCAATTCCGGGCAAGATTATCCCACTGACATTCATGGCGTTTTCCGCGCTCTCGGCCTGTGCGGGGCCTCCCGAATCCTCGCCCCGGCCGCTGGCGCGGGGCAGCGCGCCCGTGGCGGATCCGATCCCGCCGACGGACGCCGCAACGGAAGCGCGTTTCGAGTCCTGGCTCGCGGGCTTCAAATCACGCGCGCTGGCGAACGGCATCACCGAGTACACCTGGAACCGCGCGATGGCCGACGTGCGCTACAATCCCAAGGTGATCGAGCGCGACCGCTACCAATCGGAATTCACCAAGTCGATCTGGGACTACCTCGACAGCGCGGTCTCGGATGAGCGCGTCGCCACCGGCAAGCAGATGCTGCGCCAATATGGCCCGCAGCTGGATGCGATCGAACGCAAATACGGGGTCGACAAGGAAGTCGTCGTCGCGATCTGGGGCATGGAGAGCCGTTACGGCGCCTATCGTGGGAAGACGGCGATAATCCCGGCGCTCGCGACGCTGGCCTATGACGGGCGACGCGGCGAGTTCTTCGCCAAGCAGCTGATCGCCGCGCTCAAGATCATCCAGTCCGGCGACGTGGATGCGCGGCACATGACCGGCTCCTGGGCCGGGGCAATGGGCCATACACAGTTCATCCCGACCTCCTATCTGTCCTACGCGGTTGATTTCACCGGCGATGGTCGGCGCGATATCTGGTCGGAAGATCCAACCGATGCCCTGGCCTCGACGGCGGCCTATCTGGCGCGCTCGGGCTGGTCGAAGGGGCAGCCGTGGGGCGTGGAGGTCATCTTGCCCTCTGGCTTCGACTACGGCCTCACTGGCAAGGGCACGAAGAAGAGCCCTGCCGATTGGGCGGCGCTTGGCGTGCGCTCGGCCACGGGCGGCACGGTGCCGAATTATGGCGCAGCGTCGATCCTCGTGCCCGCAGGCGCGAAAGGTCCGGCCTTCATGATCTTCGGCAACTTCCGCGCCATCTCGCGCTACAACTCCGCCGACAGCTACGTGATCGGCGTCGGGCATCTGTCCGATCGTCTGAAAGGGAAGGGGCCCTTCGTGCAGGATTGGCCCCGCACGGGCAAGCCGCTCAATTCGAAGCAGAAGGTCGAGCTGCAGGAGAGGTTGACCGCGGCGGGCTTCGATACGGACGGGACCGACGGCAAGATCGGTGCGAATACCTCGAAGGCGATCGTGGCCTTCCAGAAGTCGCGCGGTCTTCCGCCCGATGGCTACGCTACGCTGGAGTTGCTGCAGGTGCTGCGCGGCTCGTGAATTGGCGAACGCGAAGTGCAGGGGCGCGGGGCTTACCTCCGCGCCTCTTGCTTTGAGATCTGCACGGCGAGAATGCCGCCTGCGATCACCAGCACGCCAAGCGCGTCGTGCCAGTCGACATGCTCGCCCAGCACAGCCCAGGCGATGGCGACGCCGAAGACCGGCGTGAGGAAGTGGAACGTCGCCGCGCGCACCGCGCCGATGCGGCCCACGAGGCGGAACCACACCCAGGTCGCCATCAGGCCTGGCACGATTACCGTATAGGTGAAGGCCAGCGCCAGTTTCGGCGTAACGGTCACGTCCAGATGCTCGGTGAAGGCGGAGACCACGGCGAGGCTCACGGAACCCACCAGCATCTGCAGCCCGACGATCATCAAGACGCCGCCGCCGCCGCCGCTCGCGCCGCGCACGGTCAGCGTGGCCACTGCCAGCGCCAAGGCGCCCGCGACGCAAAGACCCAGCCCGAACGGATCGATCCCGCCTTGCAGCCGCGCCCCCATGATGATGCCGACGCCCGCGAAACCAGCGATCAGCCCGGCGATACCGAGGAGCGGAATCCGGTCTCGGAAGACGATCCATCCGAGCGCGCCGACGATCAGCGGCATGGTCGAGGCGATGATCGCTGCGACCGAGGCTTCGACCGTCGTCATCGCGACCCAGTTAAACCCCAGGTAGAGCGCGTTTTGACAAATACCGAAAATGATCGTGGCGCGCCATTGGGCCCGGCTCAGCCGCCAGCTTTGCCCGAAGGCCAGCGCAAGCGCGATGCCGATCCCGCCGGACAGGGCGAACCGCAACGCCAGCGCCGCAAGGGGCGGCGCCTCCGCCACGATGATATGCGTGGACGTGAAAGCCGAAGACCACATCAGGGCAAAGGCGAGCCCCATTCCGATCGCGCGCAGATCCATCTTTCCTCCGGGCCTGAAAAAGGGCGCCCCGATTGCTCGCGGGCGCCCTAAAAACTTGGCTGTCCCTCTCTAGAGAGAGTCCTGCGATCAGGAGTTCACGCTGTCCTTGAGCGCTTTCGCCACGGTCACTTTGACCTGCTTGTCAGCCGGCTTTTGCATCTGCTCGCCGGTGGCCGGGTTGCGGACCATGCGCTCGGGGCGCTCGCGGCAGTAGACTTTGCCAATGCCCGGCAGGGTAACGGCGCCGCCGTTCGACACTTCTTTGGTGACGACGTCGGTGATTGCGTCGAGCGCGGCCGAAGCCGTCTTCTTGTCGGCGTCCATCGCCTCGGCGAGGGCTGCCACCAGCTGGGTCTTGGTCATCGGTTTCGACATGTTCGTTCCTCTCTCCGCCCCGGTAATCCAGGGTCAATTTCGTCCGCGTTGCACGGTTGGTGGGCCATGTTCCACACGTTTTTATTGAGCATGGCAAGCCCTTTTCCCAGAATGCGCGGGTTTTTCCCACGTCACAGAAAAGCTGTTTCCTCGAAGCTACGCAATTTCCGGCTGTGAATACGATCCAGAGGCATCTCGCGAAGTTTCTCCATTGCGAGGATGCCGATGAGCAAATGGCTCGCGACTTGGGTGCGGTAGAATTCGGTCGCCATGCCGGGCAGCTTCAGCTCGCCATGCAGCGGTTTGTCCGAGACGCAGAGAAGCGTGCCGTAGGGCACCCGGAAGCGGAAGCCGTTCGCCGCGATCGTCGCGCTTTCCATATCGAGCGCAACCGCGCGCGACTGGCTCAGCCGATGGACCGGGCCTGACTGGTCTCTCAACTCCCAGTTGCGGTTGTCGATCGTCGCTACCGTACCGGTGCGCATGATCCGCTTCAGCTCGTAGCCTTCCAGTTTCGTCACCTCTGCCACCGCTTCCTGCAGCGCGATCTGGATCTCGGCCAGCGCCGGGATTGGCACCCAGACGGGAAGGTCGTCATCGAGCACGTGGTCCTCGCGCAGATAGGCATGGGCGAGGACGAAATCGCCCAGCTGCTGCGAATTGCGCAGACCCGCGCAGTGACCGACCATCAGCCAGGCATGCGGGCGCAGCACGGCGATATGGTCCGTCGCGGTCTTCGCGTTGGACGGGCCGACGCCGATATTGACCAGCGTGATCCCGCCGCCATCGGCGCGCTTGAGGTGATAGGCGGGCATCTGCGGCAGTTTCGCAAGGCCCGGGATCTCGTCCTGCGGGTCGGTGATCTCCTGATTGCCGGGAGCCACGAAGCTCGTATAGCCCGAGTTCTTGTCGCCCAGCAGGCGGCGCGCAACGGCCTCGAACTCGTCGACATAGAACTGGTAGTTCGTGAACAGCACGTGGTTCTGGAAATGCTCGGCCTTGGTCGCGGTGTAATGCGACAGGCGCGCCAGCGAGTAATCCACCCGCTGCGCGGTGAAGGGGGCGAGATGGCCCGAGCCGTCCGGGTTCGGCCCCGCCATGCCGTTGACGATATCGTCGTTCATCCCCGCAAGGTCCGGCACGTCGAACACGTCGCGCAGGCTGAAATCGAGCACGCCTTCCTGCGGAACGGTCACTTCCGGATGCGCAGCCACGGCGAAATGCACCGGGATCGGGGTTTCCGACGGGCCGACCGTGACCGGGATATTGTGGTTCTTGATCAGCAGGCCCAGTTGCTGCGTCAGGTAGTTGCGGAACAGGTCGGGCCGCGTGATCGTCGCCATGTAGGTACCCGGCAGCGCCACATGGCCGAAGCTCAGCCGGCTGTCGGCCTTGATATGCGATGGCACAGAGATGCGCACTTCCGGGTAGAAGGCGCGAAAGCGGTTCCGCGCGGTCTTGCTCTCCAACGTCTCGTTGAATTTCTCGAGCAGGAAGGCGGTCGCCTCGTCATAGAGCGCCTCGAGCCGGGCGACGGCCTCGGCGGCATCGGTGAAGCTCTCCGCAGGGGCTGCGTCAGGGGTGATGAGGTCTAGCGTTTCGTTCATTCAAAAAGGTCCGTCAGTTCAAAACGCGTCACGTCGACGAGGCCAAGATCCGAAATGCGGATCTCGGGAATGACGACGAGCGCGAGCAGCGAATGCTGCATGTAAGCGTTGTTCAAGGTGCAGCCGCAGGCGCCCATCGCCTCGACCATCTTGGCGGCGCGCGCGGCGACCGTTTGTGCCGGATCGTCCGACATCAGCCCTGCGATCGGCAGCGGGACGGCGGCGATTTCTGCGCCGTCCTTCCAGACAGAGACGCCGCCGCCCATTTTTCCGAGGGCATTGGCGCAGGCGGCCATCATCTCGCGATCAGTGCCGACCACGATCATGTGGTGGCTGTCATGAGCGACAGTCGAGCCCATCGCCATGCGGCCCTTGTAGCCGAAGCCTGAGACGAAGCCGTTGGTGACGCCGCCCGTGCCCTGATGGCGCTCCACCAGCGCGATCTGGGCGATGTCCTTGGAGGTGTCGGGCTGGGCGAGCCCGTCGGTCACGTCCAGCTCTGCGGTCAGCGCCTTGGTCGGGGCCTGGTTCTCGACCACGCCGATCACCTTGGCGGTCACTGTGTTAGCGCCCTCCGGCGCGGCAAGCTCGAAATCCGCAGCCGTCAGGGTCTTGCCCAGATGCACCGTGTTGCGGGCGCTTTCAGGCCAGTCGTAATGCGGGCAGTCCGCCAGCAGCTTTCCATCCTTCGCCACCGTGCGCCCACGCGCGATGACCTGCTCGACCGGCAGGGTCGCCAGATCCGAGGTCAGGATCACATCGGCCCGGCGGCCCGGCGTGATCGAGCCCAGCTCGCGCTCCAGCCCGAAATGGGTCGCGGTATTGATCGTGCACATCTGCAGCGCGACCAGAGGATCTGCCCCGCACGCCACGGCGTGGCGGAAGACGCGGTTCATATGCCCGTCATTCACCAACGTGCCGGAATGGCAGTCATCTGTGCACAGGATGAAATTGCGCGGGTCGAGACCCTTCTCGGTGACGGCGGTGATCTGCGTCTCCACGTCATACCAAGCCGAGCCCAGCCGCATCATCGAGCGCATCCCGTTGCGCACCCGCGCGATCGCGTCCGCCTCGCAGGTGCCTTCGTGATCGTCGGCGGGCCCGCCCGCGACATAGGCGCGGAACGGCGCGCCCAGATCGGGGGAGGCGTAATGTCCGCCCACGGTCTTATGCGCGTTCTGCGTCGCTGCGATCTCGGCGAGCATCTTCGGGTCGGCATTGATCACGCCGGGGAAGTTCATCATCTCGCCCAGACCGATGATGCCGGGCCATGTCATCGCCTCGGCCACATCTTCGGGGGTGATCTCGAAGCCCGTCGTTTCCAGCCCGGGCGCAGAGGGCGCGCAGGAAGGCATCTGGGTGAAGATGTTGACCGGCTGCATCAGCGCCTCGTCATGCATCATCCGCACGCCGGCGAGCCCCAGCACATTCGCGATCTCATGCGGATCGGTGAACATGCTCGTCGTGCCGTGGGGGATCACGGCGGCGGCGAATTCGGCGGGCGTGAGCATACCGCTCTCGATATGCATATGCGCGTCGCACAGGCCCGGCACCATATAGCGCCCTCCGGCCTCGATCACTTCGGTATCGGGTCCGATGCTGTCCGAGAGATCGGGGGCCACGGCAGCAAATCTCCCCTCGGTCACGGAAATATCGTAGCCGTCGAGAACCTCTCGTGTGTGGACATTGACCCATTTGCCACCCCGGATCACGAGGTCGGCAGGTTCGCGCCCGGCAGCCACGGCAATCAATCGCGGTGCGGCTTCGGGCCAGGATTTGATCTTGTTCTTCTGTTCCATGTCCAAGCCTGTCATTGCGTGCGGGAAGGTTCAAGAGACGTTGTTATGCCTTCACACAGCCTCTACCTATGACGGATGACAGAAACGCAAAGGAGGCCGTGATGCCGACGCTTCTTTCCATCGGACACGGCTATTCCGCCCGTGCACTCGCACCGCTTCTTCTGGCGCGTGGCTGGCGCGTGATCGGCACCACGCGCAGCGCCGAGAAGGCCGAAATGCTGCGCAGCGAAGGCGTGGAGCCGCTGGTCTGGGAAGGTGGGCCTCTGCCGCTCGATCAAGCGACGCATCTGCTGTCTTCGGTTGCCCCGGGACAGGAGGGTGATCCGGTCCTCGCTGCGCAGCATTCCGAAATTGCTGCATCGCGGCATCTGGAGTGGATCGGCTATCTTTCGACCGTCGGCGTCTATGGCGATCACGCGGGCGGCTGGGTAGATGAGGCAACGCCGCTGACTCCCTCGACCAAGCGCGGGCAGGCGCGGGTGGAGGCCGAGGCGGCTTGGGGTGCGCTGGCCGCAGCCCATGACCTGCCGCTGCATATCTTCCGGCTCGCGGGCATCTACGGCCCCGGGCGCGGGCCCTTCGAGAAGGTGCGGCAGGGCAAGGCCCGGCGGATTATCAAGGAGGGGCAGGTCTTCTCGCGCATTCATGTCGAGGACATCGCGCAGGTGCTGCTCGCCTCGATCGACCGTCCCGATCCGGGCGCGGTCTATAATGTCTGCGACGACGATCCCGCGCCGCCGCAGGACGTGATCGCCTATGCTGCGGAACTGCTCGACCTGCCGCTACCGCCCGAGGTGCCGTTTGAGGAGGCCGATCTTAGCCCGATGGCGCGCAGCTTCTATGCGGAGAGCAAGCGAGTGCGAAACGACAAGATCAAACACGACCTCGGAGTCACGCTGCGCTATCCGGATTACCGCGCAGGGCTGCGCGCGCTTCTCGATCAGGCGGGCTGAAGCTCCACCCGCTTCTCGCGCACGGGCAGGTGGACGATGGCGGAGAAGGCACCCACGCCCACGCCGACCCACCAGACCAGCGTGTAATCGCCGTAGATGTCGTAGAGCTTGCCGCCCAGCCAGACGCCGAGGAAGGCGCCCACCTGGTGCGAGAAGAAGACGATCCCGTAGAGCGTGCCCATGTAACGAAGCCCGTAGATATGCGCGACCAGCCCCGAGGTCAGCGGCACGGTCGCGAGCCACAGCGCCCCCATCGCGAGCGAGAACATCAGCACCGTCGCGGGCGTCATCGGCGTCAGGATGAATGCGGCGGCGACGAATGTGCGCAGCAGGTAAACTCCCGCCAGCAGGTATTTCTTCGACCAGCGCTTGCCCGCCCAACCCGCATAGATCGTGCCAGCGATATTGGCGAGGCCGATCACCGAGATCGCGGCGGCGCCGAGCGCCGAGGTCGTCTCGATCCCGATCCCGGCCAGCAGCGATCCGGGCGGCACCGCGCCGCACATCTCGGTCACCATCGCGGGGAAATGCGCCGTGATGAAGCCCAGCTGATAACCACAGGAGAAGAAGCCGAGGAAGATCAGCGTGTAGGACGGATCGCGGAAGGCGCGCATCAGAACGGTGCCCATGCTCTCGGCCATCTCTTCGCGGCTGGCGCGCTCAGGCGCGCGGATCAGCGGCAGGAAGGTCAGCGAGGCGAGGATCACGGCGGCGAAGATCACGAAGACGGTCTGCCACGGGAAATGGCCTAGCAGCAGCTCCGCCATCGGCGCGCCGAAGACCTGACCGGCCGAGCCTGCCGCCGTCGCGATGCCAAGCGCGAGCGAGCGGTTCTCGTCCGAGGTCGCTCGGCCTACCACGGCGAGGATCACGCCGAAGCCGGTACCCGCGATGCCGAAACCCACGAGGATTTCCAGGAGCTGATGCTGTCCAGGCTCCACCGCGAAGGCCGAGAGCACGAGGCCGAGCGCATAGACCAGCGCACCGAGGATGATCGCCAGCCGGTCGCCCCAGCGCTCGGCAATCGCGCCGAAGATCGGCTGACCAATGCCCCAGGCGAGGTTCTGCACCGCGATGGCGAGCGAGAATTCGGCGCGTGGCCAGTTGAACTCGCTGGCGATCGGAATCTGGAAAACGCCGAAGCTCGCCCGGATGGCGAAGCTCAGCATCAGGATCACGGCCCCTCCGATCAGAACCGGCGTGAACAGTCTGCCTTGTGTCATTCTACGTCTCCCGGCGGATCTCCCTTCCGCGCGGGCGGCATATCGCCATGGATGCTGCAGCGCGTCAATCGCGAGCTTGTCTCGGTCACAATCGCGCGGGAATGCCCCAGAGCCGCTCTTGAACCTCCCCCGCAGCCATGGCCCAATGGCGTGACTTTCGAGGGGAGGCAGGATGTATACGGTTATCGGAACGGTCGGCTCGCGGACGCTGCGCGTGTTGTGGATGCTGGAGGAGCTGGGCGTGGAGTATCAGCACGTGCGGGCCGCGCCGCGCTCGGAGGATGTCGTGGCCTTCAACCCGGCAGGCAAGGTGCCGGTGCTCGTTGTCGACGGCACGCCGATCACCGATTCCACCGCGATCCTCACTTATCTTGCTGATGCGCATGGGAAGTTCACCCATGAGGCGGGTACGCTGGAGCGTGCGCGGCAGGACAGTCTGACTCAATTCCTGCTCGACGAGTTCGATGCGAATCTCTGGACCGCCGCGCGCCACAGTTTCGTCCTGCCCGAAGAGCTGCGGCTGTCGGGCATCAAGAATTCCCTGCGCTGGGAGTTCGAGCGCTCGCAGCGCACGCTCATCCACCGAATGGGGGATGGGGAGTTCGTGATGGGCGAGGAAATGACCGTGCCCGATATCATCCTGACGCATTGCCTCGACTGGGCGCTGATGGCGAAATTCCCGATCGTCGAGCATCGGCTGAGCGAATATCACGACCGGATGCGGGCGCGCCCCGCCTATAAGCGCGCGGTGGCGAAGCGGGACGAGTAAGGGGGCTCTGCCCCCGGTGCTACGGACCTCCCCCGGGATATTTCTATCAAGAAGAAGAGAGCTGTCGCGCGGCGGCGCGTCCGGCATGGCGGCCGGAGGCGAGGCAGGCGGTCAGCAGATAGCCGCCCGTCGGGGCCTCCCAGTCGAGCATTTCGCCTGCGGCGTAGAGGCCGGGCAGGGCGGTCAGTTCCAGGTCGTCGGTGAGGCTGTCCCACGCGATGCCGCCCGCGCTGGAGATCGCCTCGGCGATCGGGCGCGGCGCGCCGAGAGGCACGGGCAAGGATTTGAGCGTTGTCGCAAGTTGCGTCGGGTCCTTGGGTAGCGGGCGTCCCCATTCCAGAGCGAGCGCGAGTTTCACCGGGTCCAGCTTCGCGCCTTTGCGCAAGCGGTTCGTCAGGCTCTGTTTGGGCGGGATCTTCGCAAGCCGCGCGGCGAGGTCTTCGGCGCTCTGATCCGGGGCGAGATCGAGGCTCAGCGGCGCGCCCTCGCGCAATTCGGCGGAAAGTTCATAGATGCCGCCGCCCTCAAGGCCACGCTCCGAGATCACGATTTCCCCGCGCGTGCGCCGGGTCGGCGTGATCAGCGCGGCCCCTTTCACGGGCTGGCCGAGCTGGCTTGTCATATGCGCCGACCAGTCGATCTCGAACCCCATGTTGGCGGGGGCAAAGGGGGCAATCTTTACGCCCTTCGCGCTCAGCCAAGGCACCCATGCCGCATCCGAGCCAAGCCGCGGCCAGCTTGCGCCGCCAAGCGCGAGAATCGTGGCATCGGGGCTCAAGCTCTGGCGTCCCTCGGGCGTGTCGAAGATCAGTGCGTCGCCATCGAAGCCCTGCCAGCGCCAGCGGGTGTGGATCGTGACGCCGAGAGATTCGAGCCGCGCGATCCAGGCGCGCAGCATCGGCGAGGCTTTCATCCCCGTCGGGAAGACCCGACTGGTGGAGCCGGTGAACAGCTCGATACCCAGATCGCGGGCGAAACTCTGCGTCGCCTCGGGGCCGAACGCGCGCGTGATCGCGGCGATCTGCGGGTGGGCATAGTGGGACAGGAAGGCATCGAGCGGCTCATCCTTGGTCAGGTTCAGCCCGGACTTTCCCGCCATCAGGAATTTGCGCGCGAGCGTCGGCTTGGCCTCTGCCAATGTCACGGCGACACCGGCCCGCGCCAGTTCCTCGGCTGCCATCAGTCCCGACGGGCCGCCACCGATGACGAGCGCGGATTTCGCCGCCGCGCTCACCGCCGGGCCAGCATCGCGAGCCGCATCAGCGCGCGCTCCATCACCGCCATCTGCGGCGCGCGGCTGGCGGAGCGCAGGGTCAGGTCGGTCTCGACCAGTTCCTTCAGCGCGGTCTCCAGCTTGAACATGCCCCAGCTTTGCGCCTGCCGCTGCATCCGGTCGCGGCGCGGGCCGAAGATCGGCGGACGCATCCGGGCGATGCCTGCACCGGGGCCTTGCGGGTCGGAGGCCGCGGCATGCAGCGCGCGGAAATGGCGCATCGCGGCGATGGCGAGCTGCACGGGCTGCACCCCTTGGCTTTCCAGCCGCCGCATCACCGGACCAAGCTCGGGCGCGCGGCCCTCGGCCACGATGGAGAGCACGTCATCGACGCCTGCCTCGACCGAAGACGGCGCGCAGGCAGCCACATCGGCAGGGGCAAGCGGCGTAGTATCACCGAATTTGTAGAGCGCGATCTTTTCGACGGTCTGGCGGAAATCGCCCGGATCGAGCGCGCGAGACAGCGCCACGAGATCGGTCATCGCGTCGTTCGAGATGTCGCGCAGACCGGCGCGGCGCAGGATATCCTCGATTTCCTCGCGGCTCGGCGGGTCGTCGTAAATCCCTACAGAATAGGCGTTGTTGTGACCCTCGAAAGCTTTGCGCAGCTTCGATTTCGCGGCGAGCGAGCCTGCGGTGATCACGATCTGCGCATCGCCTTCGCGCCATGCGTCGAGCGCGTTTTTCACTGCATCGGCTACCGCGTCGGTCGCGTCTTCGACGAAGGCCACGCGCGGGCCAGGGAAGAAGCCGACCTCCTTGATCGCATCGAGCAGCAGCGAGGGTTGCTTGCGCAGATCGCCGCCCGCGATCCGGCTCAGGCGCATCTCCTCTTCGCCCTTTGCGCCAATCAATGCGGCGATGACTTCCTGACGGCGGAGGGCCACGCGCATCGCATCGCCCCCGAAGATCAGCAGGCCGGTGCGCTCTGGCTCGGGTTTGGCGAAATAGCGGGTCGCTGCTACGCCGGTCAGTTTCATTCCGGAAGGCTCGGTGCTTGGGACAGCAGGCGCGTCACGATCTGATCGGCAAGGATCACCATCAGACGGCGATGAGCGTCTTCCTGCGCGGCCTGTGAGGCGACCACGGTGCCGGTCGCGGACCACGAGGTGAAGGAGGTGACGCGTCCGGTCAGCAGTACGGCGTTATCGGCCGCATCGCGCAGCGTGTAATCCACAGTGCCGTTCAACTGGTAGCGCGTGGTCGCGTTGTCGGGCGAGATGCCCTGACCGACCGCCTCGGTGTCGATCTTGTAATCGAGCCGGTAGCGGGTGGCCTGCGACGGGCCGAGTCGGGCATTCAGCTGCTGAACGAGGGCGAAGGCGTCGCGCGTCGTGGGCGCAGCCGGTTCGACCCCTTCGAGCAGTTTCGCGGCCCCGCCCTGAGGCCCGTAGGCCGGGGTGAAGCCGCAGCCCGCGAGCAGGCCAGCGGCCCCCGCGAGCCCCAGAAATCCGCGTCTGTCAGATGACCACATTGACGATCCGCCCCGGCACAACGATCAGCTTCTTGGGCTGGCCACCGGCCAGCGCCTTGACCACAGCTTCGTCGGCCAGAACCAGCTTTTCAACCTCTTCCTTCGGCATGTCCTTGGGCACCGAAATCTCGGCGCGGCGCTTGCCGTTGATCTGGATCGGCAGCGTCACCGAATCCTCGACCAGCAGGGCCGGGTCCGCCTCTGGCCAAGGGGCTGCGATCACGAAACCTTCGCCGCCCAGCATCGACCAGACCTCTTCGGCGAGGTGCGGGACCATCGGCGCCATCAGCTGCGCCATCAGCTTCATCGCTTCGCGCTTTGTCTCGGCCCCGGCCTTCGATTTCGACATCGTATTGGTCAGGCCGTAGAGCGTCGCGACCGCCTTGTTGAAGGTGAAGCCCTCGATCGATTTGGTGACCTCGTCGACCGCCTTGTGGGTGGCCTTAAGCAGCGCCGTATCCTCGGCCTCGTTCGCGGGCGCATCCGAATTGGCGATATCGTCGGCAATGCGGTGCACGCGGGCGAGGAATTTCGACGTGGCTTCGGCGCCGGCGGCGGTCCACTCCACGTCCCGCTCGGGCGGGCTGTCGGACATCACGAAGAAGCGGGCGGTATCGGCCCCGAACTCGGCGATGATGTTCATCGGATCGACGACATTCTTCTTCGATTTCGACATCTTGGCCGAGGGGATGGTCTCGACCGCTTCGCCGGTCGCCTTCAGCTTACCGTCCTCGACCTCTTCGGGGAGGTGGTAGACGGGGCGATTCTTGGCGTCGCGCGTGAGGTAGATCTCGTGCGTCACCATGCCTTGCGTGAACAGCGCATCGAACGGCTCGATCGCTTTCGCTGGCAGGTGGCCGGTCTTGTGCATCGCGCGGGCATAGAAGCGCGAATAGAGCAGGTGAAGAATCGCATGCTCGATGCCGCCGATATATTGATCGACGTTCATCCAATACTCGGCCTCGGCCGGATCGGTCGGCGTGGCGGCACCGGGCGAGGTGAAGCGCGCGTAATACCAGCTCGAATCGACGAAGGTATCCATCGTATCGGTCTCGCGCTGACCCGGCCCGCCGCAATTCGGGCAGGTGCAGTCGCGCCAGCTGGGATGACGGTCGAGCGGGTTGCCAGGTATCGAGAAGTCGATCTTCTGGCCGTCCTCGTCGTAAGGCAGCTCGACGGGCAGGTTTTCCTTCTTCTCCGGCACCACACCGCAGGTCTCGCAATGCACGACCGGAATCGGGCAGCCCCAGTAGCGCTGGCGGCTCAGGCCCCAGTCGCGCAGGCGGAACTTGGTCACGCCCTGACCGATGCCGTTTTTCTCGCAGAAGGCGATCGCGGCTGCTACGCCCTCTTCGCCGGTCTGCACTTCGTCGCCCGCGAAGCCGCGGATATAGCGGACTTTTTCCGATTTCAGCGGGACGTATTCGGCGTCGGGATAGTCGCCCTCGAGCGGCTCGAAAACGGGCGTGATCGGCAGCTCGTATTTCGTCGCGAATTCGAAGTCGCGCGCGTCATGCGCCGGGCAGCCGAAGATCGCGCCGGTGCCGTAATCCATCAGGATGAAATTCGCGATATAGACCGGCAGTTCCCAGCTCGTGTCGAGCGGGTGGCGGACCTTGATGCCGGTATCCATGCCGAGCTTCTCGGCGGTCTCGATGGCCTCTTCCGTCGTGCCGCCCGCACGGCATTTCGCGACGAATTCCGCGACCTTGGGATCGTGGCGTTCCAGATGCTTGGCGAGCGGATGATCGGGCGAGATCGCCGCAAAGCTCGCACCGCGCAGCGTGTCGGGGCGGGTCGTGTAGACCTCCAGCCGGTCGAAACCTTCCGGCGCATCGACGGTCGAGAAGGCGAATTGCAGGCCGCGCGATTTCCCGATCCAGTTTGCCTGCATCAGGCGCACCTTCTCCGGCCAGTCTTTCAGGTTGTCGAGCGCGTCGAGCAGTTCTTCGGCATAGTCGGAAATCTTGAAGAACCACTGCGTCAGCTCGCGGCGTTCGACCTCGGCGCCAGAGCGCCAGCCCTTGCCATCGATCACCTGTTCATTGGCAAGCACGGTCATGTCGACCGGGTCCCAGTTCACCACCGCGTTCTTGCGATAGACGAGACCGGCCTCGAGCATGTCGATGAACATCGCCTGCTGTTGGCCGTAATAGTCCGGGTCGCAGGTCGCGAATTCGCGCGACCAGTCGATCGAGAGGCCCAGCGGCTTCATCTGGTCCTTCATTACGGCGATATTGCCGTAGGTCCAGTCCTTCGGGTGACCGCCATTGTCCATCGCGGCGTTCTCGGCGGGCATCCCGAAGGCGTCCCAGCCCATCGGATGCAGCACGGAAAAGCCCTTGGCCATCTTGTAGCGCGCGACGACGTCGCCCATCGTGTAGTTGCGCACATGGCCCATATGGATGCGGCCCGACGGGTAGGGGAACATCTCGAGGACGTAATATTTCGGCTTGGCCGGATCACGGCGCGCGGCGAAGAGATCCGCCTCGTTCCAGGCCTCTTGCCATTTCGTCTCGCTCTGGCTCGGTTCGTAGCGTGCCATGTCGGGCCCCTCATCACGTCGAATTCTGCGCGAGCTTGCTACACTGGCCTTGGGGGCGAGGTCCAGCCGCCGCGCTCATTTGGACAGAAATATCCCCGCCGGAGGCTGGCTCGGGCGGGGATCTGAATGCGTCCTGCGGTCGACTTTCGGGATCAGAGTTGCGAGTCGCGGACCCGCAGCTGACGTGCGCGGGTGAGAATCGCGTTCTCCACGGCGCGCTGCGTATCGGCGGAAACTGCTCCGCCCCGGGTGCGGATCGACACTTTCAGCGAGCGCGCATCGAGCGCCGGATCGGTGACGTAAACAGTGGCTTTGTAGGCGCGACCGCCGCCCGGCGGGGTGCCGTAGCCGGTCACGATGACGCCGGAGAAGGGGTCAACCTCTTGAATCGGCAGGAAGTCGAGCACTTCGAGCGAAGCCTGCCAGAGATACTTGTTCACCTCGACGGTGATGTTCGGATCGCCCTTGCCGCTGAAGAGGTCCCAAACGGTGGATTTTTTCTGAACCCGGCGCGAGGGCCCGTCGATTACGGCCTCGTTGGAGCCGGACAGGTGGTCGAGCTGATTGGCATCGCGCTGCGCGGGGGTGCCACCGCTACCCGAGAAGATGTTGCCGCTCGAGATACCCTTGCCGCAGCCTGCGAGCGCGAGGCACAGGCCCAGAATTGCCGTGCGTTTCAAAAGGGTTCTGGAAGTCATGCGAAGCTGTCCCCGTCGGCCTGCGTCATTGGTTGCCTTTTCTCTAGCCCATGGCCCCAAGCCCGACAAGGTTTTTCCCTTTTCGCCCCGGAATTCGCCCGATCGGCCCGCTGCCATTCGCGGGTCTTGTGCCGCTATACACGCACATGAGGGCTATCGCGAGGCGGTGGCAAGGAAAGGCTGCAAGGGCGGGCTGACGTTACTGTGACATGTCTGCACCATCAAACACCCTATTCGACCCGGTCGGGCGCTTTGAGTTGCAATAAAAGGGGTGGGGAGAGAAAACACCGTCATACCCAACTTCGGATTCCCCAGGTTGGGGGTTACCTGTAAGACAATGAGGGAAAACGATGAAAAAGGTTCTCTTCGCGACGACCGCGCTCGTGTTCTCGGCTGGCATCGCTGCCGCTGAGGTCTCGGTTGGCGGCGACGGCCGCATGGGTGTCGTGTACAACGGCACCGACTGGAACTTCTCGAGCCGTATCCGCGTCTCGTTCACCGCTTCGGGCACCACCGACGGTGGCCTCGAGTTCGGCGGCTCCATGCGCGCTGACCAAGCGACTGCTGCCACCAACGGCACCGCTGCTTCGGTCTACATCTCCGGCGCATTCGGCAAGCTCTCGATGGGCGACGTTGTTGGCGCTCCGGAAGCTCTGTTCGGCGACTACTACGAAGTCGGCTACACTGATCTGTCCTCGATGGACGGCTACGGCAACGACATCATGTACCTGACCGGCGATAACGGCGGTGACGTGGGTAGCATTGCAGCCGCCACTACGCAGACGGTTATGAACACCGGCCCGAACCTGCTGTACACCGGTACCTTCGGTGCGTTCTCGGTCGCAGCCTCCATGTCGGATGGCAAAGCAGACTCGACCGATGCAAGCCAAGAGTACGCCATTGCGGGTGCTTACACCTTCGGCAACTACACCGTTGGTCTGGGCTACGAATACCTCGACGCGACCTTCTTCGATGGTAATACCCCGCCGGCCGTCGACGCGACCGGCAAAGCTGACATGGTCACCCTCGCTGGTGTCGCTCAGTTCGGCAACACCTCGGTCAAAGCCCACATCGCGCATGCTGGCAAAGATCTCGACCTTGATTACTACGGCATCGGTGCTTCGTCCGTCTTCGGCGCAACCACCGTCGGTGGCTACGTTCAGCACGCCAAAGACAACACCGACAACACCGACGTGACCTGGTACGGTCTCGGTGCTGAGTACGACCTCGGCGGCGGCGCGACCATCAAGGGCGGCGTTGCTGACAACGACCTCACGGGTTCGGACATGGTTGCCGACCTCGGCGTGAAGTTCTCGTTCTAATCCTTCGGGACAGAACGATGGGAAGAGCGGGCCTTGCGCCCGCTCTTTTCTTTTTGGGCCCTTCGGTGTTTCTTGGGCGCGCTGACGAGGGAGGGCCAGATGGGACTGAGTGACATTCAGGCGCGGATCGCGAAAGCGGAAGACGAGGCAGGGCGCGACGCGGGATCGGTGAAGCTGATCGCCGTGTCGAAAGTTCAGCCCGCCGAGCGGGTCGAGGCGGTTCTGCGCAAAGGGCATCGGCTCTTCGGCGAAAACTACGTGCAGGAAGCGCAAGGCAAATGGCCCGCCTGGCGCGAGGACTTTCCCGGCTGCGAAGTCCATATGATCGGACCGCTGCAGTCGAACAAGGCGAAGCTGGCGGTGGAGCTGTTCGAGGCAATTCACACGCTCGACCGGCCCTCGCTGGGCAAGAAGCTGGCCAATCTGGCGCAGGCGCGCGGGGCTTCTCCCGATCTTTTCATTCAGGTCAATACTGGCGAGGAGCCACAAAAAGCGGGCGTGCTGCCCGATGATCTGGACGCTTTCGTCGCGGACATGCGGGCGAAGGATCTTCCGGTCGTCGGGCTGATGTGCATCCCGCCCGAATCCGAAGACCCTGCGCCGCATTTCGCGATGCTGGCCGAGATGGCCGGGCGCAACGGGCTCGACGGTCTGTCGATGGGGATGAGTTCTGATTTCGAGGAAGCGATTGCCGCCGGCGCGACCCACGTGCGCGTAGGCTCGGCAATCTTCGGTGCACGCGACTATTCCTAAGCTTTGTACCGGGCGCTGAGCGCCGGGGACTTTCCGCCCCCGGACCCCCGGAGGATATTTCCTCCAAGCCGAATTGGAATGTCGAGCGGTTCGCCCGGTGCAACATGCTGCGCGATCCAGATCAGGTGGTCCCGGCGGAAGGCGAGGCAGCCTGCGGTAGGGTAGCCCGCGCGGCGGCGCTGATGCAGGAAGATGGCCGAGCCTTTGCCTGCCTGCGCCTGCGGATAGTTCCAATCGGTGACCAGTACGATGTCGTAAAGCGGATCGGCGCGCCGCATCGCCTCATGCGAGGCGGGGTAGGGGGCGCGAACCAATTGGTTATAGGCCGAATCCCCGGAGGCGTCGCACCACAGATCGCGTGGCCCAATCGGTTCGGCCCAGTCTTGAGGCGCGACAATTCGATCCGCGCGGTAGAACATCCGCAGGATATGCAGCCGCCCCGACGGGGTCGCGCCGTCGCCCTCCTGCTTGCTGCCTGTGATGCCGCCGCGGCCGATCTCGACCGGGAAACGGCGGCCGCGAAACAGCAGGCCCGCGGGCGTCAGGCGCATCACAGGATATGCCCCGATTTCGCCGCCTTGGTGGCGAGGTAGTTTTCGTTATGGCGGCTCATGCCGACCTTCAGCGGCACGCGCTCGGTCACGTCGATGCCGTTGGCCTCCAGCATCGCGACCTTGGCGGGGTTGTTGGTCAGCAGCCGCACCTGCGAAAACCCGAGCTTGCGCAGCAGCGCCGCGCCGATCCGGAAATCGCGCTCGTCATCCTCGAAGCCGAGGCGGTGGTTCGCCTCGACCGTGTCGAAACCCTGATCCTGCAGCGAATAGGCGCGCATCTTGTTGGCCAGCCCGATCCCGCGCCCTTCCTGATTGAGATAGAGCAGGATGCCCGCGCCCTCATGGCCCATCAGCGTCAGCGCCGCGTCCAGCTGCGGGCCGCAATCGCATTTCAGAGAGCCCAGAACGTCGCCGGTGAAACAGGCCGAATGCAGCCGCGCGAGAACCGGTTTCGAGCGATCGGGGCGACCGATCTCGATCGCGTAATGCTCCTCGGCGCCATTGTCGGGGCGGAAGATATGCAGGCGCCCCGCTTCGGCGGCGCGCATCGGCACGCGCGCGGCAGAGACCGGGGCGAAAGCCTGCGGGATGTCGGCAGCGGCGAGCGCCTCTTCGGCGGTGATGCAGGTCAGATCCGTCGGCGTGGGGTCGGGCGCTGCGACCATCAGCGCTGCGGGCAGAAGCTGGGCGGACTTTGCCAGCCGGATAGCGGCACGGGAGAGATCCGCATCGCCGCCGCGAAGGGCCTTGAGCGGGCCTTTCATCGGCACGCGCAGATCGTCGGCCGGATCGGCGAGCGCGCGCAGCCAGAGCAGATCGGCGTCTGCAGGCACTTCGATCCGGGCGATATCGGCGTCATAGACCCGGGCTTTCAGCGTCTCGGCCCGGCGCGCGGTCAGCACCAGCGTCAGCGGCCCCAGTGCGCGCAACGCCGCTAGCCGCTCGGGCGAGAGCGTTTCGACCGCCACCGCGAGGTGATCTGACAGCAAGACGGGCAGCCCCATGCGCAGATCGGCGCGGGCGCGATTCAGTCGTTCAGCCGGGCTCGGCCCGAGGGAATAGGTACCGGTCATGCGCTCTGAGATAGCCTCGACTGTAACAAATTGAAATATCTGCCGGTGATTCGACACGTCAGCGTGAGATAGGTTTCACCACCCTTGCCATCGCTGTGAAAGGGCAACAGCTATTCGTCAAACGCAAATGGAGGCTCAGGACATGGCATCATTGAAGAAGGTCCTTTTGGTTGACGATGACAACGATCTGCGCGAGGCGCTCGCCGAGCAGCTCGTCGCGACCGATGATTTCGAGGTGTTCGAGGCCAGCAATGGTCACGAAGCTGTAGATAAGGCGAAATCGACGCTTTACGACCTCGTCGTTCTGGATGTGGGCCTTCCCGACACCGATGGCCGTGAACTGTGCAAGAAGCTGCGCAAAAGCGGTGTGAAATGTCCGATCGTGATGCTCACCGGGCATGACACCGACGCCGATACGATCCTCGGCCTCGACTCCGGCGCCAACGACTACGTCACCAAGCCCTTCAAGTTCCCGGTGCTTCTGGCACGTCTGCGCGCCCAGCTTCGCACCCATGAACAGTCTGAAGACGCCGTATTCCAGCTCGGCCCGTATACGTTCAAGCCCGCGATGAAGATGCTGGTCGACGACAAGGACCGCAAGGTGCGTCTGACCGAGAAGGAAACCAATATTCTCAAGTTCCTCTATCGCGCGACCGACGGCGTGGTGCCGCGCGACGTGCTGCTGCACGAGGTCTGGGGCTATAATGCGGGTGTCACCACCCACACGCTCGAGACGCATATCTATCGCCTGCGTCAGAAGATCGAGCCCGATCCCTCGAATGCGCGCCTGCTGGTGACGGAATCGGGCGGCTATCGTCTGGTGGCCTGATCCGAGACGCTTTATGCGGCATGGGCTGCGTGACGCGCGCCAAGGTTGGAAATGAGGAAGGCGGCTCCTGCGGGGGCCGCCTTTTCCTTGTCCGGCGCTTGGGATGCGCGGCTCAGACCGTGGGGTAGATGTCTTCCTCGGCCTCTTCGAGCGAGATACCAAGCGCATTCAGCCCGTCTTCGAGATGATCGGCCAGCATCGGATTGCCCAGCAGGTAATCTTCGGTGGGCGCGGTGGCCTCGGCCTTGGCGGTGGCGATCGCCTCATCCAGTTCCGACGCGTCATAAGTGTCGCGCCCGACCCACATCACCGCAGTCAGACCTGCTTGCTCATCCTCGTTCAGCGCGGCGATGAAGGCACGCAGCTCACGGGCTTGGCCGGAGCCGGGCACGCCCGCGTCGAACTTGCGGGCGCGGATGATGACATGGGCGATTTTGGCCGGGCTTATGGTGAGCATGTATCCCTCCTGAGGCTTGAGTTTGCGCCTCCGCCCTCTTTTGCGCACGCGGCAATAGGTGTCAGTCTTCCTCTTGCACGAGCGCCGGGGCGGAGACTGCGCGCGGATGGCTGTCGACCAGCGCGGGCGTCTCCAGCGTGCCGCCATCGGGCACGACGCCCATCTGTTCGAAGCGGCGGGCGGAAGGCAGCACGCGGCTTTCCAGCGAGCCCACCGCCTTGTTGTAGCTCTCGACCGAGCGGGTCAGCGCCTTGCCGACGGATTCGACATGGCCGCCGAAGGTCTTGATCCGCTCGTAGAGATCCTTGGCGGTCTTCTGCACTTCAATGGCGTTGCGGGCCATCTTCTCCTGCTGCCAGCCATAGGCGATGGCTTTCACCAGCGCCATCAGCGTCGTCGGCGAGGCGATCAGCACCTTGTTCTCGAACGCGTATTCGATAAGGCCCGGATCGGCCTCGGCGGCGGCGGCCACGAAGGTCTCGCCGGGGATGAACATGACGACGAAATCGGGCGTCTCGTGCAGCTGGTCCTGATAGGATTTCGAGGACAGCAGCTTCACATGCTGACGCACCTGCTGCGCGTGGCGGGTGATGGCCGCGTTCTGCAGTTCCGGGGTCTCCGCCTCCAGCGCATCGAGATAAGCCTCGAGCGGGGTCTTGGCGTCGATCACGATGCTCTTGCCGCCGGGGATATGGACGATCGCATCGGGGCGGCGCGCGCCTGCATCGGTCTGGAAATGCTGCTCGAGGTGGAAATCCACGTTCTCGGACATCCCCGCCATCTCGAAGACCTGCCGCAGCTGCATTTCGCCCCAGCGCCCCCGCGTCTTCGGCGCCCGTAGCGCCTGCACAAGCTTGCGGGTCTCCTGCCCCAGATGCGCTTGCCCTTGGGCCAGCGTCTTCACCTGCGCATGGATCGCGCCGTAAGCCTCGTTGCGGGCCTTCTCGATCGACTGGATCTGCTCGCCGAACTCGTTGAGCCGGGTGTTGAGCGGCTTCACCAGATGCTCGATCGCATCGCGGCGGCGGTCGAGTTCCTCCTGCGCGGTCTTCTCATGGGTTTTGAACCGTTCCGAGACGAGCGACAGGAAAGCCTCGGAGTTCTTCTGCAGCACGCCGGAGGCGACCGAGGAGAACCGATCCTCGATCTCCTTCTTCATGCCGCGCAATTCTTCGAGGCGCGCCGCATGTTCGCGCTGCAGGCTCTCATAAGCCTCGGACTTGGCAACGCGCGCCCGGTATTCGTCGTTGAGCGCGTTTCGCGTACGCTCCAGCGTGGCCTCGACCTCGTGCAGACGTTCTGCCGCAGCTTCAGAGGCAGCGAGCGCCTCGCGCAGGTTCTGGGCCTCTTCGCGATAAGGTTCGGCCGCGGTCAGATCGGCATCCAGTTCCGCCGCGCGCTTGCGCGCAGACAGCCACAGCCCGGCGAAGATCAGCGCGACGACGACTGCGCCGATCAGAGCCTGAACCACGGGATCGTTGAGGTCGAGCGTGAGGGAACCGAGCTGGATCATGTGCGGCCAAACAGTCTTTCAATATCGCTGAGCTTCAGTTCGACATATGTCGGACGCCCATGGTTGCATTGGCCGGAATGGGGGGTGGCCTCCATCTGGCGCAGCAGCGCATTCATCTCGTCGGCGCGCATCTGGCGGCCCGAGCGGATCGAGCCGTGGCACGCCATGCGGTTGAGTACCGCTTCGATCTTGGCCTGCACCAACTGGCTGTCGCCCAGATCGGACAGCTCGTCGAGCACGTCGCGCAGCAGCCCTTCGGCATTGATTTCGCCCAGAACGGCAGGGGTTTCGCGCACCGCAATCGCGCTGCCGCCAAAGGGTTCGATGGTCAGCCCAAGGCGGGAAAGCGCGTCGGCATGTTCCAGGAGCAGCGCGGCGTCGCCTTGGGAAAGCTCCACAATCTCGGGGATCAACAGCGCCTGCGCGGGCACGCCGTTCTCGGCCATCTGGCCCTTCAGCTTCTCATAGACCAGCCGCTCATGGGCCGCGTGCTGATCGACGATGACGATGCCGCGCTCGGTCTGGGCGATGATGTAATTCTCATGCACCTGCGCGCGGGCAGCCCCCAAGGGCTTTTCGGTCAGCGCGGGCTCTGCGGGGGCCGGGGCCTCGGCCCGCGCCGAGGGCGCATAGTCGAAGCTGGGCGCAGGGGCCTCTTGGAAGGACGGCTGCGGGTAGGATGGGGGCTGATAGGCCGGATCGGGCAGCGGCGCCTGCGCGGAGTAGGACGACCGCATCGCGCCAAGGCTCGGGCGATCCATCTGGTAAATGCGCGGTGGCTGATCGACGGTCGGTTCGGGCCGCATCGCGCCGAGCGTCGCATCCGAGACGGTCGAGGACGCCCGATGCCCCGCTTGCGCCAGCGCATGGCGTAGCCCCGTCACGATCAGCCCGCGCACGGTCGCGGCCTCGCGGAAGCGGACCTCGGCCTTGGCGGGGTGGACGTTGACGTCGACGCGCTCGGGCTCGCAGGTCAGGAACAGGCAGGCGGCGGGGTGACGCTCGCGGCTGAGGAAATCCATGTAAGCCGCGCGCAGTGCGCCGGTCAGCTGCTTGTCGCGGACCGGGCGACCATTGACGAAGAGAAACTGCTCCACCGCCGCGCCGCGCGAATAGGTGGGCAGCGCGGCGTAACCGGTCAGGCGGATATCTTCGCGCTCGGCGTCGATCTTCACCGCGTTGTCCGAAAAGGCCCGCCCGATCACCCGGGCCAGACGCTCGGACAGCGCGTCGAACAATTCGCCCTGCTCGCCATCGGCGCGGAAAATCTCGCGCGATTTGCCGTTGGACACATCGGTGAGGGTGAAGCTGACATAGGGCTCCGCCATCGCCAGCCGCTTCATCACATCGGCGATCGCCTGCGCCTCGGCCCGGTCGGTGCGCATGAATTTCAGCCGCGCGGGCGTGGCGAAGAACAGGTCGCGCAGTTCGACCACGGTACCCCGGTTCAGCGCCGCCGGTTTCACCGGTCCGATCTGGCCGCCCGCCACGCTGATCTGGAAGGCGTCGAGACCATCGACGCGCGAGGTGATCGTTAGCCGTCCGACCGCGCCGAGCGAGGGCAGCGCCTCGCCGCGAAAGCCGAAAGTGTGGATGTTCAGAAGGTCCGATCCGTCGATCTTCGAGGTGGCATGGCGCGAGAGCGCCAGCGGCAGATCCTCGGCGGTCATCCCACAGCCGTCATCGGTCACGCGGATAAGCGTCTTGCCGCCATCGCAATATTCCACCGCGACCCGAGACGCGCCTGCATCCAGCGCGTTCTCCACCAGCTCTTTCACCGCCGATGCCGGGCGCTCGACCACTTCGCCCGCTGCGATGCGGTTTGCCGCAGCGTCATCGAGCTGCCGGATCACGGGACGCTCAGACGCGCCGATATTGCGGTTGTGCTGGTTCATTCCACTACGGATAGCATGGCGCGGCGCTCATCTAAAGAGATTCGCGCCAGCTATCCCCAGCGAAATCAGTTCAGGCCCTGCGGGCGTCCGACGACGACGAAGGTCAGGTTGTCGGGGTTCAGGATGCGCTTGGCCACGCGCTGGATATCCTCCTTCGTGACCGCGTTCACCTTGTCGTTGCGGGTGTCGATATAGCTCGGCGCCATGTCGTTGAGCTGCATCCCCGTGAGAATGCCCGCGATCGTGCCATTGCCGTCGAAACGCAGCGGATAGGCACCGGTGAGGTAGGTCTTGGCGTCCTCCAGCTCCTTGTCGGTGACCTTGCCGGTCGCCGCTTTCTTCCACTGTTCTTTCACGACCGAGATCGCCTCTGCGACCTTCTCATTGGCGGAGGCAAAGCTGCCCTGCCAAGTCTTCGCCAGATCCTTGTCGACGATATAGGAGGCGATGCCATAGGTCAGGCCGCGTTTCTCGCGCACCTCGTCCATCAGGCGCGACGAGAACCCGCCCGCGCCGAGGATCTGGTTGAGGACATAGGCCGCGAAGAAATCGGGGTCTTTCAGCCCGATCCCCTTCTGGCCGAACATCACCACCGATTGCGGGCTGTCGAAATCGACCGTGGTCACGCCGCCCTTGAAGCTCGGATCCGCGGGGGGTGGCATGTCGGCGCCCTTGGCGGGCAGATCGCCCAGCAGCTTGTCGAGCATCGGCCCGAGTTCTTCCGGGGTGATGTCGCCCACTGCGGAGACCACCATGTGATCGCGGGTCATCACACGGTCCTTGGCCTCGAACAGGTCCTCGCGCGTCAGGCCCTTCACGCTCTCGGTGGTGCCGTTGAGCGAGCTACCATAGGGATGATCGCCATAGGTGATCTCGCGGAATTTCTCGCCCGCGATGTCGTTCGGGTCCTGTTTGCTCGACGCGATCACGGCGAGCACCTGCTGGCGCACGCGTTCGATCGCGCTTTGATCGAAGCGCGGATTGACCAGCGCCTCGCGCAGAAGATCGACGGATTTGTCGCGGTTCTCGGTCAGCATCCGGGCCGAGATGTCGAGCGAGTCGTCGCCCACATCGAAGCCGAACTGTGCGGCCAGTGCTTCCTCGGCCTCGGCGAATTGCTGCGAGTTCTTCTCTCCCGCGCCTTCTTCGAGCGTGGCGGTCATCAGGTTGATCGCGCCGCGTTTGCCCTTGGCATCGAGGCTCGCCCCGCCCCGGAAGGCGATGTCGAGCGCGGTGAAGGGGATGTCGTGGTTCTCCACCAGCCACGCCTTGATACCGCCGGGCGAGGTGACCTGCTGAATGTCGATCGCGCGGGCGGGCAGAGCCAGCACAAAGGCGAAGAGCGACGCCATCACGAGGCGCGCTGTGATCGGGAAACGGGTATGGATCATTGCGTGATCTCCTGCGCGGTCACGGGCGGCGCGGCGGGGGCCGCAGTCTCGGCGGGGGCGTCATCGGGACGCTTGGCATAGCCCGTCACCGAGGACTTGTTCTGGAACAGATCGCGGGCCGCGGCCATCACGTCCTCCTCGGTCACCGACATCAGAACGTCCGGCCAGTCCTCGACATCCTTCACCGTGAAGCCCGAGGCCAGTGCTTCGCCATAGCGCCGTGCGAGGCCCTGCGTGTTGTCGCGCGAATAGATCTCGGAGGCCTTCACCTGCGTCTTGATGCGGGCAAATTGCTCAGGGTCGATGCCTTCCTTCAGAAATTGCGCCAGCGCCTTGTCGAGCGCCTTTTCGGCCTCGGGGAGGCTCACATCCTTGGCAGGCATGACCGAGAGGTTGAACGTCGTCGGGTCGATCGACATGCCGTCATAATAGCTCGACGCGTAGATCGCGGTGCCGTCGCCGTAGATCAGCTTTCGGCCAAGTACGGAGGTCGCCTGATTGCCGCCGAGAATCTCCGACAGAACGGTCAGGGCGGCCGCGCGCTTCTGATCGCCCGGATTGCGCTCGGGGGCGAGATAGGTGCGGACCAGATAGGGCTGGGCGACGCGGGCGTCCTCGAAGGTCAGGTGGCGCGCGGCGCGTTGCGGCGGCTCTTGCGGGCGGGCGCGGGGCGACAGGTCCTCGGTCGGTTTCAGCTTGCCGTAATACTTCTCGGCCAGCGCCTTCACCTCGTCGGGCTTCACATCGCCCGCGACCACGAGTACCGCGTTATTTGGCGCGTAATATTCGTGATACCACTTGAGCGCGTCCTGCCGGGTCAGGCCTTCCATTTCCTTGCGCCAGCCGATGACCGGCGTGCCATAGGGCGAGTTGAGGAACTGGGCGGCGCGCTCCTGTTCGTTGAACAGCGCCTGCGGGTTGGAATCGGTACGCTGCGCACGCTCTTCCAGGATCACCTGCAGCTCGGTCTTCGCGTCGTCGGGCGAGATACGCAGATTGCGCATCCGGTCCGCTTCCATCTTCATCACCAGCGGCAGTCGGTCCGCGGCGATGCGCTGGAAATAGGCGGTGTAATCGAAGCTGGTGAAGGCGTTGTCCGAACCGCCATTGGCGGCGACCGTCTTCGACAGCTCGCCGGGGGCCATGGTGTCGGTGCCCTTGAACATCAGGTGTTCAAGGTAATGCGCGATGCCGGATTTGCCGCGCTTCTCGTCGGCCGATCCGGCTTTGTACCAGACCATATGGACCACGACGGGCGCGCGGTGATCTTCGATCACGACGCCTTTCAGGCCGTTTTCCAACTCGAAAGTAGAGACGTCACCGGCCACCGCCGGGCTCAGACCTGCCAATGTCAGCAGGGCGAACAGGAATGCACGCAATGCCCAACTCCTCACAAGACACAGTTTCGGCGAAGATAAGCACTCTCGCTTCGCGTGCAAACGCTGGTGACGTTCTCGTGATGATCTTTCGGATTACTTGACCGCTTGCTGCGCTTCACCCGAGGGCGGGGCGCCCGGGGTGACGACGCCGAGACGGCGCCAGCGCTCGAGCTCTGCCGACTGGTCGAGCTCCATCGGCTTGTAGGCTTTGTAGTAGACCGAAACCTGGAACAGACGTTCGAGCAGGCGACCGTCGTGATCCTTGCGCCACTGGTAATCTTCGGCGGCGAGGGTCTGGCGGATGCCCGCCTGGCTGCCGTAACGCGAAGCCGCGGAGACGAGCGCCCGATCCGACGTCGGCACCTGGCCGTTCCGATCGAGGCGGCGCGGATTGCCGCCAAGAGCGGCGACGGCATCAGCTTCGGGCGTGGGATCGGTGATGTTCGCGCCGCCCGGCGTGGGCGGCGGCAGGGCATCCAGGTTCTCCGGCATCTCCAACGGCTTCGTCGGAATTACGCCGAATTCGTCCGGGCCTTGGTGCGAAGACCGCAGATTCATCAGGCTGGGGTCGCGGGAATTGCCGCAGGCAGCCAGCGTCAGTACCGCTGTAAACGCGAGTCCGAGCGTGCCGATCTTCGCCTGCATGAACCACTCCCTTGCCAGTTCCGCCCCTGTCTTAACGCAACATTGGAGCGTCGTCACCTGCGAAAAACAGGCTAGCCTTCGTTGGCGCGATGGTCCTTGCCGGTGAACAGCACCAGACCGACAGCGCCAAGGAAAATTGCCACATCTGCCACGTTGAAAGAATAGGGGTTCTCCCAACCCGGTAGCGACATGTTGAGAAAATCCGCCACCGCGCCGTAAACGAGCCGGTCGACGACGTTTCCGAGCGCGCCACCGACCAGCAGCCCGGCCGAGATATTCACCCGGCGCGAATGCGGCTCACGCGCGATCCAGACCCAGACCCAGAGCGAAATCACCAGCGCGACGACAATCAGCACCCAGCGCATCCAGTCGGTTTCGCCGGAGAACAGGCCGAAATTGACGCCGCGATTCCATGCCATGCGAAAGTTGAGGTAGGGCGGCACCACGTCGATCGCGCCGCGCTGGTCGAGATGCATCCCCTGCACCACGATATATTTCGACACCTGGTCGAGGAGCAGGACGCCCGCTGTCACTTTCGCTGCTAGCCGCATCTGGCCCTCGTTTGTTTCTCGTCACGTCTTCATGCCAGAAGGTGCAGCCCGGCATCCACCGGGCTACGCGAAGATACGGGCGGATCAGTGGCGGAAATGGCGCATTCCGGTGAAGACCATCGCGAGACCACGCTCGT
Organism: Thioclava sp. JM3; assembly: GCF_002213185.1. Taxonomy (NCBI): domain Bacteria; kingdom Pseudomonadati; phylum Pseudomonadota; class Alphaproteobacteria; order Rhodobacterales; family Paracoccaceae; genus Thioclava; species Thioclava sp. JM3. The sequence goes on from NZ_NBOB01000010.1 coordinate 53,419, forward strand.
TCGCCGCGTCGATCACTTCCTGATCGCGCATCGAGCCGCCGGGCTGGATGATCGCGGTGGCGCCTGCCTCAGCCGCGGTGATCAGGCCGTCGGCGAAGGGGAAGAAGGCGTCCGAGGCCACGACAGACCCCTTGGTGGGAGTCTCGCTCAGACCAGCGGCTTCCATCATGTCTTCCGCTTTGCGCGCCGCGATCCGGGTCGAGTCGACGCGGCTCATCTGGCCCGCGCCCACGCCGACGGTCGCGCCGTCCTTGACGTAGATGATCGCGTTCGACTTGACGTGTTTCGCGACTTTCCACGCGAACAGAAGGTCTTTCAGCTCCTGCTCGGAGGGCTGGCGCTCGGTCACGACTTTCAGATCGTCCAGCGAGATCACGCCGTTGTCCTTGTCCTGTACGAGGAAACCGCCCGCGACCTGACGATAGGTCGTGATCGGTGCGGTGATGTCGGGCAGGCCACCGGTTTCGAGAAGGCGCACATTCTTCTTCTTCGCGATAACCTCTTTCGCCGCCTCGTCCACCGAGGGCGCAATGATGACTTCGGAGAAAATCTTGGTGATCTCTTCGGCGGTCGCCGCGTCGAGCGTCTGGTTCAGCGCGATGATGCCGCCGAAGGCCGAGGTGCGATCGCAGTCGAAGGCGCGCTTATAGGCCTCGATCACGGTTTCGCCTGTCGCCACGCCGCAGGGATTGGCATGCTTGATGATCGCGACGGCGGGCTTCTCGGTACCGAATTCCGAGACCAGCTCGTAGGCGGCATCGGTGTCGTTGATGTTGTTGTAGCTCAGTTCCTTGCCCTGCAGCTGCTTCGCGGTCGCGACGCCGGGGCGGTTCGTACCGTCGAGGTAGAAGGCCGCCGACTGGTGCGGGTTTTCGCCATAGCGCAGCGTTTGGGCGAGCGTACCCGCGAAAGCGCGGCGGCGCGGGGTCTGCTCGCCGATGGCGCCAGCCATCCAGGTCGAGACGGCGGCATCATAGGCCGCGGTGCGCGCATAGGCGATCTGGGCGAGGCGCTGGCGGAACGGGTAGGAGGTCGCGCCATCATTCGCGTCGAGCTCTTCCAGCACGGCGGCGTAATCTTCGACATCCACGACGGTCGAGACAAACGCGTGGTTCTTCGCCGCAGCCCGGATCATCGCCGGGCCGCCGATATCAATGTTCTCGATGCAGGTGTCGTAATCGGCGCCCTTCGCCACGGTTTCCTCGAACGGGTAGAGGTTCACCACCAGCAGGTCGATCGCCTCGATCTGGTGCGCTTCCATCGCGGCGAGGTGTTCTTCGTTGTCGCGCAGCGCCAGCAGGCCGCCATGCACCTTCGGGTGGAGCGTCTTAACGCGACCGTCCATCATCTCCGGGAAGCCCGTCAGATCGGCCACGTCGCGCACGCTGAGGCCAGCTTCGCGCAGGGTTTTGGCGGTGCCGCCGGTGGATAGCAGTTCCACACCGCGCGCAGCAAGCGCTTGGGCGAAGTCGACCAGTCCGGTCTTGTCGGAAACGGAAATCAGCGCACGGGTCAGGGGGATCGGGCGGGTCACGGGCAGCTCCTCGCAAGGCTCAGGTCAGGGGCGCCCGGCCATCCTTGGGGGATTTGCCCCAAGGTCAGGGCGCGTCGATGGCCGAGGGGTTATCGCGTGCTTGCGAAAAGGTCCAGCCAATCTGGCAGGCCCGGTCCAGAACCTTGCTGGAAAGCACGATCTGTTGTGCAGGACGCGGGCGAATGCGCCCTTTTTCCAGGTAAACCGAGGGTTCCAATGCCAGATCGGCGACCCCGTCATGGCGGAAAATCCAGATTTCCCCGGTGCGCAGCGCGACCGAAACGGCGGTGCCACCCAGATCGAGTGCCGCGTCGCAATCGGGATGCAGGTGAAAGCGGATATCGAAGGGGATGCCGCGCAGCCCCTCGCGCTCGAAGATCTGGTCGAAGCGCTCGATATCGTCGGGAGTCATCGCCCCTAGGGTGTCGCGGCCGCGCAATTCGCGCCCGTCGACGGAGAGGTCCAATTCGCGGATATGCGACATGCCGTGGGTCTCGGCATAGCCGTCATGGCCGAAGATCATCCCGGTCTCAGACAGATCGTCGGGCTTGAACCAGACGTTTTTCGGCGTCTTGTCGAGAAAGGCGCGCGGTGCCCGTCCGAAGAGGCGCTCGGGGCCGAGGCGCGACGAGGAATAGCCGCGGATCGAGAGGGTCGAATGGCTGGCGGTGGCCCGGCCCGCCCGGTGCCAATCCGCGCCGAACTGCGCGCCCGAGCCGCAATTGACGATCAGCGGGCGACGACCGGAGGTCAGCTCGAAAGCCAGCGTCGACGCATGGGCATTGGCCGAGGCCTCGCCCTGCGGAGGTCGCGCCGCGTCGATGATGAGAGAGCCGCGCCCCCCCTGCATTCGCACATAGCCCATCGCGATCGGTTCGCGCCGCACGCTGCGGATGCCGGTCGCCGAGAGCGCTGCGTCGAGCCGCCCTTCGGGGCCGCGTCCGCCGCCGTGAAACCGCGCCAGCGCCCCATCGGAGTGGCGCAGTGCGCGTAGGGTGGGCGCAATCCGAGCGATCGCATCGAGGAGCGGACCCGGCGGCGTGCGCCCCGCCGTTTCCAATGCCTCGGCTGCCCAGTTGAGAAGCGTCAGGATCTCGAGCAGTTCCTCGGGGTTCCGGCTGGCGATCCCGCCCTCCGCGTCGATTTCCTGCGCGCAATCGCGCGACAGCGCCTCGAGCGCGGGGGCGGCGTGCCGCTCCATCCCGGTCAGCGCAAGTCCCGCATAGACGAGACCGGTCAGCGCCTCGAACCGGGGCAGCCCCTGCACCGCGCCGGACCAGCGCTTCGAAAGGAAGATCGTCTGCTTGCCCAAGGCGTGGAAGAAGCGGTCGGCATCCACGCGCTCGCGCCCGTTCAGAAGCAGGACCGCGTGGTTGATCCAGCGGATCAGGCGGCGCCCGGTCAGATCAGGCGTCCAGCCCGGCCCTTTGCCGTCGCCGAAGCGGTCGATCCAGCCGAAGACCCAATCCTGCGCGCGGATCCGGGCCTCGCGGGTGCCCAGCGCGGCGAGATCGTCCAGCCAACCGCAACCGTGAAGCGCATCCTCGAACGCGGGGTCAGGCATCGGCAGATCCCAGATGTTGACCCCCGGGCCTTCGATCAGGAAGCCGGCGAACAGGAAATTGCCCTGAACGAGTTGCCGCCCCTTGGCATAAGAGCCGATCGTGCGCGGTTCCGGCTGGCTGACGAAGCCGGTCACGGTTTGCGCACGGCCCGCGCGCGCAGCAGCGAGCCGGTTCAGCGCCATGCCGAATTTTGCCGATGATCGGGTTCTGTCCTTGCCCATTCCGTCGCCGCTTGCATGCCCTTCTGTCGGGGAATGCGGTCACGTTACTGGGAGGCAGGCGCGCTGTCACCGCCTGCGGTGCCAGTTCACGCAGAGCGTTGCAGTCGCGCCATGTAGAATCCGTCCATCCCCCCGAGATCAGGCCAGAAATCGGGCCGCAGGCGCAGCCCGCCTTCCTCGGTGATCCACGCGGGATCGATGCCGGGCAGATCGGGGCGGATCACGGTGAGGTCCGGATGCCGGGTGAGCGCCGCCTTGATCTGCGCCTCACCCTCTTCGGGCAGAAGCGAGCAGGTCGCATAGACCAGCATGCCGCCGGGTTTGAGCCATTGCAGCGCGCGGTCGAGGAGTTGTTCCTGAAGCGCGAAGAGCGGCTTGATCGAGGCGCCGTCCTTGATGAAGGGCAGATCGGAATGGCGGCGGATCGTGCCGGTGGCCGAGCAGGGCGCATCGAGCAGGATCGCGTCGAAGAGCGCATCCGGCTCCCATTCGAGCGCGTCGGCGGCGACGATCTCGGCCTCCATCTGCGTCCGGTCGAGGTTCTCCGCGAGCCGCTCCAGCCGCGCCTCGGAAATGTCGAGGGCGGTCACATCGGTCCCCATCGCGGCGAGTTGCAGCGTCTTGCCGCCGGGGGCTGCGCAAAGGTCGAGCACCCGTGCGCCCGCCTCAGGGGCCAAAAGTTTCGCGGGCAGCGCGGCGGCGGCATCCTGTACCCACCACGCGCCGTCTTCGAAACCGGCTAGCTCGGACACTTTGCCCGGATCGGTCAGCCGCAGCGAGCCCGTGGGCAGAAGCGTCGCCCCCAGTGTCTCGGCCCATCCTGCGGCATCGTCCTTCACGCTCAGGTCGAGCGGCGCACCGGCCAGATGCGCGACTTCCATCGCCTGAGCGGCCTTCTTGCCGAAGGACGACATCACGCGCCCGCGCAGCCAGCCCGGCATTTCGGGCGCAGGCGTCGTGGCCCATTTCTCACCCTCCTCGGAGACCTTGCGCAGCACGGCATTCACCAGTCCCGAGAAGCTCTGCAACTTCGGTCCGGCCGATTTCACCAGCGTCACGGCGGCATCGACGACGCCATGCGGGGCTTGCTTTTCCTCCAGCAGCTCGACCGTGGCCAGCCGCAGGATCGCCATCACGTCCGTCGGCGTGCGACGGCGCAGATGAGGTTTGAGAATCCGGTCGGCGCGGCCCAGATGGCGCAGCGTCGTCGTCGCGAGGCGCTGGGCGCGAGCGCGTTGCGCAGGCTCCAGCCCGTCGAGCGCTTCCGCGCCGATTTGCTCGGAGAGGCTTTCGCGATCCTCGAGAACGCCCACGATCAGGCCAAGGGCTGCGCGGCGCGCGGGGTCGGGTCTGGACATGGGCTGCGGCTTCCTGGCTTGTTGCGGCTTAAGCGCAGGCCTATATCATGCCCCGATCCACAGACAAGAAAGGACGCGCCATGTCCGATCAGCCCGAAGATAAGCGCGACTTGCCGCCCGCAGCCCTGCGCGCGCTCGCCGAAGCCGAGGAGCGCCGCAAGAACGCGCAGGCGGCGGAACTCCCGACCGAGCTTGGCGGTCGCGACGGTCCCGAGCCCGTGCGCTACGGCGATTGGGAGAAGAAGGGCCTCGCGATCGACTTCTGATCGCGGCGCCCTTTGATGCCGGGGCAGGGGGCGTCGCCCCCTCGGCGCGTTGCGCCTCACCCCCAGGATATTTGAGCCAATCCGAAACTGCTGTGACTCAGAGCCCCAGCACGTCGAGCATGTCGTATTCGCCGGGGCGCTTGTCCTGACCCCAGAGCGCGGCCTTGAGCGCGCCGCGCGCGAAGATGGCCCGATCGGTCGCGACATGGCGCAGGATGATCCGCTCGCCCATGCCGGCAAACAGCACGTCATGCTCGCCCACGATATCGCCGCCTCGAATGGCCGAGAAGCCGATCGCGCCATGCTTGCGTGCGCCGATGATACCGTCGCGGCCCGACTCGCGATTGTCTTCGAGCGAGACGCCACGGCCTTCCGCCGCCGCCTCGCCCAGCATCAGCGCGGTGCCAGAGGGTGCATCGACCTTCTTGTTGTGATGGGCTTCGATCACCTCGATATCCCAGTCGGCATCGAGCGCCTGTGCGACTTTTTTCGTCAGCTGCGTAAGCAGGTTCACCCCGAGGCTCATGTTCCCCGCCCGCACGATCACGGCATGGCGCGCGCATGGCTTGAGCGCCGCGATGTCGTCCTCGTCCATGCCGGTCGTGCCGATCACATGGGTCAGGCGTGCCTGCGCCGCGATCTTCGCGAATTCGCGGGTGGCGGCAGGCGCGGTGAAGTCTATCACGGCCTGCGCCCCGGAAAACGCCTCCAGCGGATCGTCGGTCACGATCACGCCGTTCGGTGCGCCGCCCATCGCCTCGCCCAGATCCTGTCCGACCCAGTCGTGGCCCGTGCGTTCGACGGCGCCCACAAGGCGCGCCTTGTCGCTCTCGCTCACGGTGCGGATCAGCATCTGGCCCATCCGGCCCGACGCCCCGGTGATCACGATGCCCGGTAGGTCGCTCATGTCTTTCTCCTTCACGGTTTCGCGCTATCTAGCTTGCGCAGGCGTGGTTGGCAAAGCCCCCGTTGCGCAAAACCCGCAGACGCCCTATGTGAGCGCCATGGCAAAGAACCGTTTCTCCTCGGGCGATGGCCCCTCGCAACGTCAGCTTCGCATGGGCGAGTTGATCCGACGCACGCTGTCGGACCTCCTCATGCGCGGCGACGTGCATGATCCCGATCTCAGCCGCTTCTCGGTGACGGTGGGCGAAGTGCGCTGCTCTCCAGACCTGAAGGTCGCGACCGCCTATGTCACGCCCTTGGGCGGGGAAGGCGGCAAAGAGCTGATCGCGGTGCTCGCGCGCAACAAGGGCGAGCTGCGGCGTCTGCTGGGCAAAGAAATGACCGCGAAATACAGCCCCGATCTGCGCTTCCGGCTGGACGAGACTTATGACCGGCTGGACGAGACGCGCCGTATGTTTTCGGACGAGACGGTGCAGCGCGATATCGCTGCGCGGGACGATGACGAAGACGATGAAGACGATCTCAACTAATGCTGCCGCGCTGATGCTGCTGGCCACGCCTGCGCTGGCCGACGCTCCTTGCGCGGATCGCAGCTTCGACGGCGTGACCTACACGGTCTGCGAAGCGCAGCTCGGGCAGGACCTGAAGCTGTTCCTCGACGATCCCGATGGCAATCTGATCGGAACGCCCGAGCGGCTTTCCGAAGTCGTCCCCAAAGGCGACCGCGTTATCTTCGCGATGAATGCGGGGATGTACCATCCCGATCGCAAGCCGGTGGGCCTGTTCATCGAGAACGGCAAGGAACTGCATTCGATCGTCACCTCCGAAGGGCCGGGCAATTTCGGCCTGCTGCCAAATGGTGTCTTCTGCATCGGCGAGACATTCTCGGTGACGGAATCGCGCGCCTTCGCCGCTGACCCGAAGGACTGCACCTATGCGACGCAATCGGGGCCGATGCTCGTGATCGACGGCGCGCTGCATCCGAAATTCCTCGCCGACGGCACCTCGAAGAACATCCGCAACGGGGTGGGTGTCTCGGCCGATGGCAAGACCGCCTATTTCGCGATCTCCGATGCGCCGGTGAGCTTTCACGAATTCGGTCGTTTCTTCCGTGACGAGATGCAGGTGCCCAACGCGCTCTATCTCGACGGAAAGATATCTCGGCTGACCATTCCCGGCCAGGGGCGCGAGGATATGGGCCTGCCGATGGGGCCGATCGTGGCGCTGATCGCGCCCGCGGACCCCGCTGCTGGCGATTGACGGCTTGCGCCGCTTGGGCTAGCAGGCGGCCCCTGTTGACTACGGAGGCCTCATGGCACGCAAGAAGGGTCGCGACATTTCCGGCTGGTTGATCGTGGACAAGCCCGCGGACATCACCTCCACCTCGGTGGTGAACAAGGTGCGCTGGGCGCTGGGCGCCAAGAAGGCGGGCCACGCGGGCACGCTCGACCCGGCGGCGACCGGGGTTCTGGCGGTGGCGCTGGGCGAGGCGACGAAGACGGTGCCTTTCATCACCGATGCGCTGAAGTGCTATCGGTTTCAGGTGCGGCTGGGGGCTGCGACCAAGACCGACGATGCCGAGGGCGAGGTGATCGAGACCTCCGATCTGCGCCCCACCGATGAAGAGATCGCCGCCGCGCTGACCGCTTTCGAAGGTGATATCGAACAGGTGCCGCCGCAATTCTCCGCGGTGAAGGTTGATGGCGAGCGCGCCTATGCCCTAGCCCGGGCGGGCGAGGAAATGGAACTGGCCGCGCGGCCTCTCTATGTCGAAAGCCTCGTGATGCTGGGCCGGCCCGATGCCGATACGGTCGAGCTGGAACTGGTTTGCGGCAAGGGCGGCTATGTACGCTCCATCGCGCGCGATCTGGGGCAGAAGCTGGGCTGTCTCGGCCACGTCCTCTGGCTGCGCCGCGAATGGTCGGGGCCTTTCGAGGCGAGCGACGGGATCACGCTGGCGGAGATAGACGAACTGGCAAAGACGCCCGAACTCGATGCGAAACTGCTGCCTGTGGAGCTTGGTCTTGACGAACTGGTGCAGCTGAAAGCCACGCCCGAGGGCGCGGTGCGGCTGAAGAACGGCAATCCGGGCATGGTTCTGCCGGGTGACGCCGAATGGGGCGAGGAAGTCTGGGTGAGCCATGAGGGCAAACCGCTTGCCGTCGGCATCTACAAATCCGGCGAGGTCCATCCGAGCCGCGTCTTCAATCTTTGACGCGCCCTTCCCCTTGGTCCAAATATCCCCGCCGGAGGCCTCCGCCCTCTGCCACACACGCAACGGTCAGGACGAGAGATGATCACCCGCGAGCATATTAAAGGCGACGCCCCCTCCATCGCGGTCTATTCGGATTGCGAGAACTACCGCTACCTGCTGACGCGGGTCTGGGACGACAGCAAACCCCGGGCGCTTTTCATCATGCTCAACCCCTCGACCGCGACCGAAGTGCAGAACGATCCCACGGTGGAGCGCTGCGAGCGCCGCGCGCGGGCGCTGGGTTTCGGGGCGTTCCGTGTGACCAATATCTTCGCCTATCGCGCAACCGATCCGAAGGTGATGCGGGCGCAGGAAGATCCGGTCGGTCCGGAGAATGATGCGTCGATCCGCGAGAGCCTCGATTGGGCGAGCGGTCCCGAAGACCGGATCATCTGTGCCTGGGGCGCGCATGGGGCGCATCTTCAACGGGGCGCCGCAGTAGAGGACTTGCTGCGCGCCAGTGGCCGGGCGCTGCACCATCTCGGGCTGACCAAGGCGGGCGCGCCGAAGCATCCGCTCTACATCGCGTACGAGCATCAGCCCGAGCTGTGGTTCGCCCCGGAAGGGTGAGCGTATCGTTAAGCATTTAACGCTTAAGTCCTAGGGAATTCTTCTCCGCGACCGTAACGTCCGCGCATCTTCACGGGGGTGCTCGAAATGTTGTTTCTGTCGGGATTTCTGGGTCTGCTGATGGCGGGTGCCACGGCGGGTCTCATGGTGGTTTCCTCCGACAATGAGGAGGATGAGCCGCCGCAGGGTGATCCGGATGGCACGTCCATGGAGAGTGAGGGCAACTTTCTTACCTTGGTCAGTGCCGGAGAGGCTTCGCCGGTACCGGTCGATCCCCCAGCGCCCGGCCCGGAGGATTACATGACCTGGGGTGATGCGTCCGACGATGCGATCGCGGGGGCGGCGGGCGATGACCAGATCGATGGATATGGTGGCGATGACAGCCTGCTTGGCGGCAGCGGTGATGACGAGCTTCTCGGGGCGGCCGGCAACGATACGCTGCGCGGAGAGGCGGGGGCGGACACGCTGATCGGCGGCGACGGCGCGGATGTGCTCGCAGGTGGCGCGGATCCGGATTTCCTCTCCGGTGGGTCAGGGGCGGATCGGCTCTCTGGTGAGGCGGGGGGCGACACGCTGATCGGTGGCGTGGGAGACGATACACTTGCGGGCGGCACTGGGGGCGATACGTTGGTCGGAGCGGATGGCGCAGACACGCTGACCGGGGATGCCGGGCGCGACGAGTTGAATGGCAATGCGGGAAACGATCTGCTGCGCGGCGTCACGCCGCAGACGCGCGATCTGGGGGCGGCCGATGCCGATACCCTCAATGGCGGGGCAGGGGAGGATACGCTCCTTGGCGGCTCCGGCGATTGGCTGCATGGTGGCGAAGATCCCGACAGCTTTGCGCTGAGCGACTGGATCGACCCGGCGACGCCCGCAACGATCGCCGATTACACGGCGGGCGAGGATCGGCTGGCCGTGATCTACGATCCGCAGGGCGCGGCCTTGCCGCAGATCAGTGTGGAGCCCTCGGAGGTTCATTCCGGTGCGGCGTGGATCCTGCTCGATGGGATACGGCTGGCCGAAGTGCTCGACGCGCCGGAGTTGAGCGCGCAGGACATCGCACTCTTCACGCCCGAGCAATTCGCGGCGCAACAGGCGGTAGGCGCTTTGAAATAAGGCTTTTCAACAGGCCGATTCGCGTCTATACGCGCGCATCTGTTCCGAAAGGGGCAGTCTATGGACCTTGCTGGACGACATCCCGGCTTGCGCCCGAACCCTCAATGTAAGGAGATCCCGATGTCGATCACTGTTGAAGACAAGAACGCGCTTATCAAGGAATACGGCACCAAAGAAGGTGACACCGGTTCCCCCGAAGTCCAGGTCGCAGTCCTGACCAAGCGCATCGCGAACCTGACCGAGCACTTCAAAGAGCACAAGAAAGACAACCACTCGCGTCGTGGTCTTCTGATGCTCGTCGCGCAGCGCCGCAAGCTGCTCGACTACCTGAAGGCGAAAGACGTCGCACGTTACCAGTCGCTGATCGAGCGCCTCGGCCTGCGTCGCTAATCCGCCTAGGATTGGAATTCGAAACGCCCGCGCCTACCGCGCGGGCGTTTTCATTTGCGTAATTCCGTGTGAATTGCCTGAAATGACATGATTGGGCTCTGTTCCCATGATTGGCGAGATTTTTGGGCGAATGGCCTTCCAATGAAAAAACTTTGGTCGGTTCGACTTCTTGTCCTCCTGTATCGTCCGCTCCAAACGGGAAAACGCGCGCATCTGCCCTAGTTTGCAGATGCGGTAACAGGGAGGATACAAAATGCAGATCGGAGTCTGGATCAGCTTGGCACTGTATTTCGTGCTGATGCTGGCCATTGGGGTCTACGCGTGGCGCAAGTCCACGTCGAGTTCCGAGGAATACATGCTGGGCGGGCGCAACCTGCCCCCCGCGGTTGCAGCTCTCTCGGCAGGCGCATCGGACATGTCGGGCTGGCTGCTTCTGGGTCTGCCGGGCGCGCTCTTCGTGTCGGGCCTGACGCAAAGCTGGATCGGGATCGGCCTTTTCGTCGGTGCGTTCGTGAACTGGATCGTCGTGGCGCCGCGCCTGCGCGAGCAGACCGAGCGTTATGACAACGCGCTGACCATCCCGGGCTTCCTCGCCAATCGCTTCCCGAGCCACGCGACATTGCTGCGGATGGTTTCGGCGGTGATCATCGTGGTCTTCTTCGCGGTCTACACCGCGTCGGGTCTCGTCGGCGGCGGCAAGCTTTTTGCCAGCGCCTTCGGTGGCAGCTACATGACCGGGGTCATCCTCACGCTGGGTGTCGTTCTGGTCTACACGGTGATCGGCGGCTTCCTCGCCGTGTCGCTCACCGACTTCGTGCAGGGCTGCATCATGATGCTCGCGCTCGTCATCATGCCGATCGTGATCCTCACGACCGGTCAGGGCGACGGCGTGGACGCGGCTGCGAGCCGACTGAGCGATATCGACCCGAACTTCCTGTCGATGACGAACGGGCTGACCTTCGCGGGCTGGCTCTCGGCCGTCGCCTGGGGGCTGGGCTATTTCGGCCAGCCGCACATCATCGTGCGCTTCATGGCCGTGCGCTCGGTCGCCGATGTGCCGAAAGCGCGGAATATCGGCATGGGCTGGATGGCGATCTCGCTGATCGGCGCGATCTCGGTCGGGATCTTCGGCCGCGCCTATGCGCAGCGTAACGGGCTCGACGTGCAGGATCCGGAGACGATCTTCATCATCCTGTCGAACCTGCTCTTCCATCCGCTGGTGACGGGCTTCCTCTATGCCGCGCTTCTGGCGGCGATCATGTCGACCGTGTCGAGCCAGCTTCTGGTGTCGTCCTCGTCGCTGACCGAAGACTTCTACAAGATCGTCTTCAACAAGGAAGCCTCGGACCGTGCCTTGGTGAATGTCGGTCGTCTCGCGGTGCTGGCCGTGGGGATCGCGGCGATCATCATCGCCTCGAACCCGGACAGCAAAGTGCTTGGCCTCGTCTCGAATGCCTGGGCCGGGTTCGGTGCCGCCTTCGGTCCGCTGATCATCCTGTCGCTGACCTGGAAACGGATGACGGGTCTCGGCGGCGTGGCTGGCCTCGTCGTCGGCGCACTGACCGTGATCGTCTGGATTTCGCTGGGCTGGGGTTCGTTCCTCTACGAGATCATCCCGGGCTTCATCGCGGCCTTCATCGCCATCATCGTGGTGAGCCTCGCAAGCGAAGATCGGGGCGAGTTCCGCCCGATCGAATGATTCTCGCGACTTGAGATGTGAAAGGCCCGTCCAATGTGGCGGGCCTTTTGCGTTACTCCTTCGCGGCGCGTCTCGCGAGCCAGCCGACACTCAGCCCCTGCACCACGATCGAGAAGACGACGATCACGTAGGTGGCCGAGAGGATTTCATCCGTCCACTGCGAGTCCGGCAGGGACAGCGCGAGGGCGACCGAGATGCCGCCTTTCAGCCCGCCCCATGTCATCACGCGGGTCACGCCGGGGCCGAAGTTGCGGAACGGGCGCAGCGCGAGGATCGGCACCACCACCGCGACCAGCCGGCCGACCAGCGCTAGGCCGATCGAGGCGACCGACGTCGTCAGGATATCCGCGTCGAACCGGATCGCGAAAATCTCCACCCCAATCAACAGGAAAAGCACGGCGTTGAGTATCTCGTCCACCAGCATCCAGAAAGCGTCGACGTACTTGCGGGTCTCCTCGGACATGCCGAACCGCGCCCCGACATCTCCGATCAGAAGCCCGGCGCAGACCGCGGCGATCGGGCCGGAGACATGCAGGAACAGCGCCAGCTCATAGCCACCGAACGCGAGGCCAAGCGTCAACAGTACTTCCAACGAGGGGTCGTCGATGAGGCGCATCACGCGAAACAGCCCCCAGCCCATCGCGAGGCCGAGCGCCGCGCCGCCCACCGCTTCGCGGAAGAACAGGGTGCCCGCCCCGGACAGGCTTGAGGCTTCGGAGTGGCCGCTGGTGAAGGCGAGGCCCGAGAGGATCAGGAAGACCGTGTAGCCGACGCCGTCGTTGAACAGGCTCTCGCCCGAGATCACGGTCTCGAGCGTGCGGCGCAGATTGGCCGAGCGCAGTACGCCCAGCACGGCGACGGGATCAGTCGGCGAAATCAGTGCCCCGAAGGTCAGCGCGACCATGATCGGCGCGCCGGTCAGCCAGTGAAAACCGAAGCCCACCACGAGGGTCGACAGCACGACGCCGATCGTCGCCATCACCAGAACCGTCGGCCAGACCGCCCGCAGGTCCGACAGCTTCACATGCAGCGCCCCCGCGAAGAGCATCAGCCCCAGCATCCCGTCGAGCAGCGCTTTCGAGAAGTCGATGCTCTTGACGTAATCTTGTACCTGCTGCGCGAGGTTCAGCCCGAAAATGCGATCGACGATCATCAGTCCGATCGAGGTCATCAGAGCGACGATCAGAATCCCGATCGTCGGCGGCAGGCGCAAAACGAAGTGATTGATGACGCCGAACAACCCAGCGAGCACGATGAGGGCGGCGGCGAATTGCAGAACGGTCATGGGGCGGCTCTCGGCGTGATTGTCCGTTTAAGGTAGCCCGGAGCACCTCAGGGCAAGCGGCGCATGCCCTGCAGAGGGGCGCCGCATTGATCCCGAGATCGCGGGGCGGGGACTCTATTGGGCGGCGATGACAAGCTGTGCGAAGCCCTTCGCGCGGTAGCGGACGAACGCCTCCGGGCCCTTGGGGTCGAGGTCGTAAAGATGCGGACGCCCGGCAAGATAGGGGCGCCAGCGCTTTTCCGGCGTTTCACTTATCAGGACATCGTGAGACTTCTTCATCTCGCACGCGAGGTCCTTGATCTTCATTCCCCGGCCTTCCTTGCTGTTCTGCGCGATGACCTGCCGGATCTTTTGGTCGAGTTGGCCGGGTTTGCTTTCGGGCGGGGCCACCTCCTTCGGCTTGCTCTTCGGTAGGCCGATTTCGTGAAACACGGAGCAGCTTTTCCGAAACCCCGCGGGCGCCTTCTTTTCGCCGATGCCGATGACTTCAAAACCCTTCTCGCGAAGGCGGGTCGCGAGATGCGTGAAGTCTCCATCAGAACTTGCGATCACGACCCGTTCGGCCAAACCTTCGAAAGCGATCTCCAGCGCGTCGAGGGCAAGCAGCAGGTCGGACGCGTTCTTGCCGGTGCCCGAATGTATGAGCCGGATCGACGGCACGTCTCCCCAGTTCTTGATCTGCACGATATCGCCATAGGCGCGCCGGATGAACGCGCCGGGTGCGAAGGATAGGATCTTCGGCGCGTGGCAGGCGGAGATGTTCTCGCCGTCGATGAAAAGGGCCGTGGGTTTGCTCATGGTCTCACAATGTTCAATCTCAATAACTACGGGCTGAGGATGGCGCGCCAATCTGGCCAGAATTGGGCGCGGGCCGTTTCCTTCGCCAAGGACTCTTTGCTTCCCAAACCCCTTCATTTCCTGTATTGGCAGGCCCATCTGAGACGTGACGCCTCGAGCCCCCGGGCGCGTGCAAGAGGATAAGGGGGCGGCGGCAATGGGGCCGCCATGCAAATCGGGAGACACGGGATACGCCTGTGAGAGCTCCCAGAAGGATACGCTGAATGTTCAACACCGTTAAAAAATCGATCCAGTGGGGCGAAGAAGAGCTCACGCTGGAGACCGGCAAGGTCGCACGTCAGGCTGACGGCTCGGTTATCGCCACGCTGGGCGAAACCTCCGTCATGGCCAACGTGACCTTCGCCAAGGAACCGAAGCCGGGTCAGGATTTCTTCCCGCTTACGGTTCACTACCAAGAGAAATACTATGCCGCCGGTAAAGTGCCGGGCGGCTTCTTCAAGCGCGAGGCCCGTCCGTCCGAAAAAGAGACGCTCACCGCGCGCCTGATCGACCGTCCGTGCCGTCCGCTCTTCGCGGAAGGCTTCAAGAACGAAGTGCTCGTGATGTGCACCGTTCTCTCGCACGACCTCGTCAACGAGCCCGACATCGTCGCGATGATCGCCGCGTCGGCCGCGCTGACGATCTCGGGCGTTCCGTTCATGGGCCCGATCGCCGCTGCGCGCGTCGGTTTCGCCGATGGCGAATACATCCTGAACCCCGAAGTCGACGACATGCAGAAGCTGCGGGAGAACCCCGAGCAGCGTCTGGACCTCGTCGTCGCGGGCACCAAGGACGCCGTGATGATGGTGGAATCGGAAGCTTACGAGCTGTCCGAAGCGGAGATGCTGGGCGCGGTCAAGTTCGGCCATGACGCGATGCAGCCGGTGATCGACCTGATCATCGACCTCGCTGAAGCCGCCGCGAAAGAGCCCTTCGACTTCCAGGCGCCCGACTACTCGGCGATGCTCGAGACCGTCAAAGCTCTGGGCGAAGAGAAGATGCGTGCTGCATATGCGATCTCCGACAAGCAGGAGCGCGTGGCCGCCGTCAACGCCGCCAAGGAAGAGATCAAGTCGCAGCTCACCGAAGAGCAGCTCGAAGATCCGACCCTCGGCACCGCGATGAAGAAGCTGGAATCGGCTGTTCTGCGTGGTGACGTCGTGAAGAACGGTCGCCGCATCGACGGCCGTGCGCTGGACGAGGTTCGCCCGATCGTGGCGGAAACCGGTCTGCTGCCGCGGACCCACGGCTCGGCGCTGTTCACCCGCGGCGAGACGCAGGCGCTGGTCGTGACCACGCTGGGCACCGGCGACGACGAGCAGATCATCGACGCGCTGCACGGCAATTCGCGCTCGAACTTCCTGCTGCACTACAACTTCCCGCCCTACTCGGTCGGCGAAGTGGGCCGCGTCGGTTCGCCCGGCCGTCGTGAGATCGGTCACGGCAAGCTCGCATGGCGCGCGCTTCAGGCGGTTCTCCCGGCTGCGACCGACTTCCCCTACACGATCCGCCTCGTCTCCGAGATCACCGAGTCGAACGGCTCGTCCTCGATGGCGTCGGTCTGCGGTGGCTCGCTGGCAATGATGGACGCGGGCGTTCCGCTGAAGTCGGCCGTGGCGGGTGTCGCGATGGGTCTGGTGCTGGAAGAGGATGGCTCCTGGGCCGTTCTGACCGACATCCTTGGCGACGAGGATCACCTCGGCGACATGGACTTCAAGGTCGCGGGTACCGAGGAAGGCATCACCTCGCTGCAGATGGACATCAAGGTCGCCGGCATCACCGCCGAGATCATGGAGAAAGCTCTGGAGCAGGCACGCGCTGGCCGCATGCACATCCTTGGCGAAATGAACAAGGCGCTCTCCGCGGGCCGTTCGGAATTCTCCGCCCATGCTCCGCGCATCGAGACGATGACCGTTCCCACCGACAAGATCCGCGAAGTGATCGGTTCGGGCGGCAAGGTCATCCGCGAGATCGTGGAAGTCTCGGGTGCCAAGGTCGACATCAACGACGACGGCGTGATCAAGATCGCTTCGGCCAATGCCGAGGCCATCAAGAAAGCGCATGACATGATCCACGCTATCGTGGCTGAGCCCGAAGAAGGCCAGATCTACACCGGCAAGGTCGTGAAGCTCGTCGATTTCGGCGCCTTCGTGAACTTCTTCGGCAAGCGTGACGGTCTCGTCCACGTCTCCCAGATCGCCAACAAGCGCCTGAACCACCCGAGCGATCTGCTCAAGGAAGGTCAGGAAGTGAAGGTGAAACTTCTGGGCTTCGACGATCGCGGCAAGGTACGCCTTGGCATGAAGATGGTCGATCAGGAAACCGGCGAAGAGATCGCGCCGGAAAAGCGTGAAGAGAAAGCCGACTGATCGGTTTGATCCGCTAGACGATTAAAGAAGGCCCCGGAGCGATCCGGGGCCTTTTGCTTTTGGTCCTTCGGGGTCGGGCGGAAATGAAAAAGCCCCGGGCGTTGCCGGGGCTTTTCCGCAATCGGACGAGACTGCTCTCAGCCCTGCGCTTTCACAGTGCGCAGATAAGGCAGCTTGACGTCGACTTCGCCGAATTTCTCTTTCGCTTCCTCGGTCGACACTGAGAGGGCGACGATCACGTCCTGGCCCGGGACCCAGTTCGCGGGGGTCGCGAAGGGTTTGCCATCGGTGGCCTGAACGGCATCGAGGGCGCGGATGATCTCGGCGAAGTTGCGGCCGACCGACATCGGGTAGGACATGGTCAGACGGACCTTCTTGTCGGGTCCGATGATGAAGACGGTGCGCACGGTCGCCGAGTCCGCCGGGGTGCGGCCGTCGGGCAGGTAGGCGTCGGCAGGCAGCATGTCATAGGCTTTCGACACGGCCAGCGAGGTGTCGTCGATGATCGGGAAATTCGCGGGCGCGCCGGCGACTTGCTCGATATCCGATTTCCACTTCACGTGCTCTTCGACGCTGTCGACCGAGACGCCCATGACCTTGGTGTTGCGCTTCTCGAATTCGGGGGCGAGCTGCGCCACAGCGCCGAATTCGGTGGTGCAAACCGGGGTGAAGTCTTTCGGGTGCGAGAACAGGATGGCGTAACCGTCGCCGATCCAGTCGTGGAATTTGATCTCGCCAGCGGTTGAGTCGGCGGTGAAATCGGGAGCGGTGTCGTTGATACGCAGGCCCATGAAAAACCTCCTGTGTTTGCGTAAAATTACGTCTTTGCGGGATATAAGTCCTCGCCGGGGTCCATTCCAGCCAGTTTAGAATCTTTTCAAACTTGGGGTCTGCGACCTATCGTCAGGCCTTGCGCAGGGCCGAGAGTGGTGAAACGCTCTTGCGCAATATCTGTGTGCGGGAGGCTGAAATGATCGAGAAGCGGAATTTGTGTGTCTTCTCCGTCATGGTCCTTTTAAGTGATTGTAAATATTGACTTTCGCGGGCGATCCCGACAGCGCCTGTGTGATGGTTTGTGTGAAGGCTTGAGTGTTAGTAGGGCGGCTGACGCCGCCCTGAGCAAGTCACTGCATGCCTTCCCAGTCGCTGCGGCAGCTACTGCAAAGCTCGTTGACCTCTCCAGATTCGAAATCCCATCCCTCTTCGAGGTCGATAGGTGCGCCGCACCGCCAGCACTTTGGCTGACAGAAGGGCTCTAGGACCTTCGTTTGGAATACCCATTCTTGTTTTGGGCTGAGGCCGTGAACTCTTTCGGCACGCACCTTCTTTGCGATGCCGAGTGCCACTTGATCCGAAATCAGGTCTGCGCCGATGATGTGGCCTAGATGCGTGGCCAGCGCCTTTTGAAGACGTGCGTCTTCGATGCGATCATAATCGCTCATGGTAACCTCTTATTTTTTTGAAATGGTGCCGAGCAAGTTTTTGCACCCGACCTAGATATATACGCGTCTAGGCCAGGGTTTGTCACAGGAGCCGAGGAGATTTTCGGGGCCTAGCCAATCTGTATACCGCCGTCAGGCGGTGCCGGATCACTTGGTATATTTGTCGACCTCAGTGCCTTTGATATAGTCTGCCGTGGTCCGTCTGTGCTCCTCAGTTACGAAATCAGCTTCATCGTCAAGGTGCAGCAAGCGCAGACAGGGGAAATGGACGCCTTCCGGGGCAGGCATTCCATCGATATTCAGGCGATACAGGTGCATTTCTAGTCGCTGGAAGAGGAGCGTGCAGGAAGTATAAACCTCTTCGGTTATGTAACGCTCTGGTTTGAGATCGTCGGCCCTTCTTGGGACGGGGTAGCGTCCGTGGTACGGAACAACATCGGACAAGAGGGCGAGAAGGGTCTCGTCCTCTCCGTTCACCGGAATTGTCTCCATGCGACGTGCCAGCGCCACCAAGTCATGGCCGAGCAGCTTCTTATGTAGCTTCCCGCCTTCCAATAGTTCTGGATGCTCGGAGATCAGAATGCCCTTGATCAGATTTTCGAATGACAAACCGTAGAGCAGGAGAACTGGGCGAGAGACCAGAGGTCGGCTCGTCGTCGAGGTCGTGCTGTCTCCACGCCTATCTATGTACGCGATCCATTGTCGCTTCGACTGCTCGTAGATCGCGTTAGCGGTTTCAGCCAGTTCTTGTGCGTAACTATACCAGTACTCGGGCGCAGCTTCTTCCACGAACTTCTTGGCTAGGTTAGTCATGCGAGAACTCTAGCTTATGCGGTTTCTCCCGCAAGCATGAAGCCTTAGCCGGTCGCGGGTTCAATAGCTATGTCGGTGGTCTGACATTGCCTCTCTGATTTCGAATTTAGCTTATACGTGATAGTGCTAAATTAGGCTTGCTCGTCTTCCATCTGTTCTACTGAGCCAGCTTTGAGTTCAATGCGCAGCCATTTACGAGCCGAGTTGATGCTCTGCCTGTAATCATCGGCAGCTAGAGAGAGTGACTCCGGCGACGTAGCTCTATCGAGATCGTCCATGGACCAATCGTCAGCGAGGCGTTTGCTAATCGCGTAGCACGTCGCCTTCCCTACTCTGAACGCAGTAAAGCGTTGTGCCGCTTTCAAGACTAGCGAGCGGACTTCCTCCGGCTCCCCTTGTCCTGCGAAAGAAACCTCGAGTTCTGCGGCCATACGGTCGACCGCCGAGTACTTACCATTCACGAAGAGCGTCTGAGCATCCTTGTAAAACTTTCCTGCGCGCCCTTTGATGCCTTTTGCCTCAATCTCCTCGGGGGAGGTGAGGATTTCGATTGTAGGTACGCGTTCAAGCGCTTTGGCCGCTTTAGATAGTTTCGCGCCCTCAGGTGCTTTGCGGACATTTTTAGGAGTGGCGCGTCTTGCTTGATGCTTGATCGCCTGAAGAATACCGCCCTCGTCGTCATCTACGCTTTCGGCGTCGGCATGTTCACTCTCTTCGTTCCCATCGTCGACATCCTCGACCCTGTCGGGCAGGGACTTAGAGGGCGCGAAAGCGATGGTGGGGACTTTGAATTCATCCAGAAGTTTTTGCAGGTCTTGTTGGAGGTCGTCCAAGTTGTCATCCGTTGGCGGATGGGCGTCCCTGATCACCTCTTTAACCCAGTCGGGCATAAGTTCGCGTACAGTGGAGGCGAAGTGCTCAGCGGTGAGCGCTGAACGGTCAGCGGGAGACGTGAGACCGTCACGATACTGGTTCGGAAGTGCCATTGCGTCGGGCAAAATGATCTCGACGGTCAGGACGGTTGAGCCGAAGGGTATTCCAAAGTTCGGCGCGGCGGCTGACCAGCGTTTCTTTGTCTTCAGATCATAGCGCTCATCCTTATGGACGAGAGCGCAGAATGTCGTGGACTGCGTTGCGGGATTCTTGAGCGAGCTTAGTGAGTGGCTGTAGCTCGGGTGTTTAGGGTCGTGTACGTAATGGATTTTTACGCCGGTCTCTTCATCAGGCACGACTTCCGCATTAGGGAGCTCAGGCAGGACTTCTGAGAGAGTTTTCACGGCTCTGAAGCGGCCCGTTTCGTCTTTGCCGCCTCCCTTAGTCATCGAGACGTCAATGGTGACCTGTACGCCGGGGCGAAATGCAGCAAAGCGACGAAAGATCTGCGAGGTGACGTAGCTTCTTTCGACGCTGTGACCTTTGCCGATGGGTTCGGCGACCGTGTCATGAGTTTCATCTTCGCCGTAAAGCACCACTTCAGTCCAGTCGAAGTCGGTCGCTTGACCATCACGGCGGGCGGCGTCGGTGACGTCAATGACGGTGTCTTCACTTCCATCGTCGAATTGGACGGGGTAGCGAACATAAGTCTTCTCGTCCTCATCGTAGCCGATAGTGACTTCGTGGACTACGCCGTCCTTGCACGAGCGATATCGAATTCCAGCGCGGTTCACGGTAAGGCCGGACACCTTCGCACCGATGCCGAAATTGGCGTCCAGTGCCATCTCTTTACCGATGGACGAGGAGAGATCAGTGGCCCGCTTGAGGTCGTTTGCGTCCATACCCGGGCCGGTGTTCCAGAATGTGAGCTTCCTCACCCCCTCAATTACCGTCGGGTATACCTTCACTAGTCGATGGCCCTCGGGTGCGAGCGCTGCATTCTCTTCTGCGTTCTTGAAGAACTCTCTGACCAACGTGTTTGTCGGAGCCTGCTCGATGAGGCGGTTTATCAGAAAGCGATCGTCGTAAATTTTCAGCGGCTCGGCACTCATCTCTAATTCCTCAAAGCTTGAAATTTTCAGTGTCACCTGACGAGGAGGAGTTGAATTTGCGCTCCAGATCGCTTGTTGCCTCTCGCAGGGCCTTGATGATTTTCTTCACGTCTTGGTCGTCATATTCGTAGGCTCTCTTGTTTGAGAGATTGCCAATCTTCCGAATAGCGTCGAGAGCCGTGCGTGTTCTGCCCTCCGCTAATCTCACGAATTTCTCTCTTTTTTCAGTCATTATCTTCCTCTTTTTCTGCTACCTATGATCCGAAAAGTTAGGCAAATCGTCAAGTTAGTTGCAACAATCTCGAGAAATTCAAGAAAATATTACGAAATTTACCTCATTGTCGTTCTAGTAAGTGTTTGTAATTTAACAAATAAATCATAATTACGCGCTTTCTGGAGCGGTCGAGTGGAGTGGCGGATGGACTGTTCTCGGTGAGTGTCGGTGTGCGGTCGTTTCATCGTCTCCGCGCCGTTTGAGGCCGTCAGTCTCTCGCGAGTACGAATCGTCCAAACCTCGTTTGGAATGGGTGGCGCCTCATATTCTGGCGGCAAGGGTGTCTACGAGGATACTAGGAGGTAGCCGAGTAAGGCGTCTCCGTCCCGCATCGCCCTCTAGGTTGCCAGAGTCCTCCTGAGAGCTTCTCTGATAGTAGCGGGCGATGTAGTGTTGTGTTGCTGGGACTGGAAGGCAGGAGGTTTGTAGGGACGCTACACGCGACTGGCACCGTCTACAGCAATCGAGCGAACGCTGATTTCCATGCGGTTTCATGGAGCTACCTCGAAATGAACCCCGCCGGTTCTGGGAAACGCAACGGCATTCGATCCGCAGAATTGCAGTGTCGAGCCCTTAGATCGGAATTTTTATCCGAAAATTCGTGTCTTAGGCGCTTCCGAAAGGGGGAGTTCGTTCTTGGATGGGCCCCCGGCGGCTTTTGCGAGCCAATATGCATCTTGGATGGTGGAATGTGGCGCTTGGGAGCCGGTAGATCCGCGTCAGTTGCATGCTGTGAACTGGAGGTTTGCAACCTGCTCGGTAGCAGCGACTGGGGCCTCTGAGGGCGTATCCCCCCTACCCCCTGACGGGTCCCCTGCGCCTTTTTATAGGCCTTGGAAGGGGCGGAAGGGTGCGGAGCGAAGGCTGCAGACTCGCTGACGCGGACATCAAAAGTCAGAGAGCGGTGATGGCAGCGGCTTGTTACAGCGACTTCGCCAGTCGTGCCCGGATATTGGCGACACTCGAGGGGTGCCAGCTCTTCCCACGTGCCGTCTTGATTCCTCGCCTATTCAGCTCGTTTGCTTGCGCCTGCAAGGTTGTGAAGCCATGGCGTTCGATATCTTCCAGAGTGTCTGCGAGGTCGAGGGCGCGCGTCAGTGCGGCCTTGCGTTGGACTTCACAGGTGGCACTATTTCCCTTGCCTGCGCGTCTCAGTGCGGCCGCGCCGTTGGGATTGCCAAAGGTCTGACCACGTTCCTTTGCCGCCTGCATGGCCACCCGCGTTCTGTCTCCGATCATCTTGGACTCTTGCTGCGCGAGAACTGCCATGATGCCAATGGTGAAGGGAGACGCGTCGAGCATGTCACAGGCCACGAAATCGACCCCGGAGTCCTGTAAGTTAAGGAGGAAAGCGGCGTTGCGGCTGAGCCGATCAAGCTTAGCGATTACCAGCTTCGCCCCCGTGACGCGAGCCAATCTAAGGGCCTTCTCCAGCTCCGGGCGAAGGTTGTTTCGCCCGGATTCAACTTCGGTGAACGCTCCGACGATCTGGGCCGCGTTAGCGGCGGCGTAAGCCGTGACGGCGGAGCGCTGTGCCTCCAAACCTAGCCCACTTCTTCCCTGCCTATGAGTGGATACGCGGCAGTAGGTAACGATCTTCATAGCGTGTCTCTTGGAATACAAACCTGAGAAGGGGTGGTTACACAGGTTTGTATCACCCTTTATCCGTGATTCTCTAGTCGTTTCAGTATTTTAGTCCTGAAAAATATGGTCTCAGATCGGTTCTAAGGGCATCCTGTGATCATTCATTCGCGGCTAGGCGGCGTGGTTCTGGTGTAACGTTATGCAAGAGGTTGCCTTTGTGCTCGTCGGGGGTCGCTTCCGGGGGCCTTCAGACTCTAGTCAAATCGCTAGCGAAGTGTCACAGTTGATGATGTTCCGCTTGACAGGAACGAAAGAAGAACAATATGGATTTGAAGGCAGATGACTGAACAGGTCAAAGCAGTAAAATGAAGGTAGTCGGTTACATTGCCTGCGCCATTGGTGGTGTGGTCCTATGCTACCTTTTGCTGTCACTTGGCGTGCTGGACGTGGTTGACGGCGTACCCGGCACGATGCAGGAACCTGCAATCTCGATGCCTACCTATCTCGGGTTCATTTCCGTGATGATGACCGCAGTAACCGCCGTCTTGGCGGCGGTCGCAATTGGTATTGGGGTTGTGGCTTTCTTCACCTTCGGTGGAATCAAAGATGAGGCTCAGAAAATCGCAAGCAAGCGAGTTAATGACCTAGTCAATGAAAAGCTGTCGGATGAAGCAATCAAGGCTCGTATCGACGAGATTGCCTTCGGGCAGGGACCGAGAGGCGAACTAGAAGAAGACTTCGACCCCGATGATAAGGGTAACCGCTAGGAGGGAGAAACATGACTTCGCGCGAGTACAAAAAGCTCGATGGAGCTGAGAAGGATATCCTTGACCATTACCTTGCAGAGTACCCAGTCAAGCTAGGTCAACTTGCTAAAGAGCTGGGCGTCTCGATTAAGGTGTCAAGTATGAACACTGGAGTTTCTGGTCAGATCATGCGTGAGGGTGGAAACTATACAATCCGCGTAAATCGGCATGAGGCGCGTGAGCGGCAACGTTTCACCATTGCGCACGAGTTGGCTCACTACTTTCTGCACAGATCGGTCATTGACAGTTCGCCGGATGGGATCAGGGACAATGTCTTGTATCGGTCAGGCGAGCCCGAGCGGATCGAGTTTGAGGCAAACCGTCTTGCGGCGGACATCGTTATGCCGATGCCGCTTGTGGAGAAAGTGCTTCAAGAAGAATTCGGTGGAGTCGTTACAGAGGCGACGATTGAGAGTCTTGCAGCGCGGTTCCAAGTGTCGAAAGCTGCTATGGAGATTAGACTGTCGACCTTTGCCGAAGCGTGAGTGAATTATCATGGTCTTAGAAAGCAAGAGCTACGTGCCAACTTTGGCTATCCGTGCCAGTGAGATGAACGGACTGGAGTTCTTGCCGGGGGCGACAAAGGACAGGATGACCCCCTGTATCCTACTCGCCCCTTGGGCCAACTCCTTAACCCTTGATAGGGCCATTGATAGGGTGGAGAGGGCCTATCCCAACCGGGATTACTTTCTTGACATAGACAGGGACTATCAGTTCACGAACCTTGAAAGCGGCCCGCAGCAGGAACTGGCGAGGCTGATGGAGCCTGACAATGCCTTTGAGAACTGGGTTGAGTTCGTGGGGCGGCACGAACACGTTTGGCCGTGTGTCCAGACTAGAGGGCAGAGCGAGGAGGACCTGCGCCGACAGATCGAGGCGATTCAGGAGCTGGGCCGCCCGTATTGTATGAGGATCGTGCGCGATAGGTTCCCTAGCAATATTCAAGAGATCGTTTCGGCGTTTGCCGCAGGGGGCGTGGCGGACTTTGCAATCATCCTCGAAGGGGGATGGACCCGCGATCCGCTGATGCTTTCAGTCTGGTTCGATGGTGTGATTTCGGGAAGCCTTCAAGAAATTGATGCATCGGTGCCGGTTGTATTGTCATGCACTTCCATGCCCAAGATGTTCTCATCATTTAACGGGGTGACGCCGGTCCCGTTCACCAATCGTCAGCTAGTCGACCAGATCTCGCGTAGGTCCAACCGGACGAGGATCATCTACGGTGACTGGGGGAGCACTCGCCCGCGTGAGGACGCTGGTTTCGCCAGCCGCCCTCTGGACCGGATCGACTACCCGACAGATGGCGCTTGGTACATAGCCCGGAACAAAGACGAAAATTGGGACTTCGAAGATGCCGCAAGAGAGCTGATCGAGAACAGCCAAGTCTGGGATGGGACGCTAAACGTTTGGGGTGAAGAAATGATCTACCAGACTACGATTAACGAAGAAATCGGGATTGATACCCCCCAGAAGAACGTTGCGGCACGCGTGAATATTCATCTTCACCGCCAAGCGTTCTACGGGGCTGATGACATAAGCGGAATGAATCTTGATGAGGATTGGGTAGACTAACTAGCTTTCTTTCTGACTCGCTCAGTGCATCTGCGTGCATGTCGAAGCGTTTCGAAATAGGAAATGCACTAAGCTAATGATCTGATTTTTATCGAAAATATAAAGATCAGGGCATGTAGTGCGTTTTCCGATCTGCGTCGCGATCTATGCAAGGCGGCTTTCTGTTGCCGTTACGCGGTAGCGAGGACAGTGGGGCTTCAATCGTTCTGGAATAAGCAGGTTTAGAGAAAACGGTCTTGGCTCTACTGCGGCCTTCCAGAAATAATGCTCTATACGAACTGCAGGACAATTTTCCCAATGGAACAAAGGGACTTAGGCAGTGCATTTAGCAGTGCATATGAGTGCGTCTGGTGCATTTAGAGCTATGTGAGAAGGCCCCCTGACGGGGGCCTTCGTTATTTCAGAGGGTCGGGTTCATCACCGAGACTTCGCAAAGGGGTTCACCGCATCCGATGTTTGCTCCGCCATTCGTGCGAGGCTTGAGCTCTGCCCGCGCGCACGTCTACGCTGTCTCATGCGAACCACTTTTGGATCGTCGCTCGAATTGAGCCCATCAGTAGTAAGTGGAGCCTGAGCTTTATCCGCTTTCGGAATGATCTCATGAGACGGTGAGCTTGCCGGTGCGGTGGTGCTCTTGCGCTTCACGAGCCGCCATGGCGTACGGCCATTGCTGCGAGCGCCCTGCACCAGCGAGATATTAGCTCCGTCCACCGCGAACGTGCGCTCTTTCATCGATGCGAGATACTTCCCGAAGGCGCGGGGCTCGAAATCAAAGTCCTCGCCGGTGCGCGAGAGCTTCACCGGAAGAGCGATCTCTTCCAGTTTTGCGAGGTCGCGCAGCTCGCCGGAGTCTGCGTCCATCCCCATCGCGTCCACGCGGTCGCGAGCACGCGAGTACCATGCCTCGATAAGAACCTGCATCGGATCGTCTTCGACATAGGTAACGGCGTCGAGGTCCTTGCGATTAGCCTGAAACGTCTTGAAGCCTGCTGCTTCAAGGATGCCGCCGAGGGTCACATGCCATCGCTCGAAGGACGCAAGGGCCTTGCCCGATGCTGCGGGCATGTCTTTGTTGATCCAGTGCTGAACAAGCGTCAGGCACGCGGCGATGATCTCGCCACGGTGTGCGCGAATGTGGCTCTTGAAGTCGCCTTTGATCTTGAACCCCACTCGTTCACTGGGGTTTGGTATCTTGGCGTCAAGCTTGATGAGGCTTAGGCGCCGCTGCAATTCCGGTGAGAAGCCGGGGTTGATCCCTGTGAGCACGGTCGCCGATGCGTTTCGCACGGTACGTTCGCCTGAGCGTCCCAGAACGCGATCTGTCCATTCTCGCGAGGTCAGGAAGCTGGCGAAAGTCGCGGAGTCCATCTCACCCGCCACGTTGTCGTAGACTAGGAAGTTTTTCTGAGTCTGGAGTGCGGAGAAGAGCGCCTTGCGGCGCTCTTCCTCATTGCGAGAAAGGGGCGGACGAAGCTCGGCGCGCCCGTCGGCGATGAGCATGCAGGCCTCAGCGAGGAGGGATGCGCCGGTGCCGGGTGCGGGCTTCGTCAGCAAGTGCGCCGGAACCACATCGTCAAAGATCGGGGCCACGAACGGGGTAAGAAGCAGAGCGAGGTAGTTCACGAGCGAGGCGGGCCGCTGCGCCGTGATTTCTTCGCGCGTCAGCCCGTCAAATGGAAAATCTGCGAACAGGTCCACCAAAAAGGCTGCGGCTTTCTGCGACTCCTTTGTCAGGTCTCCGCGTGGGATCGCGGGAATATCCAAGCCTTGCGAGGGCAGGTAAAGAAGACCTGAGACCTTGTCGAAGCCAGCAGACTGTTTCAACTCGCCGTTCGCAGAGAATGTCGGAACGGTGACGATCTTCTCCAAGGCTGGGACGGGCAGGGCTGGATTGGAAAAGAGGTGCTCCGCCACATCACGAGGCGCGCTCGCGCTGATATGCCCATCATCGCCCTGCATGCGGCGATAGGGGGCCTGTGTGTTGAGTACGTGATTGAAGCTCTTCTGATTCAGCATCTCGATACGAGCTTCACCATTCGGAGCAACCGGAACACGGACCAGCTCAGAGCCGTGTTGATAAAGCGCCGGATCTTGCCCGAGCTTGCTGTTTTCCCGCTGGAGCTGCTCCAGCCCGTAGCGACAAAGAGCATCAAAGCCGTGTTGGTCGGTGACGTTCGTTACCTCGCCCTTGCGCACTTCAGCCTTGCGCGCTGCCGAGATTTCCGCCTCCGCAAGGTTCTGAGCGGCCTTCACGTCTGCGGCGGAAAGTTGCGGCCAATTCTTCCGCAACGCGTCTCGGACGCGCCCTGTCTCGATCTTAGAGGCTCCCGCTACGCGCAAGTGAGCGAAGATCATAACCAGTTTGCAATCGTCCGGCGCGGGGACTCGCAGCCGACCTTCTCGGTCGCGCCGGTTCAGGCGGTCCAAGATCGCCTCGGCGTTGAGTTCCTTAGCCTCGCGGATCGCTTTCAGCTCGCTTCCGGAGAGCCGCTCGCGCAGCTTCTTTGCTCCGGGTGTCATACGTAGCTTTCCGAGTGACGGCAGTGGGCTGCCGTCATCCTCAATTCTATCTTCAAAGTCAGTTGTTTTTGCCATTTTCCCTCTGGGATTTCGTGCTTGTGGGAGGTTGCGACCCGCTTACGCGGGCCAAGTGCGGTGTTTCATTCCTGCAAGGCGGCAAGCGCATTCGCGATGCGTCGGCAACGCTCGCGCTTCTCGGGCGTGTCGAGTCCACGCTCAATCTCCTCTTTGAGCTGAGCGCCGAGGAGGATCGCAGCGATGGCGGTGGCGGATATCGGTTTGGTCATGTTTGTGCTCCTTGATCTGGTGTCTGGGGCACAACATGTTGATTTAAGGTAGGTCGCGCTAGTCAATTATTTTTAGGATGTGCGATTTCCCAGAGGAATGTCACATATACTAACATTTTAAGGGAATATGTTGATCCCGGCTCGGGCTCGCGCTTCTAGGGGGAGTTGGGTCTAGAAGTGATTTGGTGGAGGGTGAGTGTCTATATGTTGTGTCCAGACTGAGAATTTTCGCGTGTAAAGTGTCACGCAAAATGGCACATCCGGTCAGTTCATTCGTCGGCTCTCGTCAGCGGGCGCATAGCGTGTGATTTTTCCCGCCTCTACACGCGCGGCGATCTCATCAGAGAGGCGTTGCTCTTCTTCTCGGATTTGCTCGCGGGTCCAATTGGCTCGCGCGGCCATCGCCTTGCGGTTTCGCGCAGCGGCGTCGCGGCGGCGCTTCGCTGCGTCGGAGTCGGAGCGCGCAATGACGAGCGGCGGAACGGGCTGAGAAAAGAAGCTCACGCGCAACCCCAGATGTTCTTCGATGCTATCGTGATCAGATGATCATAATCTTGGTGCGTTAGGTCGACATCATGCTGGTGACGCCATTTCCCGACCGGCGGCTTGTGCCAAACCTCACCATCGCGCTCGGTGTCGGGCGCGAAGTCGCAGGCGCGCAGTGCACGGTGCGTCACGCGATCAGCGATGCTGTCTGGTAAACACACGCGAAGGTCGAGGAACTCGATGCTGTAGGCAGTTTCTTCTTCGTCGCAGTAATCCGACAATATGGCGGCGACCTCTTCGACGAGAAGCGTTTCAATACCCAATTGGCTGCAGTTGCACATTAGTGGTTATTTCTTTCGTTTTGATGGTGAAGAAGAGGCGGCGGGGTGTCTGGAGCAACGCCCCGCCGCGAGCCCGACGCAATGGCAAGACGCCGGGTGGGAGGCCGCGCGCAGGCAAGCACGAATGCGGGCGGCCTATGGTCTGTTTCTTAGTGCGCGCGCTCGAACAGTGTTTCGGCGTCGTGCCTCAGCGTCGAGAATCTCGACACGTCCGCCAAGCTCTCGCAAACGCCGCTCGATCAGCAAGTAACGGTAGCCGTCGACGGTGGACCCATCGGCCAGATACACGCGCGAGCCATCGCCACGGATCGCGCTGAAGAAGGCGCTGATTGGGCGACCGTCGCGAGCAATCTTCCGAGCAATCTGTTCGACGTCGATCATGCAAGGCCCACCTTTCGTGCGTAGCTGAGCCGGGCGCTCGGCGGCAGGCTTTGGATGGCAAGCATCGCTGCATGCGTTTCCTCTGGGGACGGCGGGGATTTTGCTTCGTGTGGGCGGTTACGTTCGATCTCTCTGCCGAGCGTCAAGCGCTGGCTGGGGTTCAGTTGGGCGATTTCGGCATGTGCGACGCTGTCGCCTTCGTTAAGTTGCCGAGCGAGTTCGGCTTTTTGAGCCGCTGCCGCGATCTGCGGCAACTGCTTCGCCTCCTCCAGCGCGGAGTCGGTCAAGCCCATGTCAGTTAGGCAAGCGAGACGCACGCTCGGCACCTGTTTGCAATCTTCGGGCGTCAGCTCGATCCCGATTTGAGCGGCATCTGCAATCAGCTTGGCGCTGGCGGCGTCAAACCGCGCCTGTGCGAGCTGATCGCCCTTGAGGATACTGTCGAAAGTTTCAGTCATTGGTCATCCAAACTTGGCACGGAGGCAGACCGTCTCGACGGCATTTGCGATCTCAGCGCTGGTGGGTGGTGGGAGGTGCGCGAGAGGCTCGACTATTCGAGTGATCTCGCTGCGAGATAGGCGGGCGGCTCGAAGAGCAGAGATGAGCGCGCTTTCTGAGAGGAGGGTTTGC
The DNA here is from genome assembly GCF_002213185.1 of Thioclava sp. JM3. Classification (NCBI taxonomy): domain Bacteria; kingdom Pseudomonadati; phylum Pseudomonadota; class Alphaproteobacteria; order Rhodobacterales; family Paracoccaceae; genus Thioclava; species Thioclava sp. JM3. The sequence continues at coordinate 82,913 of NZ_NBOB01000010.1, forward strand.
TCGAGATCATTTGCGCGAGCGAGGCGACGGCATGCGCCGCTGTGGCTTAGCGCTAGACGGAGGAGCGCCGAAATCATTACGCGACAAGGTCCATGTCGTCTGGGCGCGGTGAGGTGCTGTGAAGAAGTGCAAGGCAGCGGCTGAAGTCGTCCCAGTCATCTGGAAGTTTATCCTGCTGGCCGGTCAGCACATAAGGCAGAACTGCGCTGGCCACGGGGATTAGGTCCCACAGACGAGGTACGTCGCGATAATAGTTCACGACTCCCCGAGAGCTTCGGCTCAAGGACGAAAAGAAGCGACGTCGAGCGGCGCTTAGCCGATTTTTCATGGCTGGATCGCGCTCGAGCCATGCCACCGTTTCTTCGATGAGCGGCATCTCCGGAAGCGTCGCGATGAACTGGTTGCCGTCGTCCTCGGCTCTCTCGATGAGTGTTGCGGCTCCGAAGCGGTATTTCGCGCCGAGCCGAGAGAGAGCGAACGGCAGCGCATAGCGTCGTGCCCGAGTGCCGGTAAAGGGTAGCCCCGAGAGGTGCTTTCCCGCCGTATCAGGGTGGAGGCCTGTTCCGGCGCAGTAGTCTGAAATTCTTACGCTAAGCACGATATATTCCTGTTGACATCGATTTTTGGGGTCCTTGAAGGAGGCGAGGTTTTCCTCGGGGCTGCCTACCTTATGCCATAAAAACGACTCAAAATCAATACTTTGGCAAAAAAGGGTCACGGATCGGGCGTGATTCGTTTGGTCGTATGCTGAGGAGCCTTAGGGCTAAGTGGGCGGGGTAGCTTTCGCGAGCTCTGGTCATCGCCGTTTCTGCTCCGGGTCTAACCAACTCACCGATGCGCCGTCTCGCTTCGTCTGCGCGAGAAAGTGAAGCCGCGCCGAGAGTGGCGCGGGTGGTGTGTTCCGGTGGTGGTCGGCGTCAGGGCTTCATCGCCGGGTTAATCGCAGAGACTGACGGGAGTAGAAGGGGGACCGGAACCCCGTGGCCGTAACCTGCGCCCGATCCATTCCGCGCGCGCCCCGCGATGGTCTTCTGATGCTCCTCTGGAAGCTGCGCCCAGCGCGCGCAATCTTCCCAGCGGTGGCGGAAGCTGTGGAAGACAAATCTCGGATCGTTGATCCCTAGCAAGTCCAAGAAGCGCCCGAACCTTTGCCCGTAGGCCTCCGCGAGCCGTCCGCGCGTGCTTGGCTCGCGCTCGTAAAGCTGATCGCCGCGCCCGTGGTGCATGAAGAGCAGGGGGCTGTCGGAGGTATTCCGGCGCTCCTCCACCATGTCAAGAAATCCCATTTCGAGGATCGCGGGGTGGATCGGCAGAGTCCGGATTGCGTTCGGATTCTTGACCTTCTGCCAGCGTTCGGCGTCACTGATCCGAATGCAGGGGAGGTCGTCGACGGTGACGATATCGGACGTGAAGACCTGTGTGATTTCTTCGATGCGAAAGCCGTAGTAGGCGGTGAAGATCGGTCCCCAGTAGTCGATGGTGCGGCGGTCATACTTCTGTCTAGCGGCGTCAATGATCAGCGCGATTTGTTCGCCGTTGAAGGGCTGGCGCTTTTCTTCCTTTTTGGCGGCGTGCGACTTTCGGGCAGTCCGAGGTGGTTTGACGCTCGCCCAAGGATCGGACGTCATGTTTCCGCGCTCGACGGCGAAAGCGCTTAGGCGCTTCAAGCGCCACAGGTGGTAGCCCAGAGTCTTGTCGCTGATCCGGGGTAGTCCCTTCGCGTCAGCGATGGTGATTGCGTCATCGAATGGCAGGCCCTTCACTTCCTTCCGGTTCGCAATGGGAAGTTTCTTCGCTCGGTGCATGAAGTCGTGCAAATGTGCCGTCGTGAGCTTGTCCGCTGGAATCTCCCCCATGGCCTCCACGAAGAGCTTCGCTGTGAAGAGCATCTGCGCGCGCATGGCGTCACCGGACTGGTAGTTGTTATAGGCCACGAAGTCGGCGGCGACGTCTTCCAAGCTCCTCGCGTATTGAGTTGCAACCTGCGCGCCAGCCTTTCGTAGAGTGCGCTCGCTATCGGCAAGCTCTGCATCCAGCTTGGTGTCGATCCGCCCGCCTTTCACGGCTTCCACGATTGCCTCTTCTTCCGAGTAGCCCATTTCGATCATCTCGCTCTCGGACAGTGAGCTTTTGCGGAATGCCGCCCCAATCAGATCACGGGAGTGCGCGGCTTCGAATGCCCGGATGCCGCCCGCGCGCGCGATCTTGTCGAATGTCTCACGGTCGAGTTTTCCAAGTCGGTCCATTTCAAGCCGAGCTTCGCTGACGCGAAGTTCGGCGTCCTTCCGGTTTCTTGATCTGGTCGAACCTTCCAGAAATTCCTTGCCGCCATAGAGGGGCTGCAAGGGGGCTGGCACGCGGATTTTAAGGTGGTAGATTCCGCCGCGAAGGATCGTTCCTGAAACCTTTGTCTGGGTCATGTGTGTGAAGCTTTGTGTGAAGGTTTGAGTGGATTCGGTCGAAATATACTATAATAAATACAGAATGTTGCATGAAAAACAAGGGGGAGAGGCCCGAATGATCGAGAAGCGGAATTTCTACATCGACGGGGAATGGGTCGCACCCAAGGCTGCGCAGGACTACGAGGTGATTGATCCATCGACCGAAGATCCCTGTGCAGTAATCTCGCTGGGCGATCAGGCCGACACGGACGCGGCAGTCGCGGCAGCGAAGGCGGCGCTGCCCGGTTGGAAAGCGGCCGACCCGGCAGAGCGGATCGCGGCGGTCGAGCGGATCGCCAAGGTCTATGCCGAGCGCGCCGAGGACATGGCGCAGGCGATCAGCCTCGAGATGGGCGCGCCGATCGATCTCGCGCGCAAGAACCAGTGGGGCGCGGGCGCCTATCACATCAAGAATTTCATCGACGCGGCGAAGGCGTTCGAGTGGGTGCATCCTTTGGGCGACGGCACGCCGGGCGCGATGATCGCCTATGAGCCGGTGGGTGTCGTCGGGCTGATCACGCCGTGGAACTGGCCGATGAATCAGGTGACGCTCAAGGTGATCCCGGCGATCCTCGCGGGCTGCACGATGGTGTTGAAGCCGTCCGAGGAAGCGCCGCTGTCTTCGCTGATCTTCGCGGAAATCCTCGATGCGGCGGGGCTGCCCAAGGGCGTGTTCAACCTCGTGAATGGCGACGGCGCGGGCGTCGGCACGCAGCTCTCGACCCATCCGGATGTCGAGATGATTTCCTTCACCGGCTCGACCCGTGCCGGGCGCGCGATCTCGAAGGCGGCGGCCGATACGCTCAAGCGCGTGACGCTGGAGCTTGGCGGCAAGGGCGCCAACCTGATCTTCGCCGATGCGGACGAAGATGCGGTGGCCCGCGGTGTGAAGCATTGCTTCCAGAACTCGGGGCAAAGCTGTAACGCGCCGACGCGGATGCTGGTCGAGCGTTCGGCCTATGATCGCGCGGTCGAGGTCGCGCGGCAGACCGCCGAAGCCACGCAGGTCGCCAGCCCTCGCGAGGAGGGCAAGCATATCGGTCCGGTCATCAACAAGGCGCAGTTCGACAAGATCCAGGGCCTGATCGAGACAGGCATCGCGGAAGGCGCGAAACTCGTCGCGGGCGGTCCCGGACGGCCCGAACATCTCAATCGCGGCTTCTATGTCCGTCCGACGGTCTTTGCCGACTGCGATCCCTCGATGACGATCATGAACGAGGAAATCTTCGGCCCAGTCCTGTCGATCATGCCCTTCGACAGCGAGGAGCAGGCGATCGAGGTGGCCAACGCCACGCCATACGGTCTGACCAATTACCTGCAATCGGGCGACGGCGCGCGACGCAACCGGCTGGCGCGTCAGTTGCGCTCGGGCATGGTCGAGATGAACGGTCAGGACCGCGGGGCGGGGGCACCGTTCGGCGGCGTCGGCTCCTCTGGCCGGGCGCGCGAGGGTGGCCGTTGGGGCATCGAGGAATTCTGCGACGTGAAGTCGATCTCCGGCTGGGCGGAATAAGGGGCGCTGCCCCTCTTGGCCTATCGGCCAATTCACCTGCCGATATTTTTATTGAGAAGAACAGGGGCGGTTGCGCAAGCGGCCGCCCTTCGACATGATCGCGCGGCTTTTGGAACGGGAGAATGAGATGAGCTTCACGCTGGCGACCTGGAACATCAACTCGGTGCGGCTGCGCGAGGGGCTGGTGCGCAAGCTGATGGAGGAAGAGGCGCCCGACGTGCTCTGCCTTCAGGAATGCAAGAGCCCGGTCGAGAAGATCCCGGTCGAGGGTTTCAAGGAACTGGGCTACACGCACATGATCGCGCGCGGCCAGAAGGGCTATAACGGCGTCGCGATCTTTTCGAAAATTCCGATGGAAGAGAACAGCGCCCATGATTTTGCCGATCTCGGCCATGCACGCCATGTCGCGGGTACGCTCGAGAATGGCGTCACCATCCACAACTTCTATGTCCCCGCAGGCGGCGACGTGCCGGATCGCGAAGTGAACGAGAAGTTCGGCCAAAAGCTGGATTACCTCACCCAGATGCGCGATCACTTCAAAGCGGAAGGGCCGAAGAAGTCGATCCTCGTCGGCGATCTGAACATCGCCCCGCGCGAGGATGACGTCTGGAGCCACAAGCAGCTGCTGAAGATCGTCAGCCACACCCCGATCGAAGTCGAGCATCTGCATGACGCGATGGAGGCGGGCAAATGGGTGGACATCACCCGGCAGGACATTCCCGAGGGGCTTCTCTATTCGTGGTGGTCCTACCGGGCGCGCGACTGGGATGCCGCCGACAAGGGCCGCAGGCTCGATCACATCTGGGCGACGCCGGACATCTCGAACGCGGCGCATGGCAGCCGGGTGCTGCGTGCCGCGCGGGGCTGGGAGAAGCCCTCCGATCATGCGCCGGTTTTCGCGACTTTCGATCTGTAATCGCTTGCGGCAGCGCGCCGCGGTCAAACGGGTTTGCGTTCGGCCCTTCCGAGGCCATATAGGAAAGCAAATCCTCCGCAATTTCGGGAGACGGACATGCTGGAACTGGGTGGCGGCGCCAAGGCCGCAAGCAAGAGCGAATACGTCACGGACGTGACCGAAGCCAACTTTATGGCCGAGGTGGTCGAGAAATCGCAGACCGTGCCGGTCATCGTGGATTTCTGGGCGCCGTGGTGCGGCCCGTGCAAGCAGCTCGGCCCGGCGCTGGAAGCCGAGGTCGAAGCCGCGAAAGGCGCGGTCGTGATGGCCAAGGTCAATGTCGACGAAAACCAGATGATCGCAGGCCAGATGCGCGTGCAGTCGATCCCCACCGTCTACGCTTTCTGGCAGGGCCAGCCAATCGACGGGTTCCAGGGCGCGCTGCCCCCCTCCGAGATCAAAAGCTTCGTGGCCAAGCTGATCGAAGCCTTCGGCGGTGAGGCGGGCAACGGTCTGGGCGATGCGGTCGAGGCGGCGGAAGCCATGCTGGCCGAAGGCGCGGCGGAAGATGCGGCGGAAACCTTCGCGGCGATCCTCGAAGAAGATGGCGAGCTGGCGGAGGCCCATGGCGGCCTGATCCGCGCACGCATCGCGCTCGATCAACTGGATGCGGCAGGTGCAGCCTTGGCCGCGGTGCCGCCGAAGCTCGCCGACAGTGCCCCGGTAGAGGCAGCGCGCGCGCAGCTCGATCTGGCGAAACAGGCGCAATCGGCCGGTCCGCTCGACGATCTGAAATCCAAGGTCGAGGCAGATCCGGACGATCATCAGGCCCGCTTCGACTATGCTCAGGCGCTCTACGCGGCCGGGAACGCCGAAGAGGCCGTGGATCAACTTCTCGAGTTGTTCCGGCGGGATCGCGAATGGGATAACGAGGCCGCGAAGACGCAGCTTTTCACCATTTTCGATGCGCTCAAGCCGAACGATCCGATCGTCGCAAAAGGTCGCCGTCGTCTGTCGTCGATGATATTTGCCTGAGGACTTGGGCGCGCTAGTTTCATCCGCATGATGAAGAAAGGCGACTTGCCCGAAATCCTTCCGCTTTTTCCGCTGCCCGGTGCGCTGCTGCTGCCCCGGGCACGGCTTCCGCTGCACATCTTCGAGCCGCGCTATCTGCAGATGATCGAAGATTGCATGAAGACCAAGTCTCGACTGATCGGGATGATCCAGCCGATCAAGGGGCCGGAGGGGCAGAACCACCTCAACACGATTGGCTGCGCGGGCCGTCTGACCGGGTTTTCCGAGACTGAGGACGGACGCTACATGATCACGCTGTCGGGGATCTCGCGCTATCGCATCCTGCAGGAGGTCGAAGGCTTCACGCCCTATATCCGCGCCGAGGTCAGCTGGGCCGGGTTCGAGCGCGATCTGGGCCCGGCGGAGCATGACAACGGCTTCGATCGAGACGATTTTCTCGACCTGTTGTCCAAGTTTTTCCACGCCCAAGGGCTGGATACTGATTGGCAAACGCTGAAGGATGCCGATGACGAGTTGCTGATCAACTCGCTCGGGATGCTTTTGCCGCTGGAGCCCGAGGACAAGCAGGCGCTGCTGGAGGCGCCCTGTCTGGCCACCCGGCGCGAAACCCTGGTGACCCTGATCGAATATGCGCTGCATGGCGGCGGAGAGGAGCGGTTGCAATGAGCGAAGAGACCGAGAGTGCACCGGCTGCGGAGAAACCGCTATTCGACCGGCACGTGCTGGAGGCGCTCGTCTGCCCGCTGACCCATGCGGTGCTAAAATACGATGCCGAGAAGCAGGAGCTGATTTCGCAGCCCGCGAAGCTGGCCTTCCCGATCCGGGGGGGCATTCCGATCCTCTTGGAAGACGAAGCGCGCCGGATCGACGAATAAGGCGCGGTGCTTACAGTGCGCGGCCCTGCAACAGGCGGGGCAGGGGGCCCGAAAGCCCCGCCGCTTGCTGCATGAACCCGCGCCGCAGCCCCGGGATTGCCTGCACCAGACCCATTCCCAGATCGCGCCCCGCCTTCAGTAGCGGATTGTCGTTCGAGAACAGCTTGTTCACGGTATCCATGCCGAGTGCGAGCGACGTCGAGTCGAAGCGTCGCCAACCCTGATAACGCTCCAGCACGTCCTCGGCCCCGATATCCTCACCCCGGCGCATTGCTTCCACGACGATTTCCGCCAGTGCCGCCACGTCGCGCAACCCGAGATTCAGGCCCTGTCCCGCGATCGGATGCACCCCATGCGCCGCATCGCCTACCAGCGCCACGCGCGGCGCTACATAGGCTTTCGCAAGCGTCAGATTCAGCGGGTAGGAGAACCGTGGCCCGGCCAGTTTGATCTCGCCGAGGAAATCCCCGAAACGCGGGCGCAGCACAGCGAGGAAATCCTCGTCATCCAGCGCCGAAATGGTCTTTGCGTTTTCTTCGGTCTCGCTCCAGACGATGGAGGACCGATTGCCTTTCAGCGGCAGGATCGCGAGCGGTCCGGTCGGCATGAAGAACTGATGGGCGATGCCGTTATGGGGCTTCTCGTGCTCGACCGCCGCGACCAGCGCGGTCTGACCATAGCCCCAACCCTCACGGGTGATCCCGGCGCGTTCGGCCACGCCCGACCGGCGACCGTCCGCGCCGATCAGCAGTTTCGCGGTCAGGGTCTTGCCGGTGGACAGGCTCACCTCGACCCCGCCGGGCACGACCTGCTGTCCCGTGACCTGCGTCTCATGCAGTAGCGTGATCTTGTCGCTCGCCTCCATCGCATCGAGGAACGCGCGATAGAGGTAGCGATCCTCCAGCATGTACCCGACCGGTGCCTGATCCAGCTCGCGCGCGTCGAAATGCAGGAAGAAGGGCGCCGCCCCTTCGCCTGCGTGACCGTCGGCGGCTTTCACCTCCATCATCGGTTGCGCCTGATCGGCAAGCCCGTCCCAGACGCCGATCGCGCGCAGCAGTTTTTGCGACGCGATCGCCAGCGCATAGGCGCGTCCGTCGAACGTGTCGGTCGCGCGCTGGCGAGCCGGCGCCGCATCGACGAGGGTCACGGAAAGGCCGGCGGAGGCCAATGCAAGCGCCAAGGCGGGGCCGTTGAGCCCGCCGCCTGCGATGATGACGTCTGAATCGTGTTTCATGGCGCTTACTATGGCGCTGGAAGCGGGATTGTCCATGCGCGGGACTGTCGCTAGCGTGGCGGAAAGAACGAAGGAGGTGGGGTATGGAATGGCGTCTGGCAGGGGCTGCGGAGCAAGGGCGGGCGATCGCCGCCGGGCAGCTCGATCCGGTGGAGCAGACCGAGGCCTATCTCGCAGCGGCTGAAGCGTCGGAAGACATCTATGCACGCCTTACGCCGCAGCGCGCCCGCGACGAGGCGATGGCCGCGCATCAGCGCGCCAAGCAGGGCCGTCGGCGCGGGATGCTCGATGGGGTTGCGCTGTCGTGGAAGGATCTGTTCGACACCGCGGGCGTGGCGACGGAAGCGGGCACGCGGTTGCTGGCCGGGCGCGTGCCCGAGCGCGACGCCGATGTGCTGATCGAGGCCACGCTGGGCGGCTCGGTCTGTCTGGGCAAGACGCATATGACCGAACTGGCTTTCTCCGGGCTAGGCGTGAACCCGATGACGGCGACACCGCCGAACATCCATGATCCCGAACTCGCGCCGGGCGGGTCTTCCTCCGGAGCGGCGCTGTCGGTGGCGCGCGGCTTGGCGGCGGCGGCCGTCGGATCGGACACGGGCGGGTCGGTGCGCATTCCTGCGGCATGGAACGATCTGGTGGGGCTTAAGACCACGCATGGCCGGATCACGACCAAGGGTGTCGTGCCGCTGTGTAGGAGCTTCGACACGATCGGTCCGTTGACACGCAACGTCGAGGACGCGGCCCATGTGCTGGCGCTGCTCGAAGGGCGTGCCGCGCCGGATCTGCGCGACGCAAGCCTCAGGGGCAAACGGCTGCTGGTGCTCGAAGGGCTGCCGTTCGAGGGCACCCGCGAAAAGCCGGTGCAAGGCTTTGAGCGGGCTGTTGAGGCCTTCGCTAAGGCGGGTGCGGTGATCGAGCGGCGGGGCTTGCCGATGGTGCGCCCGGCGATGGACCTTTCCGGCGTTCTCTTCGCGCCCGAGGCCTATGGCGAATGGAAGCACGAGATCGAAGCCGCGCCCGAGAAGATGTTCGCAGCGATCCTCGAGCGGTTCCGCAGCGGGCGCGACGCACTGGCCTCGGATTACGCCAAGGGGTGGCACGCGCTGGAAGGCTATCGCGCCGCCTATCTGGAGGCGACTGCGGAATATGACGCCGTTTTAGTGCCGACATCGCCGATCCTGCCGCCCGATGTCCGCCGCCTTCTCAGCGACAAGCGCTATTTCCAAGAGGAAAACGTGCTCGCGCTGCGCAACACTCGGATCGGCAATGTGCTGGGGCTGTGCGCGCTGAACCTTCCGACGGGAATCCCAAGCTGTGGGATTTCGCTGATGGCGCCGCCCATGACGGAGGATCGATTGCTGCGTTTGGGCATGGGCGCCGAATCGGCGCTGGCCTGAAAACCACATTTCTTGTGGTCAACCCGCTCTGGAGCTTGTCTTTTTCTGGACGAAACGGCGGAGCTTTTGTAACCTCGTCGGTAATAAGGGGCGACATAGACCCCATTCGATGAGGCACAGATGGACTTTCCCGAGCGGTTTTCGAACCTGCCCGAATACGCATTTCCGCGTTTGCGCGCGCTGCTCGATTCGCATGAACCGGGCGGCGACGTCTTGGCCATGTCCATCGGTGAGCCGCGCCATCCGATGCCCGAGTTCGTGGGTGATGTCATTGCGCAAAGCCTTGGAGAGTTTGGGAAATATCCCGCCAACGACGGCACGCCCGAATTGCTGGATGCGATCTCGGACTGGCTGAAGCGGCGCTATTCGGTCGATATCGGACCCGAGCGGATCATGGCGCTCAACGGCACCCGCGAGGGTCTTTATAACGCCGCGATGGCGCTTTCGCCCGAACAGAAACGCGGCAAGACGCCCGTGATCGCGATCCCGAACCCGTTCTATCAGGTCTACGCGGTGGCCGCTGCAGCGGTCGGCGCGGAGCCGGTTTTCGTGCCCGCAGGCGCCGAGACCGGGTTTTTGCCTAATTATTCGGCACTTCCGGCGGAGGTGCTGGACCGCGTCACCGTCGCCTATCTGTGCTCGCCCTCGAACCCGCAGGGCGCAGTCGCGAGCCGCGAATATCTGGCCGATCTGCTGCATCTGGCCGAGAAGCACGACTTCATGGTTTTCGCCGACGAGTGCTATTCCGAAATCTGGCGCGAGGCCCCGCCGCCCGGTGCGGCACAGGTCGCCGCCGAGGAAGGCATCGACCCCGAGCGCGTGGTGATTTTTCATTCGCTCTCGAAGCGGTCGAACCTGCCGGGTCTGCGCTCGGGCTTCCTCGCCGCCGGGCCGCAAAGCATTAAACATATCCGTCGCCTGCGCGCCTATGCGGGGTCACCGCTGCCGCAACCGCTGCAGCGCGTGGCAGAGCGGGCCTGGGCGGATGAGGCTCATGTCACGGAAAATCGTCGCCTTTACGCCGAGAAATACGAGATCGCGGGGCAGATCTTCGACGGCGTTGATGGCTTCCAGCTGCCGCAGGGCGGCTTCTTCCTCTGGCTTCCCGTCGAAGACGGGGAGGCAGCGGCGCTCAAGCTTTGGAAAGAGACCGGCATTCGCGTGCTGCCGGGCGCCTATCTCGCGCGCGAGGTGAACGGGGAAAACCCCGGCCAGAAATATATTAGGGTGGCTCTGGTCGCCCCAAAAGCAGAAACGCAGCGCGGGCTCACGCAGCTTCGCGACTGCCTATACGGTTGAGGACGGTAGGTTATGGCATCTTATCAGGTTCGACAGCGCGATCCGCTTTTCGATCAGGACACGCAAGCCGTTCTGGAACGGCGTGGCAAGGAATTGGTAGGGGGGCTGCTGGTCGTCTTCGGCCTGCTCGCCGCGATGATGCTTTTCTCCTATCATCCCGAAGATCCAAGCTGGATGGCAGCCTCGGATGAGCCGGTGCAGAACTGGCTCGGCCGGATCGGCGCCGGGATCGCCTCGCCGCTGTTCGTGATCGTGGGTCACGGCGCGTGGTTGCTGCCTGCGGCGCTGGTGGCCTGGGGCCTGCGCATGATCACCCATCGCGGCGAAGAGCGCCTCGTGTCGCGGATGATCTTCTTCCCGATCGCCGTGGCCGTCGCCTCCGTCTATGCAGCGCTTCTGGTGCCGGGCGATCAATGGGGTCAGGCCTTCGGCCTTGGTGGGCATTTCGGCGATATGATCGCGGGTGCGATGCTGGGGATCGTCCCGATTTCTGGCGTGGTCGGGCTGAAGCTTCTGTCGCTGGTCCTCGCCGCGGCGATGCTGGCGATGGCGACCTTCGTTCTCGGCTTCACCAAGCCCGAGTTGCGCGCGATCACGCGTTTCATGTGGCTGGGCACGGTCGCGGTCTATGTCGGTGTGATGAACGTTCTGGGTCGCGGGGCCTCGGCTTCGGTCATGGGGGCGCGCTCGGCGGCGGAGCGTGCGCGCCAGCGTCGCGCCGAAGCCGCCGAACGTGCCGCTGAGCAGGCGGCTTGGGAAGAGCAGCAGGCGCTCGCCGCGCAGCATTGGGCCCCGGAGGTCGAAGCTGCCCCGGCCGCGCGCCCGTCCTTCCTGTCTCGCATCCGTCGCCCGGTGGAGCCGGACTACGATCCCTATGATGCCTCGCCGGAGCTGTTCGAGACCGAGCCCTATTGGGACGACCAGCCGCCGGCCGCGCCCACCGAAGATCGGATCCGTGCGCGCATCAGCCAGGCGGTGCAGAACCGCAAGGCCGCACCGGTCGCCACCGATTACGCGCCCGAGCCTGCCGGAGCGCCGCTGCATCACGATATGCCCGAAACCTTCGCCGAGCCCGAGCCGGAGCCGCCGCGTCCTTCGGCCTCGGTGCTCGCCGCAGTCGCCAAGCGTCTCGCGCGCGGCCCGCGCCAGCCGCAGGTGGTCCATCAGGAACCGCCGCTGCGGGCCGAGCCGCAATTGCGTGCGGAGCCACCGCTTCGGGCCAAGCCGCGTTTCATGCCGGGCTTCGGCGCACCGGCCGCAACCGCCCCGGAGCGCGCGCCCGAAATGGCGACCTATGCCGAGGCCGAAGAGCCGCATATGACGGCTGCCGAGCAGGTCGCACAGGAACGCGAATACGCAGGCGAAGAGAGCCGCGACTGGACCCACCCGGATTACGAAGGCTTCGAACCCGATCTCCGCGATATGCGCACCGAGCATTTCTATGCCGGCGAGCCACATTCCTTCGACGAGACCGGCAATGCGCAATGGATCGAGGAAGACGTGGTGCCGGAGATCCCGGCCTCGGCGCGTGGCCTCGACCGTCAGGTCATCAAACAGCCCGAGCCGAAGCGCGTGGTGCAGCCCGCGGCGAAACCCGCGGCCCCGTCGCGTCGTGCGATCGAAGAGGCGCAGCCCAAGATGACTTTTGAGAAGCCGCAGACTGCGCCCTTCGAAATGCCGCCGCTGTCGCTGCTGACCAATCCCACGACGATCCAGCGCCACCAGCTCTCGGATGAGGCGCTGGAGGAGAACGCACGGATGCTCGAGACGGTGCTCGACGATTACGGTGTGAAGGGCGAGATCGTCTCGGTCCGCCCGGGCCCGGTTGTCACGATGTATGAACTCGAGCCCGCGCCGGGTCTCAAAGCCAGCCGCGTGATCGGTCTGGCCGACGATATCGCCCGCTCGATGTCGGCGCTGTCGGCACGCGTTTCGACCGTGCCGGGCCGTTCGGTGATCGGGATCGAACTGCCGAACGATCACCGTGAAAAGGTCGTGCTGCGCGAGATCCTCTCGGCGCGCGACTTCGACGACAAGAACATCAAGCTGCCGCTGGCTCTGGGTAAGACGATCGGTGGCGAGCCTATCGTGACCAACCTCGCCAAGATGCCCCACCTGCTGATCGCGGGGACGACCGGTTCGGGTAAATCCGTCGCGATCAACACGATGATCCTGTCGCTCCTCTACCGTCTGACGCCGGAAGAGTGCCGCCTGATCATGATCGACCCGAAGATGCTCGAACTCTCCGTCTATGACGGCATCCCGCATCTGCTCAGCCCCGTCGTGACCGATCCGAAGAAAGCCGTCGTCGCCCTGAAATGGGTCGTCTCCGAGATGGAAGAGCGCTATCGCAAGATGTCCAAGATGGGCGTGCGCAACATCGAGGGCTACAACGGTCGCGTGAAGGAGAGCCTTGAGAAAGGCGAGATGTTCAAGCGCACCGTGCAGACCGGCTTCGACGAGGAGACCGGCGAGCCGATCTTCGAGACGGATGAATTCCAGCCCGAACCCTTCCCCTATATCGTCGTGATCGTCGACGAGATGGCGGACCTGATGATGGTCGCAGGCAAAGAAATCGAAGCCTGCATCCAGCGTCTGGCGCAGATGGCGCGGGCCTCGGGCATCCACCTGATCATGGCGACGCAGCGCCCCTCGGTCGATGTCATCACCGGCACGATCAAGGCGAACTTCCCGACCCGGATCTCGTTCCAGGTGACGTCGAAGATCGACTCGCGCACCATTCTGGGCGAGCAGGGCGCCGAGCAGCTTCTGGGCATGGGCGACATGCTCTACATGGCGGGCGGCGGCAAGATCACCCGTTGCCACGGGCCCTTCGTGTCCGACGAGGAAGTCGAGGAAATCGTCAACCATCTCAAGAGCTTCGGTCCGCCGGCCTACATGTCGGGCGTCGTCGAGGGCCCCGATGACGAGGTGGCTTCCGACATCGATCAGGTGCTGGGCCTCAACACTGGCGGCAATACCGGCGGCGAGGATGCGCTCTATGATCAGGCGGTGGGCATCGTGATAAAGGATCGCAAATGCTCGACCTCCTACATCCAGCGCAAGCTGGGCATCGGCTACAACAAGGCCGCGCGCCTCGTGGAGCAGATGGAGGATCAGGGCGTCGTGTCCTCGGCGAACCATGTCGGCAAGCGCGAAATCCTCGTGCCCGAACAGCAATAAGCCGGTCACAATCTGAGATGCAGAGCGCCCCGGGGGAGACCTCGGGGCGTTTTGCATTGGGCCGCACGGGCTATCCGCACCCGGTGTGCTGTCATCCGATACTGGGGGAGATGTTATTGAATGACATCCCCGGTTCGGCGCAAATGCGCTCAAGACGGACCCGCAGCGCGATTGGCGCGTTACGGCGGGACTTCCGCTTTCGCAAGGAGTGCCTAAATCTATGGTCATGAAACAGATCCGCATCCTGCTCGCCGCGATCTTCACGCTGGCGCTCGCCCTTCCGGCTTCGGCCGGGAAAGTCTCGCTGAATCAGATATCGTCCTATCTGAACTCGCTGACCTCCGCTTCGGCGGATTTCACGCAGGTCAATTCGGACGGGTCTATCTCGACCGGCAAGCTGTTCATCAAGCGGCCCGGCCGGGCGCGCTTCCAGTACAATAACGACAAGACTTTGGTGCTGGCCTCGGCTAACCGCGTCGCTGTGTTCGATCCGAAATCGAACCAGCCACCGGAGCAATACCCGCTGGTGAAGACGCCGCTGAACCTGATCCTCGGGCGCAATATCGACCTGAATCGTAACGGTATGGTCGTGGGCTATACGACGGACGGGCCGAAGACGATCGTCACCGCGCAGGACCCGCAGCATCCTGAATACGGGAATATTCAGCTCATCTTCACCGACGGGCCGGTTGAGCTGCGCCAATGGGTGATCACCAACCAGTCAGGCGAGAAGACCACGACGATCCTCAACAACCTCCAAAAAGGCGGCAACTTTGCCACCTCGATGTTCTCGATCGACCAGGCGTTGGCCCAGCGGCGCTGATTGCTCAGCGCCGGCAGGCTTGAAGCTGGATCTCGTACATCTGCGCGCGGGATGCGACTCGGTCGGCCACGGCGAGAAGCCAGGATTTCGACCGGTGTGACCCGCGCGAATAGCCGCCGCGCCCTTCGTGATAGGCGAGATACTGGTTGCGCGCGTCGGCCTTGGAGATGCCGAGCTTCTTCTGCGTGCCATCCATGTACCAACCCATGAAGTCGGTGGCATCCGAGATGCGGTTGCGCCGGGCACCGAAGCGACGGGTATCTTCGCGATACTCGTCCCAGGTGCCGTCGAGGGCTTGGCTGTAGCCGTAGGCAGAGCTCTGGCGGCCCAGCGGGATGATCCCGAGCGCGAATCGCTGCGGTGTCTTCGCGTTGCCGTCGAACTTGCTTTCCTGGTGGATCGTGGCCATCTGAACCGCGACCGGAACGCCCCATCGGGCCTCCGTCCGGCGCATGGCGTTGAAATATTGCGGACGCTCCTTGATGATCGCGCAGGCGTCATCAAGGTTGCGCGGGGGCTTGGACGGTCCGCCTCCGCAGGCGGCCACCGCAAGCAATACGCCGAGGGCGAGGTATTTCTTCATAGCTGCTCTTCTTTGCTCTGACGGCCTTGTTTTTTGTCATCCTATGCGTAATTGGCCCGTTCGAAAACCGGGAAACGCACGATGTCAGCGGACTGTCGCGACGAATCGGACAATCTGTTTCCGGCGGAAATGAGGCGAAAACGTGGACCTGAGCGGTTTCACGATTTAGGTATTAGGTATGAGGATAGACATGCATACCACGCACGCGAAATATCACATCGGCCAAGTGGTGCGACATCGCAACCACCCGTTCCGGGGGGTGGTCTTCGACGTCGATGCAATCTTCTCCAACTCGCAGGAATGGTACGACGCGATCCCCGAGGAGTCGCGCCCGTCCAAGGATCAGCCCTATTACCACCTGCTCGCGGAGAACGACGAAAGCTACTATGTGGCCTATGTGTCCGAGCAGAACCTCGTCGCGGATTTCTCCGGCGAGCCGGTGAGCCATCCCGATCTCGATGATCTGTTCGGTGAGTTCGGCAACGGCTCCTATCGGCTGCAATTCCATATGAACTGAACGACCCTGCGGGTTCGGCGCCGGCTTATCCCTCCTGCAGTATCTCGACCGGTTCCAGCGGCATCCGGAAGGCCAGCAGATTGCGCCCGTCCTGCCGGTGATAACCAAGATCGGTCGCGAGGTCGCGGATCAGGAACCAGCCAAAGCCGCCTTCGGGCAGACTGCTCGGGTCGGGCCGCTCCGGGTCGCGGTCCCGGAGGTCGAGGCAGGCCGGGGGCAGAGGGATCCCGTCATCGCTGACCGAACAGTTGAGCCCTTTTCGGTCGCGGACGATGGATAACGCGATCACGCCCTCCTCGCTTTCGCCGTAGCTGTGTTCGACGATGTTGTTGAGGATTTCCGCGAGGATCAGTTCCAGTGTTCCGGCCTCTTCCTCGGTCATCAGACGGATGAAACGCGCCACCGCAGCCCGCAGGGCATCACGCACCGCGATCGGCGTCGCCGGAAAGCTGAGGTTGAAGACGCGCACCTCGCCCCCATCCGGGCGGGGGTCTGGGCGCGCAGTCGCGGCGGGGGCTCTTGCATTCAGACGCTCACGCATATCTCCGGCCCTTCCCCAAGGCGGTTGCGAGATCGGCATGGATCGGCAGGACCGAATTCATGCGGGTGAGGCGGAAAACTTTCACCACATTCGGTGTCAGCCCGCAAAGCTCCAGCTGTCGGTCGGGGGCGAGCGATTTCATCACCGCCACCACCGCGCCGAGGCCGGAACTGTCGAGAAACTCCACCTTCGAAAGGTCGAGCAGTACCCGCGGCGCGGGCTGCATCGTCACATCGCGCATCCGTTCCTTGAACCTGAGGGCGATCGCAGCGTCCAGCCGCGCCTCGGCCAGATGGACGACAAGCGCGCCTTCCAGCGCTTCGGCAGTAAGGTTCATGTACGCCTCCCGCGGTTGATCTGACGGGAAGGCTAGACGGCAATGCTTACCATTCGGTATCCGTGGAACAGGATTTTGGAGGATATCATGGAAAACGTGGTGATCGTCGGAGCGTCGCGCACGCCGATGGGTGGGATGCAGGGCGTCTTCGCAGGTGTGTCTGCGTCCGAGCTGGGCGGTGTCGCCATCAAGGCGGCGATGGACGGTGCGGGTGTCGCGCCTGCGCGCATCGAGGAAGTGCTGATGGGCTGCGTGCTGCCCGCAGGTCAGGGGCAGGCGCCCGCGCGGCAGGCGGGTTTCGCGGCGGGCCTCGGCGAAGAGGTGCCCGCGACGACGCTGAACAAGATGTGCGGCTCGGGCATGAAAGCGGCAATGGTGGCCTATGACCAGATCGCGCTTGGCCAGACCGGGGTGATGGTCGCGGGCGGCATGGAGAGCATGACCAACGCGCCTTACATGCTGCCGAAGATGCGCGCAGGGGCGCGGCTCGGCCATGCGCAGGCGCTCGATCACATGTTCCTCGACGGGCTGGAGGACGCCTATGACAAGGGGCGCCTGATGGGCACCTTCGCGGAGGATTGCGCGCAGGCGTTCCAGTTTACCCGCGAGGCGCAGGACGATTACGCGATGGCGTCGCTGAACCGTGCCGTTGCCGCGGAGAAATCCGGGGCCTTCGCGGGTGAGATCGCGCCCGTGACGGTGAAGAGCCGCAAAGGCGAGACCGTGGTGGCGATCGACGAGCAGCCGGGTAATGCGCGCCCCGACAAAATCCCCCAACTCAAGCCCGCCTTCCGCAAGGACGGCACGGTGACGGCGGCGAATTCGTCCTCGATCTCGGACGGGGCGGCGGCGCTGGTGCTGGCCTCCGAGGCCGCGGCGAAGGCCGAGGGGCTGCCGATCCGCGCACGCATTCTGGGCCATGCGAGCCATGCGCAGGCGCCGGCCGATTTCCCGACGGCTCCGGTGCCGGCGGCGGAAAAGCTGCTGAAGAAGCTGGGCTGGACGATCGAGGATGTCGATCTTTGGGAGGTCAATGAGGCCTTCGCGGTCGTGCCAATGGCCTTCATGCACAAGCTGGGCATTTCGCATGACAAAGTAAACGTGAATGGCGGCGCCTGTGCGCTTGGCCATCCGATCGGCGCGTCGGGTGCGCGGATCATCGTGACGCTGCTCAATGCGCTGGAAAAGGCCGGTCTCAAGCGCGGCGTGGCCGCGATCTGCATCGGTGGGGGCGAGGGCACGGCCATCGCGATTGAACGGGTATGAACGTGGATTACCAAGACCTGACGAAACGCATCGCGGCGCTGACCGAGGGCGAGACCGACGAGGTCGCGCTGATGGCGACGCTCGCCTGCGAAATCCACCACGCGGATGACCGCTTCGACTGGACCGGCTTCTACCGGGTCACCGAGCCGGAACTACTGAAGATCGGCCCCTATCAGGGGGGACATGGCTGTCTCGTGATCCCGTTCTCGCGCGGGGTCTGCGGGGCGGCGGCACGCGAGGGGCGCACGCAACTGGTGCCCGATGTCGAGGCTTTCCCGGGCCATATCGCCTGCGCCAGCTCCACCCGTTCGGAACTGGTGATCCCGGTCTATGCGCAGCGGGGCCTCATCGCGGTGCTGGATATCGACAGCGACCAGCCCGACGCCTTCACCGAGGCGGATGCCGCGGCGCTGGAAGCGATCCTGAAAAACGTGTTCGGCCATTTGTGAGGAAGCGATGAAACATACCGGCGCGTGCCTGTGCGGGGCGGTCAGCTACGAGGTCGAGGGAGAGATGCAGCCCGTGGTGGCGTGTCATTGCTCCCAGTGCCGCAAGACCTCCGGCCATGTCTGGGCCTCGTCGCAGGTCGACGCCCATCAGCTCGTGCTGATCAACCGCGACGGGCTGCGCTGGTATCGCTCTTCGGAGACGGCGGAGCGGGGCTTTTGCGCGGTCTGCGGCAGCTCGCTGTTCTGGCGTCTGGATGGGGAGGGGCGGATCTCGATCGCGGCGGGCACGCTTGACCTGCCGACCGGGCTTTCGATGGCGGAGCATATCTTCGTGGCGAACAAGGGCGATTACTACGAAATAGAGCCGGGGCCGCCCCAATCGCCCTGAGGCTTGACCCGACAGGCGGCTCAGTGCATCTCGCAGTCCATGAGTTATGTCTATGACCCGCCACAGGAGGCCCCGCGCATCCTTCATGCCGATCACGAAATCCTCGTGGTCGACAAGCAGGCGGGGCTTCTCTCGGTGCCGGGCAAGGGGCCGGACAAGGCCGATTGCCTCATTGCGCGGCTGCGGGGGATTTACCCCGAGGTGCTGCTGGTCCATCGGCTCGATACCGATACCTCGGGTGTGATGGTCTTCGCGCTGACGCCCCATGCGCAGCGCCATCTCGGTCTGCAATTCGAGAAGCGCCAGACGAAGAAAGCCTATCAGGCGCGGCTCTGGGGGGAACTGGCCGATAAGGAAGGCCGGGTTGATCTGCCGCTTTGTGTCGACTGGCCGAACCGCCCGCGCCAGCATGTCGATCACCAGAACGGCCGTCCCGCGCAGACCGACTGGCGGGTTATCCGGCATGAGGATGGCACGACGCGGGTGCGGCTGATGCCGGTGACCGGGCGCAGCCATCAGCTGCGGGTGCATATGGCCGAACTGGGCCATCCGATCCTCGGCGATCCGCTTTATGCCGAAGGGGAGGCGCAGGAGTTCGAGCGTCTGATGCTCCACGCCGAGACGCTGCGCTTTCGCCATCCCGATGGCGGGATGCATATGACCTTCACCGCGCCGGTCCCGTTCTGAAACCGATACAATCGCAGGTCTTTTCCCCGCCTGCGCGCGCAGGCATACTCCTGCGAGACCTATTGCGGAGAGCCCGATGTCCAAACCCTTGCGCCTTGGTGTGAATATCGATCACGTCGCCACCGTGCGGAATGCCCGCGGCTCGGCCTATCCTGACCCGCTGCGCGCCGCGCGTCTGGCCGAGCAGGCCGGAGCCGACGGGATCACCGCGCATCTGCGCGAAGACCGCCGCCATATCCGCGATGCCGATATCGACGCGCTGCGCGGCGGCATCGACATCCCGCTGAATTTCGAGATGGCCGCAACGCCCGAGATGCAGAAGATCGCGCTGCGCCATTTGCCCCATGCCTGCTGCATCGTGCCGGAAAAGCGCGAAGAGGTGACGACCGAAGGCGGTCTGGACGTGGCGGGCGATGTCTCGCGGCTGACCGATTACGTTGGGCCGCTCGTCGAGGCGGGCATCCGCGTGTCGATGTTCATCGGTCATGATCCGGCGCAGATCGAAGCCTCCGCCAAGATCGGCGCGCAGGTGATCGAGCTGCATACCGGCCATTTCTGCGACATGCACTACGCGGGCGATTTCGCCGCGCGTGATGCCGAGCTGGAGGCGCTGAAAGCGGGCGCAGCCTATGCCGACAGTCTCGGGCTGGAGGTCCATGCGGGCCACGGTCTGACCTACGAGACGGTCGAGCCGATCGCCGAGATGAAGCAGATCCGCGAGTTGAACATCGGCCATTTCCTGATCTCCGAGGCGATCTTCGTGGGGCTCGGCCCCGCGATCGTGCATATGCGCAAGCTGATGGACGCGGCGCGGGGCTGAGGCGGCATGATCCTCGGTATCGGCACCGATCTCGCGAATATCGAGAGGATCGAGCGCACGCTCGAACGCTTCGGCGACCGTTTCCGCAACCGCGTCTTCACCGAAATCGAGCAGCGCAAGGCCGAGCGCCGCAAGGATGTGGCGGGCACCTATGCCAAACGGTGGGCGGCGAAAGAAGCTTGTTCCAAAGCGCTTGGGACCGGGTTGCGGATGGGCATCGCGTGGAAGGATATGGCGGTCACGAATCTGCCAACGGGACAGCCGGTGATGCAGGTCACGGGCTGGGCGGCGGACCGGCTTAAGGAAATGACACCAGAGGGTTACGAGGCCGTCATCCATGTGACGCTGACGGATGACCACCCCTGGGCGCAAGCCTTTGTCGTGATCGAGGCCCGCAAGCTTTCTTGACTCGGGCGCGAGGCCGCGTATTGAGGCCAAGGAATTTTGAGGCAGGGTAAGAGATAATGGCGAAGAACAAGGCCGAGGGCGGTATCCTCGACACGATCAAGACGATTGTCTGGGCACTGGTGATCGCGGGGGTGTTCCGCACGCTGTTCTTCCAGCCCTTCTGGATTCCCTCCGGCTCGATGAAAGACACGCTGCTGATCGGCGACTTCCTCTTCGTGAACAAGATGGCCTACGGCTATTCGCGCTATTCCTGCCCGTTCTCGGCCTGTCCCTTCGACGGGCGCCTGCTGGCCCGCGACCCCAAACGTGGCGACGTGGTGGTGTTCCGCCATCCGACGAAGAACGTCGATTTCATCAAGCGTCTGATCGGCCTGCCGGGCGACAAGATTCAGATGATCAACGGCGTACTGCAGATCAACGGCAAAGCGGTCGAGATGAAGCCCGAGCCCGATTTCGAGGAAGTCATGCAACCGCAGGGTCCGCAGGGGCTGTTGCCGCGCTGCTCGAATTCGCCGGTCGGCATGGGCGATACCTGCATCAAGAAACGCTATGCCGAGACGCTGCCCAACGGCGTCACGCATGACATTCTGCAGATCAATAATGACGGTCCCGTGGACAACACGCCCGTCTACACCGTGCCCGAGGGCATGTATTTCTTCATGGGCGACAACCGCGACAATTCCGAGGACAGCCGCTTCCCGCAATCGGTGGGCGGTCTCGGCTTCGTCCCGAAAGAGAACCTGATCGGCCGGGCGGACCGGGTGATGTTCTCCTCGGCGGGTCGCTCGCTGTTCTACTTCTGGACCTGGCGTCCGGATCGGTTCTTCAAGGCGATCAATTGAAGCTGAGCGCGGAGATCAAGGCATTCGAGAAGCGCCTCGGGCACAAGTTCAAACGGCCCGAGCTGCTCGCGCGCGCGCTGACGCATAGCTCGATCTCCACGCCGACCCGGCCCGACAACCAGCGGCTGGAATTTCTGGGCGACCGCGTTCTGGGCCTCGTGATGGCCGAGGCGCTGTTCCTAGGCGACCGTGCCGCTTCCGAGGGGCAGATGGCGCCGCGCTTCAACGCGCTCGTGCGCAAGGAAGCCTGCGCCGATATTGCCCGCAAGATCGATCTTGGCGCGGTGCTCAAGCTCGGCCGGTCCGAGATGATGACCGGCGGGCGGCGCAAGCTGGCGCTGCTGGGCGACGCGATGGAGGCGGTGATCGCCGCCGTCTATCTCGATGGCGGGTTCGAGGCGGCGAAAGAGCTGATCCTGCGGCTCTGGGAAGACCGGCTCGAAAGCGTCGAGGAGGACGCCCGCGACCCGAAAACCGCGCTGCAGGAATGGGCGCAGGCTCGCGGTCTGCCGCCACCGCGCTACGAGATCACCCATCGCGACGGTCCCGATCACGCCCCCAATTTCACCATCGAGGTGAGTCTGGAGAACGGCGCGCGCGAAACGGCCAAGGCCGGATCGAAGCGTCAGGGCGAGATGACGGCGGCGAAGACGCTGCTGAAACGTCTGGAAGACGACGCCGAGGGCTGAGATTTCGTTGGGACCGGGGCGACCAGCCCCGGGCCGCGCCCGACCCTCCCCATGGGAGGGCGCATTGGCGATGTCGGCGCGGGCATATCCGCCACTCAGGCTTGAAAGATAAACTGCCCGGCCACGAATGGGGCGAAGCGCCCACCCAAGGATCGGGCGCGGCCCTCGTCGCACAAGCCACATGACAAGATGACTGGCAACACGCGCCGTTATAAGCTACCCCGCGCCCCGTATCGCTTTCGCGTATCGCCAAAAAGGAATCCACATGACCACACGCGCCGGTTTCGTCGCCCTGATCGGAGAGCCCAATGCGGGCAAATCCACGCTGCTCAACGCGATGGTTGGCGCGAAGGTCTCGATCGTCACCCACAAGGTGCAGACCACCCGCGCCCGCATCCGTGGCGTCGCGATGGAAGGCCAGAGCCAGATCGTCTTCGTCGACACGCCCGGCATCTTCCGTCCGCGCCGTCGTCTGGACCGCGCAATGGTCAATGCCGCTTGGGGCGGGGCGGCCGATGCCGACATGATCGTCCTCCTGGTCGAGGCGCATCGCGGCCTCACCCCGGGTGTCGAAAGCATTCTCGAGGCCCTGCGCGGTCGCGAAGGCAAGCAGCCGGTGGCGCTTGCGATCAACAAGATCGACAAGGTGAAATCCGAGGAGCTTCTGGGCCTGACCGCGAAGCTCAACGAAGCGTTCGAGTTCACCAAGACCTTCATGATTTCCGCAGAGCGTGGCTACGGCGTGCAGGATCTCAAGGAATGGCTTGCGGGTGAGATGCCCGAGGGGCCGTGGCTCTATCCGGAAGACCAGATCGCCGACCTGCCGATGCGCATGATCGCAGCCGAGATCACCCGCGAGAAGCTGACCCTGCGCCTGCACGAGGAACTGCCCTACCAGCTGACGGTCGAAACCGAGAGCTGGGAGGAGCGCAAGGACGGCTCCGCGCGGATCGATCAGGTGATCTATGTCGCCCGGGACGGCCACAAGGGGATCATCCTTGGCAAGGGCGGCGAGACGATCAAGGCGATTTCCAAGGCCGCGCGCGAGGAACTGATCGAGTTTCTCGACCGGCCCGTGCATCTGTTCCTGCAGGTGAAGGTGCGCCCGAACTGGCTCGAAGAGGCCGAGCGCTATTCAGAAATGGGTCTCGATTTCAAGGACTCGAAGTGATGGCCGAGGCGCGTCTGACCACGGATTTCTGGGTCCGCGCCTATCTCAAGCGGCTGGAGCTCGCGAATATTCCGGCCTATGTCACTGCGCATGGGCAGGCATCTTCCGGTGCCGTTCTGGTGAAATGTGCCCGCCTCGACGGGACCGCGCAAAGCTACGAGCGGCGCGCGGATCTGATGACCGGAGAGAGCGCTTGGATGCTGTTGCATGACGGGCCCGAGGCCGAGGTCGATGCCAGCATCCGCAAGCAGCGCAGTTTCGACCCCGACCTCTGGGTGATCGAGATCGAGAGCCGCGACGGGCAAACGTTGTTGGAAGAGGACGGCCTCAGCGGCTGATCCCGAGCCGGTTGAGACCGCGGCCCAAGGTCACGATCACCAGCCCGCCGATCCAGAAGGCGACGAGGAACTTCACGCACCATAGTCCCAGCCCGCCCCAGCCGAGCTTGTCGAGGTTGAGGAAGAAATACGGGTAGAACCCGGTTTCCAGCCCCCGGATCACCGCATAGACCAAATAGATCAGCGGCCAGGCCAACCAGATCACTGCGTGATGGCTGGTCAGCCCACCTTTCGGCGCGAAGGCCAGCCACCAGACCGGAACGAGTATCGGGGCTGCGGTGTGATAAAGCAGGTTCGAGACGTAATCGAGCCCGTGCAACGGCGTGTCGCCAGCCAGAAGCAGGTGATAGACCACGCCGACGATCAGCATCCACAGCACCAGAGCGGCAAGGAACGGTTTGGCCAGCGCCCGCTTGCGCCATGCCATCCAGCCGAAGGCGAGCCCCGCCAGCGTATTCGTCCAGATCGTGAAATAGCGAAACATCAGCCACAGGATGCCCAGCGGCACGGCGGCCTGCGGATGTTCGGCCATGTTGTCGAGGAAGCTTGCGCCGAACGCCGTCAACTCGACGAGGGCGATCAGGGCGGCGAAAAGGGTCGAGGCGCGTGTCATGCGACAAACGCTAGTGCGGCGCGGGGCGTTTGCGCAACTCACGAAGCCGCTTGCGCCGCAACGTCACGGAAAGGATAGTCGCAGCCATGGACTGGCAAGACCTCGGCACGATCCTCTCGGCACGACCGCATGGCGAAAGCTCGATGATCGTCGAGCTGTTCACCTCGGCGCATGGGCGTCACGCGGGCGTGGTGCGCGGCGGGGCGTCGCGGAAGATGGCGGGGATCCTGCAGCCGGGAAACCGGGTCACGGCTACGTGGCGCGCGCGGCTGGAAGATCACCTTGGCAGTTATACGATCGAGCCGCTGCAGAGCCGCGCGGGGATCCTGTCGGACCGGCAGGCCTTGGCCGGGCTGAACGCGGCGACGGCGCTGCTGCGGTTCACGCTGCCCGAGCGCGAGGCGCATGACGCGCTGTTTCTGGCTTCCGAGGCGCTGTTCGACGCGATGGCCGAGGGCGGCGACTGGCTGCCGACCTATCTGCGCTGGGAGTTGGGACTGCTGGAGGAGATGGGCTACGGGCTCGACCTGTCGCGCTGCGCGGTGACCGGGTCGCGCGACGATCTCGCCTATGTCAGCCCGCGCTCGGGGCGTGCGGTGAGCCGTCAGGGGGCCGGGGAATGGGCGCCGAGACTGCTGCCGCTGCCGCTCTGCCTGCTGGGGCAGGGGCCCGCGAGTCTAGGCGAGATCGTGCAGGGGCTGCGGCTGACCGGGTTCTTCCTTGGCGAGCGGATGGCGCCGGATCTGGGAGACCGGCCCTTGCCCGAGGCGCGGCAACGGTTCGTGGATTTGCTGGGGCGGAGCGCGCGGTAGCTCATGGAGCGTGGCGCGGGGCGACGAGCCCCGGGCCGCGCCCGACCCTCCCCCGGGAGGGCGCATTGGTGATGTCATCGCGGGCACATCCGGCATGCGGGCTTGCGAGATAAAGCGCCAAGCCACTGGCGGAGCACAGCGCCCACCCAAGGGTCGGGCGCGCCCCTCACCTCAAGCTCAAGGCCGCTCGCGATCGTCCAGCAACAGCGTCAGCAGCGCCAGATCCAGCCAGCGCCCGAACTTCTTGCCAACCTGCGGCATCAGGCCAACCTGAGTGAAGCCCAGCCGCTCGTGCAGCCGGATCGACCCGTCGTTTGCGGCATCGATCGCGCCGACCATGACGTGAAACCCGCCCTCTTTGGCACGCTCGATCAGTGCCGCCATCAGCTTCGCACCCTTGCCGCCCGCGCGGTGGTCGCGATGGACATATACGGAATGCTCGACGCTCAGGTGATAGCCGTCATGGGGGCGGAACGGGCCGAAGCTCGCATAGCCTACGGCGCGCCCGTTCTCTTCCCAGACCAGAACGGGATAACCCGCCGCCTGCCGATCCGCGATATAGGCGCGGCGGTTCTCGGGGCCGACTTCGATCTCGTTCCAGATCGCGGTCGTGTTGCGCACCGCGTCATTGTAAATCTCGGTGATCGCCTCTGCGTCTTCGGCCTTTGCGTCGCGGATCATCTGTGCCCCTCCAGTTCGTCGCGCCAGATTTGGCCGCGAAACCGGGCGAGCGCAACGCTATTTCTGCGCGATGAAATGTCCGGTGCGGCGCACGGCCTCGGCGGCGGGCACGAATTCCACGCCCAGATCGCGCGTCGCGGCCTCGTTGCTGAGCCGCATCGTCATCCCGAGCATCGGCTTGATCAGCGCGATCTGTTCGTCGAACAGCGCGAGGATCGAGACGATCCAGTTCGGCGCCTTCCGGGTCGGGATCTTGCGGTCGGGGAATTCGGCCTTCAGTACCTTCGCCATCTCCAGGAAGGACATGAAGCTTGCCGCACAGATGTAGCGGCGACCGATGCTCTCGGGGCGGTCGAGCGCCGCGACATGGCAGGCGGCGACATCGGCCACATCGACCACCGGAATGTCGAACTCCGGCGCCATCGGGTCCTTGCCCGCCATCAGCCGCTCGATCACCGCGACCGACGAGCCGGTATGGCGATCCATCGGCGTGCCGCAGACGAGGCCCGGATTGATCACCGTCAGCTGCATCTCGTGGTGATCCTCGATGAATTCCCACGCCGCTTCCTCGGCGAATATCTTCGAGCGCGTATAGGCGCTGCAGGTCGGCGCGCGCGGGTTCGACCAGTCGGCTTCCGTAATCGGGTCGGAGGTCACGCCATGCATCACCGCCTCCATCGAGGAGGTCTGGATCACGCGGGTCACGCCGGCGGCCTGCGCTGCGCTCAGCACCCGCTTGGTGCCCTCGACCGCGGGCTGGATCACCTCGGCCTCGTTCTTGGGCTTGCTGAGCGGGAAAGGGGAGGCGGTGTGGATCACGGCATCGATCCCGGTCATCGCCGCGTCCCAGCCCTCATCCGCCATCAGATCGGCCTCGACGAAGCTCAGCCGCTCCAGCGCCTCGGGGCCGAGGTCGCGCAGCGCCGCTTTCACCTCTTCGCCCCGGCTGGCCTTGCGCAGCGTGCCGCGCACCTTTTCGCCCTGCGTGAGCAGGTCATAGGCGATGCGTTTGGCGATGAAACCGGTGATGCCGGTGACCAGAATTGTGCGGGCCATTCGCGCCTCTCTGCTTTGAACTCTTTCGTTCAGCTTGCGAGGGCTGCGGGCGGGAGTCAAACGAGAACGGGGCGATGCGAGGTTCGCCCGCATCGCCCCGTAAATTTCAGTGTAGTTCCGGCGCCGCGACGCGCGGCGCGTTCGTGCGTGAGAGGCTCAACTGGATCCTCTCCGAGACGGCACTCACCCCAAAAGCCTGCGCGCAATCACCTGCGCCTGAATCTCGGCGGCACCCTCGAAGATGTTCAGGATGCGCGCATCGCAGAGGATACGGCTGATCTGGTATTCCAGCGCGAAGCCGTTGCCGCCATGGATCTGCAGCGCGTTGTCGGCAGCGGCCCACGCCACCCGCGCACCGAGCAGTTTCGCCATGCCGGCTTCCAGATCGCAGCGATGGCCGTGATCTTTTTCCCAGGCCGAGAAATAGGTCAGCTGGCGGGCGATCATCGTCTCCACCGCCATCATCGCGAGTTTCGAGGATACGCGCGGGAATTCGATCAGCGACTTGCCGAATTGCTTGCGGTCGATCGCATATTGCATCCCGATCTCCAGCGCCGATTGCGCCACGCCCACGGCGCGGGCGGCGGTCTGGATGCGGGCGGATTCGAAGGTCTCCATGAGCTGCTTGAAGCCTTTGCCCTCTTCGCCGCCCAGAAGGTTCTCGCCCTTCACGCGGAAATTGTCGAAACCGAGCTCGTATTCCTTCATCCCGCGATAGCCGAGCACTTCGATCTCGCCGCCGGTCATTCCCTCGGTGGGGAAGGGGTTGTCGTCGGTGCCCGGCGTCTTCTCGGCCAGGAACATCGACAGGCCTTTGTAATTGTCGGTAGCCGGGTCGGTGCGCGCGAGCAGCGTCATCACATGGGTGCGCTGTGCATGGGTGATCCAGGTCTTGTTGCCGGTAATCAGCCAGTCATCGCCATCCTTGACCGCGCGGGTGCGCAACGAGCCCAGATCCGAGCCGGTATTGGGTTCGGTGAAAACGGCGGTGGACAGGATCTCGCCAGAGGACAGGCCCGGAAGCCATTTCTGCTTCTGCTCCTCGGTGCCGCCGCAGATGATCAGCTCTGCCGCGATCTCGGAACGCGTGCCGAGCGAGCCGACACCGATATAGCCGCGCGAAAGCTCCTCGGTCACGACGACCATCGAGGCTTTCGACAGGCCCAACCCGCCATATTCCTCGGGGATGGTCAGGCCGAAGACGCCCAGTTCGGCGAGTTCCTCAATGATTTCCATCGGGATCAGCTCGTCCTTGAGGTGCCATTCGTGCGCGTTCGGCTTCACGCGATCTTCGGCGTAGCGGTAGAACTGCTCGCGGATCATCTCGAGATCTTCATCGAGACCGGACTGCCCGAAGATCGAGCGCCCCTGAACGTCGCGCATCAGCTCGACCAGACGCATCCGGGCGGCGTTGGAATTGCCCGCGGCGATCAATTTCGCGGCCGCGTCCGAGGGCGTCCAGCTGACGCCCATATCGGTCAGGCGCACCATCTCGCCCTGGTTCATCTGGATGCCGCCCGCGATCTGCGCGAGATATTCGCCGAAACCGATCTGCAGGATCAGTTGCTCCATTTCGCCCAGCTTGCCGTCCTCGGTCAGGCGTGCCGCCCAGCCGTGCAGTTGTTTGAGCGCCTGCTGATAGGTCGTCAGCCATGCAAGGCCGTGGGCGCGATACTGGTTCGCTTCGAGCGCGGCGCCGGAAATGCGACCGTCTCTCTCCGTCGCGTTGCGCAGGCTTGCGGTCGCGTCGGAGACCAGCGTCTCCAGCTCGGGCATGCTCGCTTCCGCAAGGCTCAGGAGGTCATCCAGAATGATCGTCGTCGGCATATCGGCCCCGTCATGTGCCATGAGTCGGCTCCTTATTCTGCAGTTGCAGCCTGTGTAGTTACTTCGCAACCGCGGCGCAATAAAAATTCGCCAGCGGCGACAATTGCGACGGATAATGTCGCGGAGGTTGTCGGCGCGGTCGGGTATCCGCCTGATTTCACGTCGCTTCCCGGCTGTATCCCACCGCGTAACCCGATAGAAGCGATGCGGGACACGAAGGGGAGTGCGCATGTTCGGGATGGAAGTTTGGCAGATATTCGCGGCGCTTGGCGTCACGCTTTTCGCGGGTTTCGTGAAAGGCGCGGTCGGCTTCGCGATGCCGATGATCATGCTGTCGAGCTTCGCGTCGTTCCTGCCTCCGCATCAGGCGCTGGCGCTTCTGATCCTGCCGACGCTGGTGACCAACGTGATGCAGGCTTTCCGTCAGGGGGTCGGCGCGGCGGTGGGTTCGATCAAGAATTATCGGCTGTTCATCGCGATGATCATCATCTTCATCCCGATCAGCGCGACCCTCGTCGACGTGATCCCGCAGCCGGTGATGTACGCGCTTCTGGGGGCGCCGATCCTCGGCTTCTCGATCTGGCAGATCTCGGGACGGCAAATTCCGATGCCCACGCGCCATCGCGCGGTGACCGAGACGGGCTTGGGCGTGATCGCGGGACTCTATGGTGGGATTTCCGGCATCTGGGGGCCGCCGCTGATCATCTACCTGATCTCGATCGACGCGCCGAAACAGGAAGCGGTGCGCATCCTCGGCGTCGTCTTCCTGACCGGGGCGATTATCCTGACCGGCTCGCATCTGGTCTCGGGCGTGCTGAACGCGCAGACCATACCGCTGTCGCTGTTGATGATCCTGCCCGCGCTGGCGGGGATGAAACTGGGCTTCAAGGCGCAGGACCAGCTCGATCCGGTGCGGTTCCGGTGGTGGACGCTGATCCTGTTGGGCGTGGCCGGACTGAACCTACTGCGCCGCGCGCTGATGGGTTAAGCCACGAAGGGGCGCAGCCCCTGACGTCGGGCGGAGGCCAGCGTCTTCGCCTCATAGCCCGAGACGATCTTGCGCACCGGCTTGCGATGGAGCGGTAGCCCGCCTTCGCGGACTAGCCCCGCAAAGGCCGTGGTCGCCGCCAGAAGCGGTTGCCGGGCGAGCCGCCCGATATGCAGGCTCTCCAGCTTGCAGCCATCCGCCATCAGCAGGTGATGACCGCCCAGCAACAGCCCGTGCCACTCCAGCACGCCGGGGCAATCGGGTTGCAGCGCGGCGCAGCCATCGGCCAGCGACCGCGCCTCGATCAGCACTTCGTCCTCGCCGAAGATGAAATCCACCGACGGCCCGCTCAGCGCCACGCGGTGTTGGGGCATGACCCAGAGGTCCTGACGCGCCGAGAAGACCGGCGCACAGAGTTTCACCGGACGCAGGTGCCCGATCGCAGGCAGGCTGACCCGGCCCGACCAGAGGACCGGCTGCGGTCCGGCATCGATGGTCTCGACCAGGTCGCCCGCGCGCAGCCGCGCGGCAGGCACCACGCCCTCCGGCGTCTGGATTGGGGTCGCGGGGGCGAAGCAGCCCGCCGGTCCCATCGGTTGCAGATGATCGCCAAGCGCCAGCCAATCGACGCGCGGCCCGATCCGCGCGGGCCCCGCCGGATCGAGCAGGGCCGCGGCCTCGTCACGGGTCAGCGGCAGTGGCGCCACGCCGGCCTGCTGTCGGATCGTGCGCTGGTCGAGCGCCTCCAGCGTCAGCAGGCTCTCGCGTCCCGGCCCGTCCCAGCGCCAAATGAGCCGCATCCGCCCGCCGGTCAGCCGCTCCTGCGTGGCGTCGATGGAGATCGCATGGACCGCCGCGCCGCGCCGCTGCGCCAGCACGATCCGCCCGTCGACATCGAGATTGAGCGAGAGGAAATTCCGCCAGCCTTCGCGCTGATGCAGATGGATCAACGGCAGGGGCGATTGCTCGCCGCGCATCAGGGTGAATTCCAGCATCAGGCTGCCCCGTGCGAGCAACTCCGGCAGTCTGCGCTCGTCGAACATGACCGCGCCGCGATGTGCCATCTGCGCACCGATCCAGCCCTGTTGCGCCCTCATCTGCGACGCTCCGAATGCTGCCTTGATCCCATGCCTGTCTCCGCGCCCGGGGAAGCCGACACGGAAAACGCACGCCGCCCGAGAGGGCCGCGCGTGGGTCTGCTGCGTCTGAATCCGGGCTTTGCCCTGCTCGATACGCCCGATTCCGGGCTTTTGCTTTTGACATATCATGGCACCGCAACAGGCCCTTGGGTAGTGCTTGTCTCTGCGTCACGTGCGCCCGGTGGCGGGCCTGCAACAGCCATTGCCCCTAGGGCTTCGGCACTCTAAGCCTGTAGCGCTGAAAAGGAGTGCCCATGACGACCGACCCCATCCGCCTGAGCGCCGATCTGATCCGCTGCCCCTCGGTGACCCCGGAGGAGGGCGGCGCGCTCGTCTTGCTCGAAGATCTGCTGAGCGGGGCGGGCTTTTCCTGCACGCGCGTTGATCGCAACGGCACGCCGAACCTCTACGCGCGCTGGGGCGCGAAGGGGGCGGCGAAGAGCTTCGGCTTCAACGGGCACACGGATGTCGTGCCGGTGGGCGATGCGGCTGCCTGGACGCACGATCCCTTCGGCGCCGAGATCGTCGACGGCGTGATGTGGGGGCGCGGAGCGACCGACATGAAGACCGCCGTTGCTGCCTTCGCCGCCGCAGCGGTGGATTTCGTGACCGAGACGCCGCCCGAAGGCGCGGTGATCCTCGCCATCACCGGCGACGAGGAAGGTCCGGGCCGCGACGGCACGCGGGCGCTTCTGGATTGGATGAAGGCCGAGGGCGAGGCGATGTCGGTCTGCCTCGTGGGCGAGCCGACCTGCCCGAACGAGATGGGCGAGATGATGAAGATCGGGCGGCGTGGCTCGCTCAGCTTCTATATCGAGGCCGAGGGCGTGCAGGGCCATGCCGCCTATCCGCATCGCGCGAAGAACCCGCTGCATGCGCTGGTCGATCTGCTGGGCCGGATGACCGCAGAGCCGCTCGATAACGGGACCGATCATTTCCAGCCCTCGAGCCTGCAGATCACCACGATCGATTGCGGCAACCCGGCCAATAACGTGATCCCGGCCAAGGCGCGCGCGACCGTGAATATCCGCTTCAACGACGCCCATACCGGCGAGGGGCTGATCGCCTGGGCCGAGGCCATGGCCTCCGAGATCGCCGCCGAGACCGGCATCCGCATCGCGCTCAACCCCGATATCTCGGGCGAAAGCTTCGTCACGCCGCCCGGCCCTTTCGTCGACCTCGTCGCGAAATCGGTCGAGGCGGAAACGGGCCGCGCGCCGGAGCTGTCCACCTCGGGCGGCACCTCGGATGCGCGCTTCGTGAAGGATCACTGCCCGGTCGTGGAATTCGGCCTCGTCGGCGCGACGATGCATCAAGTGGACGAGCGTGTCCCGGTTGATCAGATCTTCACGCTCAAGCGCATCTATGCGCGCACATTGAAAGACTATTTCGCATGATTAAGATCGAGCCGGTCACCGATTATACCCCCTGCCACGCGCTGCGCCGGGCCGTGTTCATCGAAGAACAGGGCATCCCGGAGCCCGAGGAATGGGACGATCTCGACGATCAGGCGATCCATCTGCTGGCCACGGATAACGGCACGCCGCTCGGCACCGCGCGGCTGATCCGCAAGGGTGAGACCGGCAAGATCGGCCGTATCTGCGTGGCGAAATCCGCGCGCGGCACCGGACTTGGCGCGGCGCTGGTGCGCGACGCCTGCGCGCGGTTCGAGGAGATGGGCTGTACCCGCGCCTATCTCTCGGCTCAGAGCTACGCGATCCCGTTCTATGAAAAGCTCGGCTTCGTGCCTTATGGCGAGGATTACGACGACGCGGGCATTCCGCATCGCGATATGGAAAAGCCGCTCTGAGCTTCCTATTCGCGAAAATGTCCCGGAGGGCGCGTCACTGCGGGGGCAGAGCCCCCTCCGCCTAGGCCATGCGCGCCTGCGCGCGGGGGCCGCGCCCCTCGACACCCACGAATAGCGTTCCACTCTTTGAGTGACGCCCCTCACGCCCCATGTTAGGCAAAACCATGAGCAAACCCGCCCCCATCCCCTCGCGCCAGCAGATCCTCGACTGGCTGAACGACAACCCCGACCAAGGGGCCAAGCGCGACATCGCGCGGGCTTTCGGTGTGAAGGGGCAGGCGAAGATCGAGCTGAAGCGCATTCTCAAGGACATGGCCGACGAAGGCCTGATCGAGAAGCGCCGCCGCAACTTCCGCGACCCCAATGTGCTGCCGCCGGTGTCCGTACTGCGGGTAATGCGCGAGGATAGTCAGGGCGATCAATGGGCCGAACCTGCGGAATGGAGTGGCGAGGGGCCTGCGCCCTTGGTTCTCTTCGTTCCGAAGGACGGCGATCCTACGCTGGCCGAGGGCGACCGTATCCTCGGTCGCCTGACCCCGGTCGAGGATGAGGATTACGGCTACGAGGCGCGGCTGATCCGCAAGATCGGCCAGGCCTCGCATCGCATCGTCGGCATCTTCCGCAAGAATGCCGAGGGCGGGCGGATCATGCCGATCGACAAGGGGGTCGGCAACGAATGGCAGGTGCCGGCGGCGGTCACGCAGGGCGCCAAGGATGGCGAGCTGGTCGAGGCCGAACAGACCGGGCCGCGCGGCCGCATGGGCCTGCCCAAGGCGCGCGTGATCGAGGTGCTGGGCGATCCCTCCGCGCCGAAGGCGGTCTCGCTCATCGCGATCCATCAGCATGGCATCCCCGACGATTTTCCCGATGTGGTCGTGGCCGAGGCCGATGCCGCCGAGCCTGCGCCTCTGGGCGAGCGCGAAGACCTGCGCAAGCTGTCTTTCGTCACGATCGACCCGGCGGATGCCCGCGACCGCGACGACGCCGTACTGGTGATCCGCGATGAGGATCCGAAGAACGAGGGCGGCTTCCTGATCTGGGTGGCGATTGCCGATGTGGCGCATTACGTTACGCCGGGCTCCGAGCTGGACCGCGAGGCTCGCAAGCGCGGCAACTCCACCTATTTCCCCGACCGCGTCGTACCGATGCTGCCGGATCGTCTGTCGGGCGATCTGTGCTCGCTGCACGAGAATGTGGACCGTGCGGTATTGGCGGTACGGATGAAGATCGACGCGCAGGGGCGGAAGGTTTCGCATCGCTTCACGCGCGGGATGATCCGTTCGGTCGGCTCGCTCGAATACGGGCAGGTGCAATCGGCGCGCGACGGCAACCCGGACGAGAAGACCGAGGATATGGTCGAGGAGATCATCGACCCGATCTACGAGGCTTACGAGGCGCTCAAGCATGCTCGTGCGATCCGTCAGCCGCTGGAACTGGACCTGCCCGAGCGGCAGATCGTGATCGGAGACGATGGCCATGTCGCCTCGATCCGGTTCAAGGAACGGCTCGATGCGCATAAGCTGATCGAGGAGTTCATGGTGCTGGCCAACGTGGCCGCCGCCGAGGAACTGGAGAAGTTGCGCCGTCCGCTGCTGTATCGTGTCCACGAAGAACCCAGCCTCGAGAAGATCGAGAGCCTGCGCGAAGTGGCGCAGGCGTCGGGCTTCACGCTGGCGAAGGGGCAGGTGCTGCAGACCGCGCATCTGAACAATCTGCTGAGCCAGTCCGAGGGCTCCGAGTTCGACGAGTTGATCAACATTTCGACGTTGCGCTCGATGACACAGGCCTATT
This sequence comes from Thioclava sp. JM3, assembly GCF_002213185.1. Taxonomy (NCBI): domain Bacteria; kingdom Pseudomonadati; phylum Pseudomonadota; class Alphaproteobacteria; order Rhodobacterales; family Paracoccaceae; genus Thioclava; species Thioclava sp. JM3. The sequence continues at coordinate 117,367 of NZ_NBOB01000010.1, forward strand.
ACGCGCCGACGAATTATGGCCATTTCGGCCTCGCGCTGCGGTCCTACGCGCATTTCACCTCGCCGATCCGGCGCTATTCCGACCTGATCGTGCACCGCGCGCTGATCCTCGGCCATGGCTGGGGCAAGGACGGGCTGAGCGCGTGGGATATCGAGAACCTCGAGGACACGGCAAAGCAGATTTCCGATACCGAGCGCCGTTCGATGGTGGCCGAACGCGACACGACCGACCGCTATCTGGCTGCTTACCTGTCGGACCGCGTGGGCAGCGAGTTCACCGGCCGCATTTCGGGCGTGCAGAAATTCGGCGCTTTCGTAAAGCTCGACGAGACCGGCGCGGACGGGCTGATCCCGATCCGCGAGATCGGGCGCGAGTTCTTCCATTTCGATCGCGAGGCGCAGGAGCTGGTGGGCTCCGATACCGGCATGGTTATCACGATTGGGCAGCGCGTCCGGGTGCGGCTGTCGGAGGCCGTGCCGATCACCGGCGGGCTGATGCTGGAGCTGCTGGAAGTCGAAGGGCAGGGGATGCCCTCGGGCGACGGCAAGCGCCGCAAAGGACGTCGTCCCGGCACCCGCCCGCCGCGCAAAGGGCCCGGCAAGGGACCGCGCAAACCGGCCCGCGACGCTGCCAAGAAAAAGGCTGTCGCGCGCAAGGTGAAACGCACGCGCAAGAGCTGAGGCCTTAGAGCATCCACTCGATCGGCAGACGCTGCGCCACCCACAGGAAGATGCGATGCGAGAAGGGCACGCCCGGCTCGCGCTTGCGGACGCCGTGACCGGGCCGCGACCAGCGCAATTGCTGCGCACGGGTCAGGCGCAGCCGCCATGCGCGGGTGGGGATGAACTCCTTGAACGTCTCGGAGATCTCGCTCGCGATCTCGGGCGCAGCGATCACGATCCCCAACTCGGTATTCAACCGCATCGAGCGCGGATCGAAATTGAACGAGCCGATGAAAACCCGCGCGCGATCCACCGCGAAGACCTTGGCGTGCAGCTTGTTGCGCGAAAACGGCGAGGTGCCGCGAATGTCGGAGCCAAGCAGCCGTTCGCGCCGGTTACGCTCGTTCGGGCGGCGATCTTCGGCATCGGCGGCGTATTCGTAAAGCTCGATCCCGGCGCGCAACAACCCTTTGCGGCGATGGGCATAGCCCGAATGCACGAGCGCCACATCGGTTGCGGCATAGGAGTTCGTCAGCACCTTGATCTTCGCCCCCGATTTCGCGATCCGCTTGAGATAGCGCACGCCGGTCCGCGTCGGCACGAGATAGGGCGTGATCAGCACCAGTTCCTGCATCGGCTGGCCGAGGGCACGCACCAGATATTGCCAGAGCAGCTTGCGCCCCTGCAAAAGCCCGTGAATCTTCGACGGGTGGTCGTAGATCAGCTGCGCCTCGGCGAAGATCACCGGCGCCTTGCCCGACAGCAGCCGAGAGAGCCGGTCGGGATGCCGCAGGTCCACGGCATAGCGCTTCGCCTCTGGCTCGGAGAGACGAACCTCCTCATCCTTGATGATGTCTTCGGCTTCCGCTGCCTTGCAGCCACCCAGCATTTTCTCCGCCGGGATCGCGGGCGGGGCGTTCCAGTAAAGGTCGAACTGCTTTCCGATCTGCGCCAGAACGGGCCCTGCGACGGCGACGTCGAGATCCATGTAGAGCCCGCTCTCGGAGAGGCTGTTGAAGTAGTCGTCGCCGATATTGCGCCCGCCGAGGATCGCCATCCTTCCATCCGCGATCATCGCCTTGTTGTGCATCCGGCGGTTCAGACGACGAAAATCGGAGAGGTAGCCGAGAACCCGCGCGGTCCGGATCGGGAAGGGGTTGAAGAGGCGCACCTCGACATTGGGCAATTCGTCGAGCGCGGCCAGCGTACGGTCCATCCCGGCGGTGCCGTTGTCGTCGATCAGAAGCCGGACATGGACCCCGCGTCCGGCCGCCCTGCGCAGCGCGCCGAGCATGATCGCGCCCGCAGTATCGTTCTGCCAAATGTAATATTGCAGATCGAGAGAGACCTCCGCCGCTTCGATGAGTTCCAGTCGCGCCGCAAGCGCATCGAGCGGATCGGCGAGCAGCTGGACCGCGTTTTTCGTTTCGAGCCCCGCAAGCCGGTCCTGCAGCGCGGTGGCAAAGCGGCCGGTTTCGGGGGCGATCTGCATCTTCGACTCGGGGAAGGGCCCTTTCGGTCGCCGATGCGACAGCCTCGCGACGATCAGAGTCAGGCCGGCCAGGGCGATGAGGCCAGCGAGCAGGGCGAAGCCCAGAATATGAAGCAGTTCCAGTTTCATGGCTGGCATCATGTAGGCGGTTCAAGGGTTTAGGAAAGTGGGCTTCGCGCATGAAAAAGGCCGGCGTGATCGCCGGCCCCTTTAAATATTTCGTGTTCCCGGTTCAGCGCATCAACCGATCGCGGCGGCTTTTACATCGTCGTCGATGTAGGGCACGTATTGCGCGAAATTGTCCGAGAACATCTCGACCAGTTTCTGCGCCTGCGCGTCATAGGCGGCCTTGTCGTCCCAGGTGCGGCGCGGATCGAGGAGCACGTCCGAGACGTTCGGGACCGAGACCGGAACCTCGAAGCCGAAGTTGGGATCCTTGCGGAACTGCACGTTGTGGAGCGAGCCGTCGAGCGCGGCTTTCAGAAGCGCACGGGTCGCCCGGATCGGCATCCGCGAGCCGGTGCCGAAGGCGCCGCCGGTCCAGCCGGTATTGACCAACCAGCAGGATGCGCCAACGTCGCGGATCTTCTCCTGCAGCAGCTTGCCGTAGACCTCGGGGCGGCGCGGCATGAACGGCGCGCCGAAGCAGGTCGAGAAGGTCGGGATCGGCTCGACCACGCCCACCTCGGTGCCCGGCGTCTTCGAGGTGAAGCCCGACAGGAAGTGATACATTGCCTGCGCCGGGGTGAGCCGCGCGATCGGCGGCAGCACACCGAACGCGTCGCAGGTCAGCATGATCACGTTCTTGGGCTGGCCCGCCATCGCGGTATCCGAGGCGTTCGGAATGTAATGCAGCGGATAGGCGCAGCGCATGTTGTCGGTGATCGAGTTGTCGTTGAAGTCCAGCTCCAGCGTCTCCTCGTCGAAGACCATGTTCTCGATGACCGTGCCGAACATCGAGCACGTATCGTAGATCTCCGGCTCTGCCTCTTTCGAGAGGTTGATCGTCTTGGCGTAGCAACCGCCCTCGAAGTTGAAGATGCCGTTGTCGGACCAGCCATGTTCGTCATCGCCCACGAGGATGCGCGAGGGGTCGGCCGAGAGCGTCGTCTTGCCCGTGCCCGAGAGGCCGAAGAAGACCGCCGCGTCGTCGGGATCGTCGATCGCGTGGTTGGCCGAGCAGTGCATCGCCATGACGCCTTCGCCGGGCAGAATGTAGTTGAGAAGGGTGAAGACGCCCTTCTTGTTCTCTCCCGCGTAGGCGGTGTTGCCGATCAGGATCGTCTTCTTGTCGAAGTTCAGCGCGATCACGGTTTCCGAGCGGCAGCCGTGCTTCGCGGGGTCGGCCTTGAAGCTGGGGCAATTGATGATCGTCCATTCCGGATCGAACGCGTCGAGCTCCTCGCGCTCGGGGCGGCGCAGCATGGTGCGCAGGAACAGTCCGTGCCATGCAAGCTCGGCCACCAGGCGCACGTCGAGACGGTGCTCTGGATCGGCGCCGCCGAAGAGGTCCTCGACGAAGTAATCCTTGCCCTTCATGTGCTCCAGCATGTCGGCGTGGAGGCGATCAAAGGCGTCGGGCTCCATCGGGGCGTTGTTCTCCCACCAGATGGTGTCCTCGACGGAGGTGGTGCGCACGACGAACTTGTCTTTGGGCGACCGGCCGGTGTGCTTGCCGGTCGTGCAGTAGAAGGCGCCGCCCTTGCCGAGTATGCCTTCGTCGCGCTTGATCGCTTCTTGGATCAGCGCCGGTTCCAGCAGGTTGTAATAGACATTCCCGAGACCTTCGATGCCTTGATCTTCCAGTCGTTTCGCGGGGTTAACGCGTCCAATGTCCATCTGATGCTCCCGATGCCGTCGCGCGGCGTTCACAGGGTTATTCCCGGCGCGTCGGGGCCTCGAAGCGCCGATCCAAGCAACAATCTTACCCGGATGGATCGCCTATAGCATGACATTTTTGCAATGGAACAGAATGGTAGGGTGCAGTTAGCGCAACCATCCGGAGGTTTAGCGCAATCACGGCGAAATGTCGCGGAAAGGTGAGGCAAATTAGTCAAAGGTTGGGAAATTCTGGCTCTATTGATTCGCGAAAACTTGGTGATTCGCAGCTTTTTGTTGATTTGAAGGCAGTGAACGCGGAATATGTGCGTAAACGCGGAATAAGTGCGTAATAACGATAAAGTAGCAGTGAAGGGGTATTCCGACATGTCGAGAATCGCGCTGGTCGATGACGACCGCAATATTCTGACCTCGGTCTCGATGACGCTCGAGGCGGAAGGTTACGATGTCGAAACGTATAACGATGGACAGGCTGCATTCGACGCGTTTACCAAACGCCTTCCCGACATGGCGGTTCTGGATATAAAGATGCCGCGGATGGACGGCATGGAGCTGCTTCAGCGGCTCAGGCAGAAGACCGCGATGCCGGTGATCTTTCTGACCTCCAAGGACGATGAGATCGACGAGGTTCTTGGTCTTCGCATGGGGGCGGACGACTACGTCAAGAAGCCGTTCTCGCAGCGTCTTCTGGTCGAACGCATCCGCGCGCTGCTGCGCCGGCAGGAAGCGATCTCGACCGGCGAGGTCGCCTCGACCGAAGACACCAAGGTGATGGTGCGCGGCTCGCTCGAGATGGATCCGCTGCGCCACGCGGTGACCTGGAAGGGCAAGGATGTCACGCTGACCGTGACCGAATTCCTGCTGCTTCAGGCGTTGGCCCAACGGCCCGGTTTCGTGAAGTCGCGCGATCAGCTTATGGACGTGGCCTACGACGATCAGGTCTATGTCGACGACCGCACGATCGACAGCCACATCAAGCGCCTGCGCAAGAAGATGCGCAGCGTCGACGATGATTTCTCGGCGATCGAGACACTCTACGGCATCGGGTACCGGTATAACGAAGAGTGATCCCACGTCGATGAGTATTGCCGGGAAGATCGGATTGGCTCGAAAGCGCTCCTCAAACTTCGCCCGTCGCGCGCCGGAAACGGATGTCGTGCTCGGCGAGGATTGGGTCGGCCCAGCCGATATCGTCGATGACGATCTGCGCAAGGGGCGGGCGCGGCGGTCCATGTTCTCGCTCAACCGCTCGCCGCTGGCGCGCAAGATCATCACCTTCAACCTGTTGGCGATGATCGTGCTGGTGACAGGCGTGCTTTACCTCAATCCGTTTCGCGACAGCCTCGTGCTGCAACGCGAAAGCGGGCTCGTGAACGAGGCGCAACTGGCTGCCGACGTGTTTGAGGCGCAGCTGCCCGCGGGTGCTCCGGTCAATCTGGCGGCGGGCGACGGGCTCGATCCGCTTGCGACGATCCGCGGGATGGAGCTGCCCGAGGGCGCCGATCTCTACCTGTTCGACCCAAGTGCTGCATTGCTCGGCACTACGACCACGGGCGACCGCGCGCCGGTCGAAGAGGTCGATGGGCTCAATTTCGACAAACGCTCGACCGTGCTCAGCGATTTTCTGGGCCAGATCTGGGACTCGGTCGCCGGCCTGTTCGAGCGGGGCGGCGGCACCGCAGCCGATAGCGCGCTCGATATGGTGCGCGATCTGGTGCCCTCCGCGCTGGAAGGGCGCACGAAGATCTCGTCGCAGAAGAACGCGGCGGGCTCGACAATATTCGCCGTCGCCACGCCGATCCGGCAGGGGGATCGCGTCGTTGGCGTCGTGGGCCTGATCTCGGTCGCGGGGCAGATCGATGCGCTGGTCCGCGTCGAGCGCGAGCAGGTGCTGCAGATGTTCGTGATCGCGATCATCGTCTCGATCGGCCTGTCGCTGGTGCTGGCCTCGACCATCGCAAATCCACTCTCCGATCTCGCGGCGGCGGCCGAAATCGGGCGCGACAAGAATGCGCGCAAGATGGCGCCCGCCCGGGTGCGCATCCCCGACCTCACCGCCCGACCCGACGAGATCGGGCGGCTGTCGGGCGCGATGCGCGGCATGGTCGGCGCGCTTTACGAACGCATCGACGCGAACGAACAATTCGCCGCCGACGTCGCCCATGAAATCAAGAATCCGCTGGCCAGCCTGCGCTCTGCCGTGGCCTCGCTGCATATGGTCAAGAAGGACGAACAGCGCACGCGTCTTCTCGAAGTCATCGATCACGACGTGCGCAGACTGGATCGTCTGGTGAGTGACATCTCCAATGCGTCGCGGCTCGATTCCGAGCTGGTGAAGGAAGAGGAAGAGCAGTTCGACCTGATCAAGATGGTGTCGAACCTCAGCGAGTTCCTCGGTCAGCAGGCGCGCGAGAAGGGTGTCGACTTCATCACCGATCTGCCGTCGCAGTCCGTGATCATCTCGGGGCTGGAAGCGCGTCTGGCCCAGGTATTCGTGAACCTGATCACCAATGCGACCTCGTTCTGCGAAGAGGGAGACGCGGTGCGGGTCTGGGCACGCCAGCGCGACAACCGCGTGCTGGTCGTGGTCGAGGATACCGGGCCGGGAATTCCCGAAGAGGCGCTCACCAAAGTGTTCAAGCGCTTCTACTCGGAACGTCCCGAGGGGCAGTTCGGCGACCATTCCGGCCTCGGCCTTGCGATCTCCAAGCAGATCGTCGAAGCGCATGGCGGCGTGATCTGGGCCGAGAATATCCGCCCGACTGATGCCGACCGGACCTCCGATCCTCTGGGCGCGCGTTTCGTCGTGGGCCTGCCGGTAAGCTGAATGACCGGGTCGGACGACCTCTCGACCAATCTCCATGCCAGTGCCGTCGCGCTCGACCCCGAGCGCGGCGTTCTCATTCGCGGCGCGTCGGGCAGCGGCAAGTCTCTCCTCGCGCTGCGGTTGATGGCGCTGGGGGCGTCGCTCGTAGCCGACGACCGGGTTGACCTGCGGGCCGAGAACGGGGAGCTGATCGCCAGCGCGCCGGAGATGATCGCGGGCCGGATTGAGGCGCGCGGCGTCGGTATCCTGAGGGCCGATCCTCTGTCGCATGCCCGCATCATCCTGATCGTCGACCTCGACCGGGAAGAGACCGCGCGCCTCCCAACCTGTCGAAAAGACAGTATGTTGGGGGTCAGTCTGCCCCTTGTGCTGCGCGTGCAGCATCGTCATCTTGATGTGGCAATCCTGCAATGGCTGAAAGGAGGCCGATGGGCGTGACCCGATCCGATCCGGTATGGGCACAGGCTGGCCAGCGCGTCGTGCTGGTGACCGGCCCCTCAGGTGCGGGCCGCACCACCGCAATCGGCGCCCTCGAAGATCTGGGCTACGAACCGATCGTCAACCTGCCGCTGAATCTCGTACCGCGCCTTCTCAAGGGCCATCTGACCGGCCCGGTCGCGCTTGGCGTCGATGTGCGCGGGCGCGATTTCTCGGCTGCGACGCTGATCGAACTGGTCGATATGCTGACCAAACGGCCGGATCTGGATCTCGACTTGCTCTATCTCGACGCGCGTCCCGAGGTGCTCGAACGGCGCTATTCGGAGACCCGCCGCCGTCATCCGCTTTCGCCCGAGGAAGACCCCGGCGCCGGTATCGCGCAGGAGATGGATCTTCTCTCGCCGATCCGGATGCGCGCCGATGTCCTGATCGATACCTCCGAGATGAGCCCGCATGATCTGCGCGCCGAGGTCGGGCGTTTCTTCGACACGGGCCGCACCGAGCCGCTCTCGGTCACAGTGAATTCCTTCAGCTATAAGCGCGGGGTGCAGCGCGGGCTCGATCTGATGTTCGATTGCCGCTTCCTCGCCAATCCCCATTGGGAACCGGGGTTGCGCGCGCGCGACGGGCGCGACGCGGCGGTCGCGGAGTATGTCGCCGCCGATCCCCGCTTTGCCGAGTTCCACCAGCGCGTTCTCGATCTGCTTCTGTTCCTGCTCCCCGCCTATGTCGCGGAGGGCAAGGCCTATCTCTCGGTCGGCTTCGGGTGTACCGGGGGGCAACACCGCTCGGTCGCAATGACCGAGAGCATCGCCAAAGCGCTTGCGGAAGCAGGGTGGCGCGTGTCTAAACGTCATAGGGAATTGGAGCGTCTCGGCCATGCCGAGCACGAAGAAACGAAGGTGAGGTCTGGCGCGTGATCGGTATCGTGATCGTGGCACATGGTGGTCTGGCGCGCGAATATCTCGCCGCTATAGAGCATGTCGTGGGCCCGCAGCGCGGCATTCGTGCCATCACGATCGAGGATGATCACGACCGCGCGGGCAAGCAGGCGGAGATTCGCGCCGCCGCCGATGCGGTCGATGACGGCACGGGTGTCGTGGTTGTGACCGACATGTTCGGCGGCTCGCCCTCCAACTTGTCGCTGATGGCCTGCGAGGCGCGCGACCGCGAAATCATCTACGGCGCGAACCTGCCGCTTCTGATCAAACTGGCGAAATCGCGCAGCCTCGCCGTGCATGCCGCGGTCGAGGCCGCGCTCGATGCCGGGCGCAAATATATCAACAGTTACAACGCCCAAGCGGGAGTGGTGAAATGTCCGTGACCCGCGAATTGGAGATCGTGAACGAGAAAGGCCTGCATGCGCGCGCCTCCGCCCGTTTCGTCGAGGTTGTCGAGGATCACGACGCCCGCGCCACGGTGGCGAAGGACGGCCAGTCGGTCTCGGGCGACTCGATCATGGGGCTTTTGATGTTGGCAGCTTCGCGTGGAACCACTATTGAAGTGACGACAAGCGGGGCCGAAGCCGAAAAGCTCGCCGATGCGCTTCAGGCATTGGTGGCCGACAAATTCGGCGAAGGTATGTGACGCGCTCCGCACCCAGCGAGGGGGTTCGACCAATGAACCAAGAGAGCGACATCGCAATCGAAGCCGCGCAAGCCGTATCGAAGCCGTATGATAAGCGTCGCCTGTCCTATGCGGGAACGTTTTCCAACCCGTTCAAGGTCGGCGCGATCCGCACTCTGGAATGGATGACGGCGAAGGCGCAGCTTCTGCACCTGATCCGCAAGTTCGAGAAGCGCGGCGCGCCGGTCGGCGCCGAGTTCTGGCCGCAAGCGCTCGACGTGATGGGGATCGAGGTCACGACGCCACCAGAACAGATCGCCCATATCCCGAAAGAGGGCCCGCTGGTGGTCGTCGCCAACCACCCGCATGGGCTGGTGGACGGGATGGTGCTGGCCTACCTGATCGGCCAAGTGCGCGACGATTTCCTGATCCTTACCCGCTCGCTGCTGACCGGGATTCCCGAGGTCGAGCAATACATGCTGCCCGTGCCCTTCCCGCACGAGCCCAATGCCCGCGAAGACAGTCTCAAGATGCGCGCAGCGTGCATGGCGCAGCTCAAGCGCGGTGGCGTTGTGGTGCTGTTCCCTGCGGGGCAGGTTGCCCATTCCGAGACGCTGATGGGCCCGGTGATCGAGCAGGAATGGAACCCCTTCACCGCGAAGATGCTCGCCCGGTCGAATGCCTCGGTGCTGCCGATCCACTTCCCGGGGCAGAATTCGCGCGCCTATCAGATCGCCAACAAGCTGAGCGCGACGGTGCGTCAGGGGCTTCTGCTGTACGAAATCAAACGCGCGCTGAACAAGCCACAGAACCCCGCGATCGGCCCGGCAAAGCGGCCCGAAGAGATTGCCGAGGCCCTGAAGAACCCGCGCAAGTTCCTTGCGGATCTGCGTGCGGAAACCCTGGCGCTGTAAGACGGCTGACGGCGAGGGCTCTGTCCCCGCGGCTCCGCCGTTCCCCGGGATATTCGACCCAATTGGAAAGAAGGACGCCCGGCTATGCCTCTTAGGTCAGGGCAAGCCGGGCGCTTCCAACTGCGCGGGGATCGGCGTCCCGCCTGTTCCGCGAGACCATTTAAGTGGAGCGGGGTAAAGAAAGCCTGAGCGGCTTTCCAGCTGCCCCAAATATCCCGGGGAGAGCGACGAAGTCGCGAGCGAGGGGCAGCGCCCCTCATTCCCATCGGTTCAGCGCGTCGGCACCGGCTCTTCGCCGCGATAGTCGTAGAAGCCGCGCCCGGTCTTGCGACCAAGCCAGCCGGCTTCGACATATTTCGTCAGAAGCGGGCAGGGGCGGTACTTGGTATCGGCCAGCCCGTCATGCAGCACGTTCATGATCGCGAGGCAGGTGTCGAGCCCGATGAAGTCGGCCAGCTCCAGCGGCCCCATCGGATGGTTCGCGCCGAGCTTCATCGACTCGTCGATCGAGCGCACGTTCCCCACGCCTTCATAAAGCGTATAGACCGCCTCGTTGATCATCGGCATCAGGATGCGGTTCACGATGAAGGCCGGGAAATCTTCGGCAGACGCGGCGGTCTTGCCGAGTTTCTCGACGACCTCGTGCAGCGCCTTGTAGGTCTCCTGATCGGTCGCAATGCCGCGGATCAGCTCGACCAGTTGCATTACCGGCACCGGGTTCATGAAGTGGAAGCCCATGAACTTCTCGGGGCGGTCGGTGCGCGAGGCAAGCCGGGTGATCGAGATCGACGAGGTGTTCGAGGTCAGGATCGTCGTCGGCTTGAGATGCGGCAGCAGGTCTTCGAAGATCGCCTGCTTGACGGTCTCGCGCTCGGTTGCGGCCTCGATCACCAGATCGGTCGGGCCCAGTTCGCTCAGTTTCGTGGTCGTGGTGATCCGCTTCAGCGCGGTGTTCTTCTCGTCTTCCGAGATTTTCCCACGCGACACCTGCCGATCGAGGTTCTTGGTGATCGTGGCGATCGCCTTCGTCAGCGCCTCGTCGCTGATGTCGTTCAGCAGAACGTCATATCCGGCCAGCGCGAAGACATGGGCGATCCCGTTGCCCATCTGCCCTGCACCCACGATGCCCACTTTCTCGATCGCCATAATTTTCCCTCTCACGCTTTGCGCCCTGACCATAGTTCTCCGCTCGGTCCATGCAAGCGAAACGCAGGGCTGAGATCATTTTAACATTAGCCGTTTGGCAAGACTTCGGGCGCATTCTGGCCTCGGGCGAGTCGAATACAGACTGAGGTGGGAAAATGGCTTTCGAATATACGGGCGATGGCGCTCTCGATTACTTCCCGTGCAGATATGGGAAATCCAAACTGCTGTTCCGCGGGCCGCGCCGTGCGCTGCAAGGCGATTTCATCGCGGCGATGGGCGGGACGGAGACCTATGGCAAGTTCGTGGAGCATCCCTGGCCCGCGCTACTCGAGGCGCGGCTGGAGATGCCGGTGGTGAATTTCGGTTATCTGAATGCCGGGATCGACGTGTTCCTGCACGAGCCGCAACTGGCCGCCGCATCGGATGCGGCGCAGGTTACGGTCATCCAGTTGCTTGGCGCGCAGAACATGTCGAACCGCTTCTATGCGGTGCATCCGCGGCGCAATGACCGCTTCCTGCGCGCGTCGAGCCTGATGCGTTCGATCTTCGGCGGCGTGGATTTCACCGAGTTCAACTTCACGCGTCACATGCTGAGCGCATTGAAAGAACGCGAGCCTGAGAAATTCTCACTTCTCGAGGTCGAATTGCAGGAGGCGTGGCTGCAGCGGATGACCGCGCTTCTGGCCAAGATCAAGGGGCGCAAGCTGCTGCTGTGGCTCGGGGCGTTCAACGATTCCGCCCGGAGCGACGATCTTGGGCCCGAGCCGTTGATGGTCACCGAACCCATGGTGGAGGCGCTGCGCTCGCTCGTGTCGGACGTGGTCCGGGTCAAGCCTTCGGCGGCGGCACGTAGCGCGGGCACGGCGGGGATGCACTTCACGCCGCTTGAGGAACCAGCCGCGGAAATGGTGCCGGGGCCGCTGGTGCATGAGGAGATCGCAGCGGCGCTCGCGTCTGCTCTGAAGCCATTGCTCTAACAGGAAAGGGCGGGGGATTTCCCCCGCCCTTTCGATTTGGTTCCACTATCGCGGGGGGCAGCGCCCCGTCCGCGGATCAGAGCTTTTCGGTCAGCGCCGGAACGGCGTCGAAGAGGTCCGCGACCAGGCCGTAATCGGCGACCTGGAAGATCGGTGCTTCTTCGTCCTTGTTGATCGCGACGATGATCTTCGAGTCCTTCATGCCGGCGAGGTGCTGGATAGCTCCAGAAATGCCGCAGGCGATGTAGAGCTCGGGCGCCACGACCTTGCCGGTCTGACCGACCTGCCAGTCGTTCGGCGCGAAGCCCGAGTCGACGGCGGCGCGCGAGGCACCCACAGCCGCGCCAAGCTTGTCGGCGAGCGCTTCGATCACCTTGAAGTCCTCTTCCGAGCCGACGCCACGGCCGCCCGAGACGACGATCTTCGCCGAGGTCAGCTCCGGACGATCGCTCTCGGCGACCTTGTCCTCGATCCAGCTCGACAGAGCGGGCGCGTCCGACATGGCGACGGTCTCGACCGAAGCCGAACCGCCTTCGCCGGCGGCGTCGAAGGTCGAGGTGCGGAAGGTGATGACCTTCTTCTCGTCCTTCGATTTCACGGTCTGGATCGCGTTACCCGCGTAGATCGGGCGCTCGAACGTGTCGGCATCGACGACGCCGGAGACATCCGAGATCACCATCACGTCGAGCAGGGCTGCGACACGCGGCATCACGTTCTTCGCATCGGTCGTGGCAGGCGCCACGATATGCGAGTAATCGCCCGCGAGCGACACGATCAGCGCGGCGGTCGGCTCCGCCAGACGGTGGCTCAGCGACGGGTCCTCGGCCACGAGCACCTTCGCGACACCGTCGATCTTGGCGGCGGCTTCACCCGCGGCGGCAGCAGAGGCACCCGCGCAGAGCACGGTCACATCGCCCAGCGATTTTGCGGCGGAGACGGCCTTGGCGGTCGCGTCGACCGACAGTTCGCCATCATTCACTTCACCCAGCAGCAGAACGGCCATCACACGACCCCCTTCTCTTTGAGTTTCGCAACCAGCGTGTCGACATCCGGCACCATTTCGCCAGCCTGACGCGCTTCGGGCTCGGTGACCTTCACCACTTCGAGACGCGGCGAGACGTCGACGCCGTAATCCTCGGCGGTTTTCTCGTCGAGCGGCTTCTTCTTCGCCTTCATGATGTTCGGCAGCGACGCGTAGCGCGGCTCGTTGAGGCGCAGGTCGGTGGTGACGATCGCGGGCAGCTTGACCTCGATGGTCTGCAGACCGCCGTCGACTTCACGGGTTACCTTCGCGGCCTCGCCCTCGACCACGACTTCCGAGGCGAAGGTCGCCTGACCCCAGCCCAGAAGCGCGGCCAGCATCTGGCCGGTCGCGTTCATGTCGTTGTCGATCGCCTGCTTGCCGAGGATCACCATGCCGGGCTGCTCTTCCTCGACGACCTTGGCGAGGATCTTGGCGACGGCCAGCGGCTCGATATCGGTTTGCACGTCATCGGCAGCGACCACAAGGATCGCACGGTCCGCACCCATCGCGAGCGCGGTGCGCAGCGTTTCCTGCGCCTGCTTCACGCCGATCGAGACCGCGACGATCTCTTCGACGGCGCCCTTCTCCTTCAGACGGATCGCCTCTTCGACAGCGATTTCGTCGAACGGGTTCATCGACATTTTGACATTGGCGAGATCGACACCGCTTCCGTCCGCTTTCACGCGAGCTTTCACGTTGTAGTCGATCACGCGTTTGACGGGTACCAGGACCTTCATGCGTGTCTCCCTTGTCTGGTCCGCCAAATTGCGGCGAACGGATTCATTCGGCAATTTTGTTACAAGAGCACGGGGCGAAGGGACAGGGGGAAAACGCCTCGTTTTGGCCCTGAAACGTCACGTCTTTTCGACTGTTTGCGCTAGCGGTCGGGGCCCATTGCCGTTGCGTCGCCCCGGTACCGTCTCGCCGATGGCAAAAAGGCCGCCCCGGGGGACGGCCTTTCCTTGATTTGGCTTTCCGGCTGCCAGCTCAGTCCTGGCGCCGCTCACCGGCGATCCGCGCGTCGTTCTGCATCTCGAGCCACATCGCGTTGGCGACGGCGACCAGAGCGGCCAGCGGAAGTCCGAGGATCCATGCGAAGTACCACATCTGTCTGTCTCCTTAATAAGCTGTATGGCTGTCGCGCTCGACATCTGCGACCGTCACCTTGCCCCACAGAACCTTATAGACCCATGCGGTATAGGCGAGGATGAGCGGCATGAAGATTAACGCGGCGATGAGCATGATGAAGAGCGTCTGGTGGGAGGACGACGCGTCCCAGACCGTCAGCGAGGCGTCGGGCATTTTCGAGCTCGGCAGGATGAAGGGGAACATCGTCAGGCCGACCGAGGAGATCACGCCGAAGATGCCAAGTTTCGACCACAGCAGCGTCGAGACTTCGCGGCCGGCGCGCAGCCCCCGCACCGCCATGGCGATCCCCGCGAGGCCGAGAATCGGCGCAATCGCGATCCACGGGCGGTCCGCATAGGCCTGCATCCAGCTCCCGCCATGCTCGACCGTCGAGAAAAGCGGGTTGGAGGGGCCATTCGCCGGCACGACCGAGGTGACGTGGTAGCCCTTGATCCCGAAGGCGAGCCAGATGCCAGCGACGATATAGGCAACGAAGGCCACCATGCCCGCAACAGAGCCGATCTCGGTCGCGCGGACCTTCACCGCGCCTTCGGTCTTCACCGAGAGCCACGCCGCGCCATGCATCATCAGCATCGACAGCGACACCACGCCTGCAAGCAGCGCGTAGGGGTTCAGAAGGCCCAGCAGCTTCATGATGAAGTTGCCCGGATAGAGCGGCATCAGCATGTCGTTGAGCTCGAAGGGCACGCCTTGCAGAACGTTGCCCACGGCCACGCCGAAGATCAGTGCCGGAACCGCGCCGCCCACGAAGAGCGCCCAGTCCCAGCCATTGCGCCACGCAGCCGAGTCGCGCTTCGAGCGATACTTGAAGCCGACCGGGCGCAGGATCAGCGCCGCGAGCACGAGGAACATCGCGAGGTAGAACCCCGAGAAGCTTACCGCGTAGAGGGGTGGCCAGGCCGCGAAGATCGCGCCCCCGCCGAGGATGAACCAGACCTGGTTGCCTTCCCAGACCGGGCCGATCGTGTTGATCGCCACGCGGCGCTCGCTATCGGTCTTGCCGACGAAGGGCAGCAGTGCGCCCACGCCCATGTCGAAGCCGTCGGTCAGCGCGAAGCCGATCAGCAGGACGCCCAGCAGCAGCCACCAGATGACGCGTAGAACGTCGAGGGGGATAAGTTCATAGAGGATCATTGGTTCTTACTCCGCAGGCATGGTGACAGGGTTGCCGCCGCGACCGGACAGGCGATCGTCATGTCGTTGCAGCCACTCCTGGGTGACCTCGACATCCTGATACGGGCCTTTCTTGATGTATTTGAGCATCAGGCCCATCTCGACGACGAAGAGCACGGTATAGAAGGCGACGAAGCCCAGCAGCGTGAACAGCAGGTCGCCCACCGAGAGGTGGCTGACCGAAAGCGCCGTAGGCAGCACGCCGTCGACCGTCCAGGGCTGGCGTCCGAACTCGGCGGTGAACCAGCCCAGTTCCGCGGCGATCCAAGGGGCGGGGATGACGATCACGGCCAGACGCAGCGCCCAGCGGGGATAGTTCATGCCCTTCCAGTTCGAGACGACGAAGAAGTAGACCATCAGCGCGATGAAGGAGAAACCTAGCGCAACCATCAGGCGGAAGGACCAGAAGATCGGCCAGACCGTTGGGACCGTGTCGTTCGCGGCTTTCTTGATCTGCGCGTCGGTCGCTTGACGCGGATCGTCCACGTAGCGTTTGAGCAGGTAGGCGTAACCGAGATCGCCGACGTTCTTGTTGAATTCCGCGGTGACGTCAGCGGGGACATCCCCCTTCGCTTCGCGAATTTTCAGCAGGTCATTATAGGCGACGATGCCGTTGCGGATCCGCTCCTCCGAGCCTTTGACGAGATCGTCGATCCCGGTGATCTGCTCGGTCAGCGAACGGGTACCGATCAGCCCCATCACCCACGGGATATGGATCGCGTATTTCGTTTCGCGCGCTTGCTGGTCGGGAATGCCGAAGAGCGTGAAGGAGGCGGGGGCCGGTTCGGTCTTCCACATGGCTTCCATCGCGGCGAGTTTCATCTTCTGGTTATGCGTCGTCTCGTAGCCCGACTCGTCGCCGAGGATCACCACCGACAGCGCCGAGGCGAGGCCGAACGCAGCGGCGACCGCGATGGAGCGGCGGGCCAGTTCGAGGTGACGCCCCTTGAGCATGTACCAGCTCGACACGCCCATCACGAAGACGGCCGCTGTGACGTAGCCAGCGGAGACCGTGTGCACGAACTTGGCCTGGGCTACCGGGTTGAACACGACATCGAAGAAGGAGGTCATTTCCATCCGCATCGTCAGCGGATTGAACGCCGCCCCGACCGGGTTCTGCATCCAGCCGTTCGCGATCAGGATCCACAAAGCAGAGAAGTTCGAGCCGATGGCGACCAGCCACGTGACGACCATGTGCTTGACCGGGCTCAGCTTCTCCCATCCGAAGAACATCAACCCGACGAAAGTCGCTTCCATGAAGAAGGCCATCAGGCCCTCGATCGCGAGCGGTGCGCCGAAAATGTCGCCGACGTAATGCGAGTAATAGCTCCAGTTCATGCCGAACTGGAATTCCATCGTGAGGCCCGTGGCCACGCCCAGCACGAAGTTGATGCCGAACAGCGTGGCCCAGAACTTGGTCATTTGCCGCCAGACGGGGCGGTTGGTCATCACATAGACCGTCTCCATGATCGCCACGATGATCGACAGACCAAGCGTCAGCGGCACGAAGAGGAAGTGATACATCGCTGTCATGGCAAATTGCAGCCGTGACAGCTCGACGATCCCGAAATCCATTCTCGTTCTCCGTTTCCCTACTTGCATCCGGCGCGGTGAAAAGCCGGATTCTCCGGAAATGTTTTTCCTGGATGCAGGTTATGAGGAGGCGGTCGGCGCGCGACTTTGAGCCAAATCAAATTGACGATGTGTCGCACGCGGACGTGAACAGAGGTGAACGGGAATATGTCTCGTGATTTTAGGGGCTTATCGTCGCAGGGCGTGCGTCATTTCAGCGCGATCGTGGCCGTGGCGGCGCTCTGGTCGGGCTGGCGGTGAGAGACCAGAACGAAGCCCGCCTCGGGCAGAAGCGCCCGTAATCCGGCCAGCGTCGCGGCGGCGGTTTGGGCGTCGAGTCCCTCGGTCGGTTCGTCCAGCAGAAGGATGTCGGGCCGGCGCAGTGCCGCACGGGCCAGCGCCAATCGTTTCGCCTGCCCGCCGGACAATCCCGTGCCGCCTTCGCCAAGCCGTGCTTCGAGCCCGCCGCGCGCCACGATCACTTCATCCAGCGCCACGGCGCGCAGCGCGGCCCATGCCGCATCGTCATCGAGTTGCGTTCCGGGAGGCAGGGCGAGCGCGAGATTCTCGGCAATAGTGCCGCCGATCAACTGGCTGCGCTGCGGCACCATTGTGAGGACATCGCGCAGGTCTCCCTCCGGCCAGTCGGGCAGCGCGCGGCCCATCGCCGTGATCTCGCCACCGGACGGCTTGAGAAGGCCGGACAGCACGGCGAGTGCGGTGGATTTCCCCGCGCCCGAAGGCCCGGCAAGCATCACGGTCTGACCGCGCGCGAGGGTGAAGGTCAGATCGGAAAAGAGCGGCGCGGCGCTCTTGGCGCGGGTGAAGGCAACTTGGCGCCCCTCGAGCAGCGGGGCGTCCATATCGGTGGGGGCGTGGCCGTCGGGCTGGGCGCGTGTAGGCGTATCGGTCAGCTCCATGACCCGCGCGCCCGCCTCCTGCATGCGGCCAATCTCGGCCATGCCTCGGCGCAGCAGCATCAGCGACTCGGCCAGTGCCAGCGCCACGAACAGGCCCACCGCGGCGCGCGCGGGCGTGATCTGCCCGGCCAGCGCCATCTGTCCGGCGATCGCCAAGGCGGCCGCCCCGGCAAGCGCGGTGGTGGCGGAAATCACCGCCCCCACCCGGCGGTCGAGCGCCTCGAGATTGCGCCGCGCGAGCGCTTCGGCCTCGACCTCGGCCAGGGTCTGCGCAGTTGCCGCCTCCAGCTGTCCGGCCACGGCCAGATCGGCTCGCGCGCGCATCGTCTCCAGCGCGCGGCGGCGAATGTTCTGCAGTGCCGTTTCGGCGGCGCGGGCATCGTGGCGGGCGGCTCGGGCGACCCAGATCAGGCCGAGCCCACCGCCCAGCAGGTAGATCAGGAAGACCGCGAGCCCGATCGGCAGCCCTTCGAGCCACCCCAGCATCAGAAGCGCCGCGATCTGGACCATGCCGCCTGCAAGGAAGGGGATGACCAGCCGCAGCAATACGCCATCAAGCGCATCCACGTCCGAGGTGATCCGGTTCAGCGCCTGCGCACCGCGCAGCCGCGCCTGTTCCTCATGCGGGCGGCGCGAGACGCCATCCATCAGGTCGATGCGCAGCTTCGCCAACGCGCGCAGTGTGGCGTCATGGGTCAGTAGCCGCTCGCCATAGCGCGAGACCGCGCGGCCGAGCGCGAGACCGCGGACACCTGCCGAGGGGGTGAAGAAATTGAAGTTTAGGCCCATCCCCGCGATCCCGGCCAGCGCGGAGGCGGTGATGAACCAGCCCGACAGGCCGAGCAGCGCCGCCCCCATCGCGAGCACGAGGAACGACAGCGCGAGGCCCCTGCTGAAGGCCCATTTCTGATCGCTGATCAGGCGAGCGGTGAGGGTCAGAAGCGTTCTCATGCTGCGCCCTCCAAGTCGATCTGACGGTCCATCGCGGCAACGAGGGCAGGGTCGTGGCTTGCGACGATCAAGGTCGTACCCTGCGTTCGTAACGCCAGAAGAGCTGCGATGACTTTCGCGCCCGTCTCGGCATCGAGATCGGCGGTCGGTTCGTCGGCCAACACGATCGGGCGGCCCGCGTAATGGGCCCGCGCGATCAGCAGACGCCGCGCCTCGCCGCCCGAGACGCCGCCGCCCATATCGCCCAGCCGGGCGTCGAGCCCGCCGGGAAGGCCCGCGACGACCTCGGTGGCCTGCGCAGCGTCGAGCGCTGCATCGAGGTCGCCGGGACGGTTCAGCGTGATCAGTTCGCGCAGGCTCGCATCGGCGAAGCGCGGGCTTTGAGGAATCCAGCCGAAGGCTGCGCGCCAGTCATCGGCGTTTTCCTCTGTCAGGGAGGTATCGCCCAGCGTGATCTTCCCCGCCTCGGGATGGATCAGACCGACCAGCGCGGTCAGAAGCGTCGTCTTGCCTGCGCCCGACGGTCCTGTGATCGCGACCGCCTCGCCCGGGGCGATGTCGCCATCGGGCAGGGGGATCGGAGCGGCGGCCTCGCCGGGGCGGATTTGCAGCCCGTGCCAACGCAGCGCGCCAAGCGTCGGTGCCGTGCCTTCGCCTCCAGTGCCCATCAGCGTGTTGGCCTTGGCGATTGCAGTCTCGGTCGTCTCCAACTCGGAGGCTACGGCGAGCGCAGCGGCCCGGTCATGCCATGCCGCAGCGAGATCGCGCAGCGGCTGGAAAAACTCGGGCGCGATCATCAGCAGGAAAATCCCCTCGGCCGGAGTCATCTTGCTGCCCCATGTGCCGAAATTCATCCAGCCGATCAGCGAGAAGCCGACATAGACCGCGACCAGCGCCACGCCGATCGCGGCGAACAGTTCCAGAAGCGTCGAGGAGAGGAAGGCAACCCGCAGAACCGCCATCGTGCGGAGGCGCAGGTCTTCGGATTTGGTTTCCAGATCGGCGCGCGAGCGGGCCTCCGCGCCCAGAAGTCGCAGATCGGTGATCGCGGCGATCCGATCGATCAGCAGCCGGTTGAGCGAACCGATTTCGACCATCTGCTTTTCCGAGGCGTCCTGCGCGGCCATGCCGACAAGCGCCATGAAGATCGGGATCAGCGGCCCGGCGATCAGCAGGATTCCCGCGACCGCCCAACTTTGCGTGGCAGCGAGCAGGATGAAGGCGAGGGGGATGATCCGGGCGCGCAGGAAGGCGGGCTGATAGCGCGTGGCCCATGGGCCGAGCGCGCCGAGCTTCTCCGCGGACAGCGAAGCCAGTTCCGCAGGCGACAGCGCGGCGGCGCCGCTAGCTTGACGCAGCGCCTTTCGGATCAGCTTCTCGCGGCTCTCACGCAGCACCACCTCGGCGGCATCGGCCGAGAGCTTCTGCGAAATCCAGTCGAGGACGATCCGCACGAGCGCCAGCACCACGAAGCCTGCAGCCCCGGCGAGCGGCGAGAGCGACGGGCTCACCCCCGGTGCGACCAGGTCGCCAAGTACCAAACCGATCAGAGCGGCCTGCGCCGGCCAGATCAGTGCCGACGCCACACCGAGCCACCCGGCGAGCTTCAACTTGCCCGCGACGGGCTGAGCGATGCGGGTCAGAACGGCTTTCGGCTTCGGCGCTTCGGTCGTGGCGTCTGTCATACGGGTTTTGGGGTCTTTTACTCTTTCGCGCTTGGCTGTCGAGATAGCCGGGCAGAGGGGCTGCGACAATGGAGTGCGACAATCCGCGCTTGTCACGTCTGCGGTACGAACCTTCATGCCGACATGAAAAAACCGTTCGGATGAGGGTCCGAACGGTTTTCGAGGTTACCTGTGGCGGGGCCTTAGCAGGGCGCGATGTACTCGCGGCCATACGAGTCACGATAGCGGCACTGACCCGGCTGGTTGGCTTTACCGATCAGGGCGCCGGCAACGGTGCCGACCGCGCCGCCGATCGCGGCGTTTTGAACGCGGTCGCCATCATCCGAAACGGCAGCGCCGATCGCGGCACCGGCAACACCGCCGGTCGCGGCAGCGCGGTCCTGTTGCGACATCTGGCAGCCTGCAACGGCAACGGTGGCGCTGAGCGGCAGGATCAGGAACATCTTCTTCATGGTACGTGTCTCCCTTCTGTGTCTTCGGACATCCAACGTCGCCCCTCTCCGGGCAGTTCCAAGTTTTTCTTAATTAGTTTTGAGCATCTATTCTGGAGCCGTGATGACCCAGCGGCTTGACATGCGCGGTCATTCGGGGGTCAAGCAAAGAAAGACATCTCGAGACATACGACAGAAAGACCCGCCTATGAGTTCGACCGCCTGGCGCGTTCCCCTGATCGGAGCGCTTTTCCTTTTCGCATTGAGCGCGGTGGTGTTGATGATCATGCGCCCGCTGATGGCGATCGACGAGACGCGCTATGTCACCGTCGCCTGGGAGATGTGGCAGGGCGGCTCCAAGCTGGTGCCGCATCTCAACGGGGCGATCTATTCCGACAAGCCGCCGCTTCTGTTCTGGCTCATCAATATCGTCTGGAGTGTGACGGGCCCCAGCGAATGGGCGGCGCGGCTCGTGGCGCCCGCCTTCGGGCTGCTGTCGGTCGGACTGGTCGCGGTGCTCGCGCGCAAGCTCTGGCCGGAGGAACCGGAGCGCGCCGGACTCGCCGCACTGATCCTTGGGACGAGCGGCGTGTTTCTGCTCTTCGGCTCGACAACGATGTTCGACACGATGCTCACGGCGGCGACGCTGACGGGAATGCTCGCAGTCTGGGCGATGCGCGACACGGAGCGCTTCGCCCCGGTGATCGGGCTTGGCATTGCGCTGGCCTTCGGCGTCTTCGCCAAGGGGCCGGTGATCCTGGTGCATGTGCTGCCGACCGCGCTTTTGATGCCGCTTTGGGCGACCGGGGCGGAGCGGCCCGCGCTCAAGCAGTGGTATGCGCGGATCGGAATCGGTTTTCTGATCGGTTTCGGCATCGTCCTGCTCTGGCTCGGCCCCGCGATCATCTTCGGCGGTGCGGAATACCGCGAGCAGATTCTGTGGAAGCAGAGCGCCGGGCGGATGGTGGAAAGCTTTGCCCATGGTCGCCCCGTCTGGTTCTTCGTGGCGTTGCTGCCGTTCTTCCTCTGGCCCTGGGGCTGGAGCCGCGCCGGGCTGGCTACGTTCAGGCCGTCGCGGCTCTGGGAGGATGCGGGGACGCGCATGGTGACGGTCTGGTTCGTCGCCGCCTTCGTCGCCTTCTCGCTGATCTCGGGCAAGCAGGCGCATTACCTTGTGCCGGAAATGCCCGCGCTGGCGCTGATCCTGTCGGGATTGCTGCCCACGGCGGAGCGCCGGATGCGCTGGCTGCGCCTGCTGTGGCTTCTGCCCGGCGTGGCGACAGCGATTGCTGCGGCTTCGGTGCATTTCGGGGCGTTCCCCGAACTGCCCGAGGGCACCGGATCGTGGCTCTTCGTGATCGCTGGCGTGGCGATGCTCGTGGGCGGCGCGCTAATCGTGCTTAAAGCGCGGCAGGGCTGGTTCGCCGAAGCCTTCGTCGCGCCGCTGGTGCTGATCGCCATTCAGATCATGGTCTGGCCGATCCTCTGGAAAGTCTACGATCCGGCACCAATCGCGAGCCTGATCGCTTCGCATTCGGAAAATGGCGTGGCCACCACCGATCGCGGCTATGCAGGGCAGTTCTCCTTCGTCGCGCGGCTCGAGAACCCGGTGACGGTGCTTGGCAACAGCGCCGATCTCGGGCGCTGGATGGCGGCGCATCCCGACGGGCTGGTTCTCGCAGCGAATCCGATCGAGGGCGTCGACGGTCTGAGCCAGATCGCCGAGCGGCATTTCCGGCAAAACGACTGGCGGCTCTATCAGGTCGCGGAGGCGATTGCGCCGTCTGCTTCGGATGCCGCGGCCACGCCCAGCAGTGCGAACTGACACTTCAAACTAAAGACACGCCCGAAGCGGATGCTCCGGGCGTGCCTTCAAACCGATAGACTGCAAGTATTACGACTTGGTCTTCTCGGTGGGCCGCTCATCGAGAGTGACGGAGAGCGTGAGCGGCTTGTTCGCGCGCAGCAGCGAGAGCTGCACTTCGGTGCCCGGCTCGTCGGACCCGATCGCACGGGTCAGATCGCGGGGGGCTTTCATCGGCTTGCCATCCACGCCGACGATGATGTCGCCGCGCTTCAGACCAGCTTTCTTTGCGGGCGTGTCGGGCGACACGTCGGCTACGAGCACACCTTCCGGTTGGTCGAGCCCCAGCGCCGCGGCGATGTCCTCGCTGACCGGCTGGATCTGCACGCCGAGGAAGCCGCGCTTCACCGTGCCATTGTCCTGCAGGTCGGCGACGACGCTCTTGATGGTGTCGGAGGGCACCGAGAAACCGATCCCGACGGAACCGCCAGTGGGCGACAGGATCGCGGTGTTCATGCCGATCACCTGGCCTTGGTCGTCAAAGAGCGGGCCACCCGAGTTGCCTTTGTTGATGGCTGCGTCGGTCTGGATGTAGTTATCGAAGGGGCCCGATTTCAAGTCGCGGCCTTTGGCCGAGACGATGCCGGTCGACACGGAGGTGCCCAGGCCGAACGGGTTGCCGATCGCCACGACCGGCTCACCGACCTGCGCGGCCTGACTGTCGCCGAAGCCCACGGTGTCGAGGTCCTTGTTGGTATCGACCTTGATCAGCGCGATGTCAGTGGCCTTGTCTTCGCCGATCACTTTCGCATCCGCGGTCGAGCCGTCGGAGAAGGTGACCTTCACGCTCTCGGCGCCGTCGACGACGTGGGCGTTGGTGACGATATGGCCGTCTTTCTGGATGATGAAGCCAGTGCCGAGACCGGTGATCTCAGGACGCTGCATCGGCTGGCCCTGACCGTTGGGGCCCATGTCGGGCATACCGAAACGACGCTGGAAGAACTCGAAAGGGAAATCCTGAGGCATCCCCATCTGGGCCATTTCCTGATCGTTGGCCTGCTTCTTGATCTCGATGGTGACCACGGCGGGCATCACCTTCTTCACCAGGTCGACGGTGTTGGTGAAGGTTTCGGCCGCGGCCACGTTCGGGACCAGTGCCAGACCGCTCGTCGCCACGGCGCCGGCGCCGAGCATGGCGGTGGTGGCGAGGGTGCGCAGCAGGGGAGCTTTGCGAATGTCCTGCATGTTTCTCTCCTTTTTGACAGGTATGCACCCTATGTGAGGGCCTAGCCTGTCAGGGACTCTGCGGGAAGATTGCAGAGTTGTTATCCTTTTCACCTTTAGGGGAGGGGTGCGTGACTTGTGCGGTGTCATCGGCCACATATGTCGCGAACCGAGAAAGCGAGTGCGATGAAACTGCTGTTGATCGAAGACGACGCGACCACCGCCGATTACGTTCTGCGTGGCCTGCGCGAAGAGGGCCACACGGTCGACCATCTCGCGAATGGCCGCGACGGGCTGACCCAGGCGCTGGGCGGCAGCTACGACGTGATGATCATCGACCGAATGCTGCCGGAGCTGGACGGTCTCTCGATCACCCGCGCGATCCGGGCCGCAAAGGTCACGACGCCGATCATCTTCCTCACCGCGATTGGCGGCGTGGACGACCGGATCGAGGGGCTCAACGCGGGTGCCGACGATTATCTCGTGAAACCCTTTGCCTTCGGCGAGTTGTCGGCGCGGCTCGCGGCGCTGGCGCGTCGCCCGCAAGCGCAGTCGGAGCAGGTAATGCTGGAGGCGGGCGATCTGAAGATGGACCTGATCGCGCGCAAGGTGACGCGCGGCGGACAGGAGATCGACCTTCTGCCGCGCGAATTCTCGCTGCTGGAATTCCTTCTGCGTCGCAAGGGGCGGGTGCAAACCCGGACGATGCTGCTGGAGGGCGTGTGGGATCTGAATTTCGATCCGCAGACCAATGTGGTGGAGACGCATATTTCGCGGCTCCGGAACAAGGTCGACAAGCCGTTCGACCGTGATCTCATCCACACCGTGCGCGGCGCGGGCTACCGGATCGAGGGCTGATGAAGGCACGTCTGAATCGCGCGGAAATCCTTGCCTCGACGCCGCTACGACAGGCGCTCGGGCTGATGGGGATCGTCTTTGCGATCCTGCTGGTGACGCTGGGCTTCGCCTATGTCGCGCTGCGCTCCTCGACCGAGGAATCGATCCGCGCCGATCTAAAGCAGCAGACGGCGGTGTTTCAGGTTGCCGCCAACCCCGAGACGCTCTCTGTGATCGTGTCGGCGGAGGCGCGGGCGTCCGATCCGTCAGAGCGCGCCATCGCCTTCGTGATGTCGGACGGGCGGCAGGTCGGCAACGTCCGGGTCACCCATGAGGGCGACAGCTGGGTCATCTCGCGTCATCCCGAATATGCGCCGCTCTCGAAACATGGATATTTCACGCTGACCATGCCGCTTGCGGGCGGCTTGCTGGTGATCGGCGAAAGTCGCGCGCCGATTGCGGAACTGACCTCGACCTTCCTCGCGATTCTCGTCTTCTCCTTCGTACCCTCGCTTCTGGTCTCTGCCGCCTATGGTGCGTGGGTCGGGATGCGGGCGCGCAAACGGGTGAGCGCGATCGAAAACACACTTGACGATCTTACCGAGGGGCGGCTCGAGGCGCGGGTGCCGCGCGACGAGGTGAAGGCGCGGCGCGGCGATGACCTCGCACGGATCGGGGCGCGGCTTAACGTGATGGCCGAGACGCAGGAGGCGACGGTTGCGGCGCTGCGTCAGGTCTCCGCCGATATCGCGCATGACCTGAAGACGCCGATGCAGCGGATTTCGGTGCTACTCTCGGAGCTGCAAGAGGCCTTGCCCGAGGACGCGCCGCCCCGCGCGCTGGCCGAGCAGGCAGGCACCGAGGCGGAGCGCGCGGTCGCCGTGTTCCACTCGTTGCTGCGGATCGCCCAAATCGAGGGCGGCAGCCCGAAGGCACGTTTCGCGACGGTCGATCTGGGCGCGCTCGCCGCCGATATCACCGAGCTTTACGAGGCCAGCGCCGAAGAGGCGGGCGGTTCGCTGACCCTGCAGCGGCCAGACGCGCCGCTCATCGTGCAGGGCGATCGGGGGCTTCTGGGACAGATGCTGTCGAACCTGATCGAGAACGCGATCCGCCATGGCGGGCCTGCGCCGAAGATCGCGGTGAGTCTGTCTCGCGAACGCGGCGCGGTCACGCTCAGCGTCGCCGATCGTGGCCCCGGCATCCCCGAGGCCGAGCGCGAGAAGGTTCTGCGCAGGCTCTATCGGCTGGAACGCTCTCGCACGACGCCGGGCAACGGGCTGGGCCTTGCGCTGGTTCATGCGGTGGCGGGGCTGCATGAGGCGGAGCTGGAACTGTCCGACAACAATCCCGGTCTGATCGTGTCGCTGCGCTTCGTCGGGTCCGCTCAGTCGGCCTGATCGGGCAGGTCGATCTCGGTCAGGAAACGCAGGCTCAGCGGCAGGGTCGCGGCCCCCAGCGCGCGCGCATCGGGCCCCACCTGACCCTCGCGCACGATCGGAACGCCCGCGCCCGAGAGGTTGATCTTCGCCAGTTCCGATTCGGTCGCGGCGACGAGCCGCGCGCGCAGATCGTCGGGCATCCAGCCGTCGATCACGATCGCATCGAGGTCGCACAGCGCCGCCGAGGACGCGGCGACAGTCGCGAGGCCCCGCGCCGCTTTCGCGAGCCAGTCGTCGACGATGTCTTCGGGAAGATCCCACTCATCGCGCCGCTCCCAGAGGAAACTCGCATCGAGCCCGCGCTCCGTCATCGCGGCTTCGATGACCGACAGCGAGGCCACGTCGAGCAACTGGCACTGGCCGCCGTGACCGTCGGGCACCGGCATCGAGGCAAGCGCGCCCGCATTGTTGTTGGGGCCGGTCACAAGCGAGCCGCTCATCACCAGCCCGCCACCCACGAAGAAGCCCACGAACGCATAGAGGAAATCGTCGGGCAATGTCTGATCGCCCAGCAAAAGCTCTGCCGAACAGGCGGCAGAGGCATCGTTTTCCAGCACCACGGGAAACGGATAGAGCGCCTCCAGTTCGGTGCGGATATCGCGTTCGCGCCAATCGGCCATCGCGCTTTCCTCGAGCCCGAGCGCCACGCCCCAATCCCACATCCTGAACGGCGCCCCGATGCCGAGGCCGGCGATGCGCTCGCGCTTCGAGGCGGGGAGTTCTGCCACCATCCGGGCGATCGCGTCGATGGCGAAGGCTATCGTGTCAGCCGCCGTGGGGTAGTCGTGGCGCGCGACACGGCGCGAGACCGGCGTGCCCATCATGTCGATCAGGATCACCTCGGTCCGGCGACGCCCGACCTTCAGGCCAAGAAAATAAGCCCCCTCGGGGTTCAGGCGCATCGGCACGGTGGGCTGGCCCACCTTGCCGCGCACCGGGTCGCAGCGCAGCAGGAAGCCTTCATCCTCGAGCGCGCGCATGATGACCGACACTGTCTGTGCCGAGAGCCCCGTGAGCCGTGCGATCTCGGATTTCGCCAAGGCGCCGCGACGGCGAATCAGCGACATCACGAGCCGCTCGTTGCGGTTGCGCATCGCGGAGTGATCCGAGCCGATCTTCCCCGCTCCGGTCTTGATCAATTCCATCACGCGGTGGGCCAAAATTCATTCTCCGAGGCTGCTCGCGCATAAACTACGCCTTGTATTTATCGGCTTCCAGAGGCTCTTCTGTCAATTAATAAATCCATTTGATTTATCTATTGACGAGTCGGCCCGTGTTCGCACATGATTTACCCCGAAGCCGATCGGAGGACGGCTGGACATGTTTCTGGGAGGAGACCTGACATGAAGAAGAGAACCGCGATTCTGGGAGCGACGGCGCTTGGCCTGATGGCGACCGGGGCCTGGGCGGAGACGACCGCCTGCCTGATCACGAAGACTGACACCAACCCGTTCTTCGTGAA
>NZ_NBOB01000011.1:0-70923 GCF_002213185.1 Thioclava sp. JM3
GCCGCATCGACGAACTTCTCCCGTGGAACTTCAAGCCGTCAAGCTGAACCTGAGGTGGGATGCAGCCGCCGCTTACGTTTTTCCTTGCTCATTCTGGTGATCTCTTCGATTTAAAGGGTCCACGTCGCTGGTCCCAGCCTATGCAAAATGCACAGTCAGTAGCTGCATACCTTCGCTATGGCGAAAGCTCTGCCTCAGGCCCTCACCAGCGGAGCCATGCCCCGGCGAAGAGAACCCGAGGCAGAAGCCAAGGACCAGTTGGAGGGGAAGACATGGGTGACCTCACGCGTCCCCGTCGGGACAGCAACCACCACACGAATCGCCTTTCTCCGATGGTGGGCCGCAATTGTTGGCTCAGACAGATACAGCTTTTCATCGGCCATGATCGAGCCTCCGTCCTTGCGGAGCGGGGCAGCTCCGTCGCTCGGTTTGTGGTGGAGATCTCTTGCTTGAGGATCTCGTCTCGCGGGGGCACGAGATAGAGACTGATCTCACGTACGCAGTTCGTTTGACGGCCCGGAAAACCTGTGAGCGAAGGGGTAATTCCTTTTGCGCGACTGAAATGTGGAAAGGTCGCGGAGTTCTGGTTGTTTTTTGATTGGAAACTGCGAGGGGTGCGGCTGGTCGGTTCTTACACATTTGGGTGGGCGTCACCGTCGGCCGTCGACGCCAGCGGCACATAACGGCGGCCCGCCATCGCTGAATGAAGTTGGCAATAGTGTATCCGTGTCCTTAGCTCTTAACGAGTGCCTGAGAAAACATCACACGCTTTAGTGACGTTTGCCACTGACTTCTTGAGTAAAGCCTCATCATCCATTTGATCGAATCTGAGTTGCAAAGCCCCGAGAGAGAAAACAGCTCGGGCTTTGGTGTCTTGTGAGGTGAAGGTGAAGTCGATGTTTCGGTATGTCCCAATGTTTCTATGCAATTCACGCAGAAAGGCATCAATGAAATCTATATTTGTAACCGCAAAAGCTATCATGTCACCATCATCGAGCCGCATTCCGCTGGCGGAAATTTTTTTCGCGCCCGTGTTCATTACTACATCTTGGAACTGTCCCGCTTCCGGCGTTGTTTGATCCGTTGCGAAGAATAGCATTGGCGTTTCCTGTTCTGAACAAGCGACCTTCATGAAGCCGGTATCGACCTTGGAGCTTTCTCCAGTCTTTTTCCTAATGCTCCGGGTGAGCGGTAGGAGCATCTCCGCGCTTAAGCTGTCGACTTGTATGCCGAAGGGGTAATCGCCTAATTTCGGTGTTACGATGTACCATCTATACCCGTCACATGGGAGAAACGTGAGTTGAGGAGCATCGACTTCTCGCGCTTTGCACCAGCCTTTGGCTTCGATTTGTTTTTCGAGAATCTCCGCTCGACGACAAGTTGCGTCATGCGCCGGATCGTTGAAGTCGAGATCGACGCACTTCTTAAGCGCTGCATTTCGTTCTGATATGCTAGCTAGAATTTCTTGTGGCGGCGAACTAGATGCGCAAGCTTCGCTACTGCCTATAATACCCATAAAAACGATGAGGGCGATTAAGAGAGGAAAGCTCTTTAGGTTCATTCTTCTGGTCCCAAACTAATTATTTTTTTGTATGAGGTCGCACTCAAGCCACAGCTTCTCAAGCTATCTTTCGTATCTCAAGCGTGAATATATACCATTCACCTAGATGTCGTGAAACCGCGGCACTCTCAAGAGTACTCACCTTATGCAGGCCATATGGCCGTAACGCGGAAAGCTTTAGAGTGATTAAAGCGGTGAATTCATCGTTCCGCTGACGTCGAGTGGCGTGCTTGTAGGAGTGAAGGCACTTTCCTTATTTCTCGCGCTAGGCCCGGCAGCATCACGTCGCTTTTCCCGTAGCTCTCAGCCGATCGGCCTGTTGCCCGGCCCGTGATATAGGTCTTCGCGCTATCGCTTACGCCTGCCGACATGGCAACGTCCTCGAAGAGGTGCCGCCAGCCGTGGTTCGGTGCGAGTTCGTCTCGGTCAAGGCCGACCGTATTGCGCACCCAGTCCGATACGTTCTGCCCTGCACGCTTCACGAACAGCCGCTCCTTGTGTCTGCTTTGGTGGCTCGCGGTGAAGCGCATGAGGCCTTCCTCAATGAGAAGTGGGTCGACGGGTACCCGCCTTATGCCGTAAGCGTTCTTGAGGCTCTTCCCGCCCTTCGTCGTCATGCGGTAGAACCAGTCACCCTCGTACTGGAAGAAGTCGGAGGGAGTGAGTTGTGCAACCTCTTCAACCCGCGCCCCCGAATAGGCGCAGAGCCATGGAAGCCAGCGCAGCTCAGGTTTGCCCTCGAGCCTTGCTGCTTGGAGGATTGATTTTGCTTCATCCATTCGGAGCGTTCGATCTTCGCTCGAGACCCCGTTTCTCTCTGTGAGCTGGACGAGGTCCAACGGGTTGCCCTGTGGGAAAAGCTCGCCAAAGGATTGCTTCCTTGCCCACTCAACGATGCTCCGTAAGTTCTGGAGGCGTTGCCGGACAGACGAGTTGGAGAGCTTGCCGGAAGCGAGAAGGTACTGCTGCCATTTGTCAGCTTCTCTCGCCGTGATCGTCGCGACGAGTTCGTTGCCCCGAAAGGCTACAAAATTCCGCGCCACCTTCTGGTACTTGTCCACGGATTTGTCAGGGAGGGGCTTCGATTGCTGACCAGACGCTCGCCGCTCGACTTCGCGGGCAATCGTGTCTGAGAGCGTGGTGCGTGGTTCGGCTTCAACTGACCTCTTCGCTGGTTCGCGCGGGCTGTTGAACTCAGGGTAGCGTGTGGTTTCGTCGCTCTCCGAGTAGTCGCCCTGAGCCTTCGCGATGTTGATGCGGCTCACGTCTTGCATTGCTGCTGCAACCTGCTCGATCAGCTTCCTCCGGCTGGCTTCATCCACCTCAAGCGCCCGGCGGGAAAGCGCGGCATCGACCAACCCGCCAAACCGCTTCTCCATGTCCCGCTCGCGGGTGTGTGGTGTGGGGACCGCCAACGGGTTTGCGGTGCCAGTCACCGCTTGCGCATCCGCCAAGGCCACGTCGTCCCACATCGCGACCTCTCCGGGGTTCTCGTCGAGGAAGCGGATGAAATCGCTTCTTACCTCGCCAGCGAGAGCGAGCGTCTGCCTGTGGCTGAGCTTGACCGTCCCTTGGCGCAATGCATCCCAGCGCTCTTCCAGATCACTCAGCACTTCACTGAAGCGGCGTCGTGCTTCCCCCCTGTCCTTGGTGCGGAGGGAGACCTTCACATGGCTCGTCATCTTAGGGAAGCTCGTGTGTTCGGCGACGTGCACAGGGGCGCTTTTCCCTCGTGCCAGCTCGACCACGTCGCGCGGAACGTGAAGGCGCAGGTAATACGTTGATCCGATTTTGACGGGGTTGGGCATGGTCTGTCTCATGTGTACCACCTTCGTGTACCAGTAGAGGCGGCACGAGTTCCTGTGTGGTAGGAACGCTGGTGATTTCAATGAGTTGTGGTGGTGCTGCTGGAGAGACTTGAACTCTCGACCTCTCCCTTACCAAGGGAGTGCTCTACCGCTGAGCTACAGCAGCGCCGGTTTCGGTCCGTCGCTTCGACCGTGGCGGGGATTTAGACGCAATCGCGCGGGGGTGCAAGGGCAAATCTTGCTCTCTCTCGACAGGATTTCGCAGGCGGGTTAAACGGGGCGCCATGACAGGCGGTAAGAAAGACGGATCGGGCACGTCCCGCGAGGCGGGGTTGAGCCGCGAAGAGCGTCGGGCGCAGGCGCTCCGGGCGAATCTGCAGCGGCGCAAGGCGCAGGCGCGCGCGCGCAAATCCGAATCCAAGCCGCCGAATAACAACGAATCCGAGGGCAGTTGAAATGGACAGCATCGTCGTACGCGGCAACGGGCCTCTTTCCGGCCAAATCCCGATCGCGGGGGCGAAGAACGCCTGTCTCGCGCTGATGCCGGCCACGCTTCTGAGCGATGAGCCGCTGACCCTGACCAATGCGCCGCGCCTGTCGGACATCCGCACGATGACCGAATTGCTGGCCTCTCTCGGCGCGGAAGTGACCGCGCTGCAGGAGGGAAAGGTGCTCGCAACCTCGTGCCATGGCGAGATCAACCCGGTCGCGGATTATGAAATCGTGCGCAAGATGCGCGCGTCGAATTTGGTGCTGGGGCCGCTGCTGGCACGTCTGGGCCATGCGGTCGTCTCGCTGCCCGGCGGTTGCGCGATTGGCGCGCGTCCGATGGATATCCATGTCGATGCGCTCGCGGCGCTCGGCGCGGAGATCGAGCTGAAGGACGGCTATCTGCATGCCGAAGCGAAGGGTGGACTGAAAGGCGCGACGCATGAGATGCGCTTCGCCTCGGTCGGCGCTACCGAGAACTTCCTGATGGCGGCCTCGCTCGCCAAGGGCACATCGGTGCTGAAGAACGCCGCGCGCGAGCCGGAGATCGTCGATCTCGCGAAATGCCTGCGGGCAATGGGGGCGCAGATCGAGGGTGACGGTACCTCGGAGATCGTGATCGAGGGCGTGGATCGGCTGCACGGCGCCACGCACCCGGTGGTCGCCGACCGGATCGAACTGGGCACCTACATGC
The DNA here is from genome assembly GCF_002213185.1 of Thioclava sp. JM3. NCBI lineage: Bacteria > Pseudomonadati > Pseudomonadota > Alphaproteobacteria > Rhodobacterales > Paracoccaceae > Thioclava > Thioclava sp. JM3. Next base: position 4,553 of record NZ_NBOB01000011.1, read on the forward strand.
TCGCGCCCGCGATCTGCGGCGGCGAGGTGGAATGTCTGGGGGGGCGAATCGATCTGCTGGAGAGCTTCTGCGAGAAGCTCGATGCGGCGGGTATCTCGGTCGAGCAGACCCATTCCGGCCTCAAGGTCGCGCGCAAGAACGGCCGCATTCGTGCAGTCGACGTGACGACCGAGCCTTTCCCCGGCTTCCCGACGGATCTTCAGGCGCAGATGATGGCGCTTCTTTGCACCGCCGAGGGCACCAGCGTTCTTGAAGAGAAGATTTTCGAGAATCGCTTCATGCACGCGCCCGAGCTTATGCGGATGGGCGCGAATATAGAGGTCCATGGCGGCCATGCGACGGTCCATGGCGTCGACAAGCTCAAGGGCGCGCCGGTGATGGCGACCGATCTGCGGGCCTCCGTTTCGCTGATCCTCGCGGGGCTGGCCGCCGAGGGCGAGACCGTCGTCAGTCGTGTCTATCACCTCGATCGCGGCTATGAGCGCGTCGAGGAGAAGCTGGCGGGCGTCGGCGCCCATATCGAGCGCGTGAAAGCGAATTGATCGGCTGGCAATCCCCGCCATCTCCCCCATATCGAATGTAGAGGTGACCCAATGACCCGTGACGCGAAATTCGAAGAGGGTGGCGAAGGCGCGATCGCGCTGCGCGCCGAGACCAAGGACGACCTGCCCGTGATTGCGGCGCTGGTGCAGGACGCCGTGCTGCCGATCACCGAGATCGCGTGGGAGGCGAAATCCCGTCGTCTCGCGCTGCTGATCAATCGCTTCCGCTGGGAAGACAAGGCGCAGGCCGAGGCCGAGAAGCGGCCCTACGAGCGCGTGCGCTCTCTGCTGGTGATCTCGGACGTCACCCATGTCGCGAGCATGGGCATCGATCGGTCGGATCGCGACGTGGTGCTCTCGATCCTCGACGTCACCTTCGAGGAGGCGGAAGACGGGGCGGGGCGTGTGACCCTGACGCTGGCGGGCGATGGTGCGCTGGCGGCGGATGTCGAATGTCTCGATGTCGATCTGCGTGATGTGGAGCGGCCTTATCGCGCACCCTCCGGCAAGGTGCCGCATCATCCCGAGTGAGCCGAGTTTTGCCGCCGGGGTTGCCTCCGGCGGAGATATTTTCGCCAAGTCGAATTGGAATTGCCTTTGCGGGCAGCGTCGTGCTTGCGGGGCAGGGCCGGAGTCTCTAATCCGAAAAGCGGAAAAGGAGACTGTCGATGCCGCATTTTCTGGACACGCGCGAAGATGGGTTTGAAGCCCGGTTTGTCGAACTTCTGGGGATGAAGCGCGAGGACAGTCCCGATGTGGATGCTGTCGTGGCCGAGATCATCGCAGATATCCGCAAGCGGGGCGATGCGGCGCTGATCGAGCTGACCGCGAAATTCGACCGGCTGGAGCTGGCGCCCGAGACGCTGGCTTTCTCTCCCGACGAAATCGAGGCCGAGGTCGCGAAAGTGCCTGCCGAGGAGCGCGCGGCGCTGGAACTGGCGGCCGAGCGCATCCGCGCCTATCACGAGCGTCAGATGCCGCATGACGCGCGCTGGATCGATGCGAGCGGGGCGGAGCTTGGCTGGCGCTGGGGACCGGTTTCGGCGGCGGGGCTCTATGTACCCGGCGGATTGGCGAGCTATCCCTCTTCGGTGCTGATGAACGCAATCCCGGCGAAGGTCGCGGGCGTAGAGCGGCTTGTGGTCGCCTGCCCGACGCCGGGCGGGGCGGTGAACCCGTTGGTGCTGCTGGCGGCGCAACTCGCGGGAGTCGATACGGTTTACCGGATGGGCGGCGCGCAGGCGATTGCAGCGCTGGCCTACGGGACCGAGACGGTCACGGCGGTCGACAAGATCACCGGGCCGGGCAACGCTTTCGTCGCGGCGGCAAAGCGCCGCGTGTTCGGGCGCGTGGGCATCGACATGATCGCGGGGCCGTCCGAAATCCTCGTGATCGCGGACGGCACGGGCGATCCGGACTGGATCGCGCTCGACCTGATGAGCCAGGCCGAGCATGACGAGAGCGCGCAGGCGATCCTGATCACCACCGACGAGGCCTTCGGCGAGGCGGTTGTGGCGGCGGTCGAAAAACGGCTCGAGACGCTGGAGCGCCGCGCCATCGCGGGCGCCAGCTGGCGCGATTTCGGGGCGGTGATCGTCGCGCGGGATCTGATGGAGGCAGCCGAGCTGTCGAACCGGGTAGCCCCCGAGCATCTGGAACTTTGCGTCGCCGATCCCGATTGGCTGGCGGAAGCGATCACACACGCGGGTGCCATTTTCCTTGGTGCCTACACGCCCGAAGCGATCGGCGACTATATTGGCGGGCCGAACCACGTTCTGCCCACGGCGCGCTCGGCGCGGTTTTCCTCAGGCCTCTCGGTGATGGATTTCATCAAGCGCACGACCATGGCGAAGATGACGCCCGGCGCGCTGAAGGCGATCGGCCCTTCGGCGGAGATTCTGGCGAAATCGGAAAGCCTCGAGGCGCATGGGCTGTCGGTGCGTGCGCGGCTCGATGCGCTCAATGACGAAGAGGAGGGGTGATGGCCCGGATTTCGCATATCCAGCTGGATACGAGCGGCCTTCCCGCGCCCTCGCCCGAGATCGAGCAGGAGCGCAAGGTCGCGATCTACGACCTGCTCGAGGATAACAGCTTCGACATCCCGGGCCGTGACGGCCAACCCGCGCCGGAAGGGCCGTTCACGTTGACGCTGGCAGTGCGCGACCGGCGGCTGGTCTTCGACACCGAAACCGAGAGCGGCGCGAAAGTGGCGGAGTTCCATCTGTCCTTCGGCCCGTTCCGGCAGGCGGTGAAGGACTATTTCCAGATCTGCGAGAGCTATTTCGAGGCGGTCAAGAAACTGCCGCCCAGCCAGATCGAAGCGATCGACATGGCGCGGCGCGGCATACACAACGAAGGCGCGCGCATCCTGCAGGAACGCCTTGAAGGCAAGGCCGAGATCGACATCGACACGGCGCGGCGCCTCTTCACCCTCGTTGCCGTTCTCGCCCCGAGGTAATCGGAATGGGCGAGATCCCCAACTCCGTTCTTTTTGCGTGCGATCATAACTCCACGCGCTCCCCGATGGCCGAGGGGATGATGAAGAAATTCTACGGCACCGAATGTTACGTGCAGTCAGTGGGCGTGAAGGCCGATCTGGAGATCGACGGGTTCACCATCGCGGTGATGGCGGAGATTGGCGTCAATCTGGAGCGACACCGCGCGCGCTCTTTCACCGAGTTGCAGGAATGGGGCGACGATCTGTCGGCCTTCGATCTGGTGATCGCACTTTCGCCCGCCTCGCAGCGTCAGGCGTTGGAACTGACGCGGTTTTTCCATCTCGACGTGGAATATTGGCCGATTCTCGACCCGACCGGGATTGGCGAGACGCGCGAGGCCAAACTCGCCGCCTATCGCGACACCCGCGACCAGATCCGTCGTCATCTCATCGACCGTTTCGGCCCCCCTCAGGAGTAAGACCATGCCTCGCGCCCGCGCTCTCGACACGATCACGCGTTACTACGATGCCTTCAACGAAGGCGATACCAAGGCGATGGAGCGGCTGCTGGGCGAGCCCTTTGCGCATCATGTGAACGAGGGGAAAATCCGCCACGGGATCGAGGCGTTCCGCGAATTCAACGCGCATATGAGCCGCTGCTATCGCGAGCAACTGACCGACATGGTGATCATGGCGAACGATGCCGGCACCCGCGGTGCGGCAGAGTTCATCGTGAACGGCGTCTATCTGGAGACCGATGACGGGCTGCCCGAGGCGCATGGGCAAAGCTATGTCCTGCCGGCGGGAGCGTTCTTCACGCTCGACGAGGGCAAGATCACGCGCGTGGTCACCTATTACAACCTCGCCGACTGGATCGCGCAGGTCTCGTGATGGAGGTGCGGCGGTTGACCGGTGAGGCGCTGGATGCGGCGCTTGACGACGTGGCGCGGCTGCGGATCGCGGTCTTCCGGGACTGGCCCTACATCTATGACGGCTCGCTGGAGTATGAGCGGCGTTATATCCAGAGCTACCGCGAGAGCGATGCGGCGGTGGTCGTCGGCGCGTTCGACGGGACGACATTGGTTGGAGCGGCCACGGGCACGCCGCTGGAAGATCACGCCGATGATTTCGCGGCACCTTTCGCAGGCACCGGGTTGCAGCTGGAAGACGTGTTCTACTGCGCCGAGTCGGTGCTGCTGCCCGACTATCGCGGGCAGGGGCTCGGTCACGCCTTCTTCGACCACCGCGAGGCCCATGCGCGCCAGCTGGGGCGCTGTCATTCGGTCTTCTGCTCGGTGATCCGGCCCGACGATCATCCCTTGAAGCCCGCCGATTACCGCCCGCTCGACGGGTTTTGGCGTAAGCGGGGCTATGCGCCGATGGAGGGCGTAATCGCGCGGTTCAAATGGACCGATCTAGGTGAGGATCAGCAGACCGAGAAGGCGCTGCAATTCTGGGGACGCCCGCTGTGAGCCGCGATGTGACGATAGCCGCCGCGGCTTATCCGCTCGACTGGTTCGACGACTGGTCGGGCTACGCGGCGAAGGTTACGACTTGGGTGACCGAGGCCGCCGGGCAGGGCGCGCTGCTTCTGGTTTTTCCCGAATACGGCGCGATGGAGTTGGCCAGCCTCGGCGGTGCAGAGGTTGCGGCTGACCTGGAAGCCGCGCTGGCGCATGTCGCCGGATTGCGCGCGGATATGGAGACGCTGTTCGCAAATCTCGCGGTAAAACATGGCGTGCATATCCTCGCCCCCTCCGGCACCGTCATCGAAGGGCCTAAGCGCGTGAACCGGGCGAGCCTGTTCGGTCCCGGCGGGCTGATCGGGCATCAGGACAAGGCGATCATGACGCGGTTCGAGCGCGAGATCTGGCATGTCGATGCGGGCGAGGGGCTGGTGCTTTTCGACACCGCGCTCGGCAAGATCGGCGTCACCATCTGCTACGACAGCGAATTCCCCCTGCTGGCGCGCGCGCTGGCCGAGGCGGGGGCCGAGATCATCCTCGTGCCCTCCTGCACCGACACGCTCGCGGGCTATAACCGGGTGCGGATAGGTGCGATGGCGCGGGCGCTGGAAAACCAATGCGTGACCGTTCAGGCGCCGACCGTGGGCGATGCGCTTTGGTGCCCGGCGGTGGACGAGAACCGGGGCACGGCTGCGATCTTCGCGCCGCCCGATGGGCTTTGGCCCGAAAGCGGGGTCGTGGCCGAAGGGGCCCCCGACTCACCCGGATGGACCTTCGCGACGGTGGACTTGGATCGCGTCGCGCAAAGCCGGACTGCAGGAGCTGTTTTGCCCTACAAACATTGGTCCGAGCAGTCTGAGGCGGCCCAAATAATCCGGATCGCCTCGGAAAACCCCGCCCAGCCTTGACATTCCCCTTGAATTTCGCGGCTTACGGGCGCATTTAAACGCTCGCCCGCAGATGGCGCGGGTAACCATTTACGGAGTGACCATGGCCAAGGAAGAAATGCTCGAATTTCCCGGTGTCGTGAAGGAACTCCTGCCTAACGCGACGTTTCGGGTCGAGCTGGAAAACGGCCATGAGATCATCGCGCATATGGCAGGCAAGATGCGTAAGAACCGCATCCGCGTTCTGGCAGGCGACAAGGTTCAGGTGGAAATGAACACCTACGACCTCACGAAGGGTCGTATCAACTACCGCTTCAAGTGAAGCTGATCCTCGGCTCGGCGAGCCCGCGGCGGCGAGAGCTTCTGGCCCAGCTCGGGCTGGAGCCTTTTGACGTGCGCCCCGCCGATATCGACGAAACGCCGTTCAAAGGCGAGGCCGCGCGCGACTATGTCGCTCGCATGGCCCGCGAGAAAGCGATGGCGCTTGATGTGGCAGACGACGAGGTGCTGTTGAGCGCCGATACCACGGTGACCTGCGGGCGCCGCATCTTGGGCAAACCCGAAGACGAGAAGGAGGCGGCGGAGTTCCTCTGGCTGCTCTCCGGGCGTCGGCACCATGTGTTTACCGGCGTGGCGATCCGCACGGCGCAGGGCCTGCGCGAGCGGCTCGTCGATACGGTGGTGAAGTTCAAACCGCTTAGCGACGAGGACGTGAACGGCTATCTCGCCTCGGGCGAATGGCACGGCAAGGCGGGTGGCTACGCCATCCAGGGGCGCGGCGGCGCGTTCGTGCCGTGGATCCAGGGCTCGTTCACCGCTGTAGTCGGGCTGCCGCTCGCAGAAACCGCAACGCTGCTCGCAAGCGCGGGCATTCGAGGGGAAGTGTAATGCAGGGGCGTGTGGTTCTGCTGGACGAAATCGCCGGTCGCGAAGCGGCGGCGCTGATGGTCGACGGGCAACTCGAAGACCTGATCATCGACACTTCCGACGAGATCAGCTTTGCCCCCGGCGCGATTCTGCGCGGCACGATCGGTCGCCAGATGAAAGGGCAGGGCGGCGTCTTCGTCGATCTGCCCGAAGGCGCGCGCGGCTTCCTGAAAGAGGTGAAGGGGCTCGCCCCCCGCCAGACCGTGATCTGCATGGTCTCCGGCGGCACCGAGCCCGGCAAGGCGCTGCCTGTGACGCTGCGGGTGCTGTTCAAGTCGCGCTACGGCATCGTCACCCCCGGCGCGCCCGGCATCAACGTCTCCCGGCGGATCCATGAAGAGAATCTGCGCGCCGATCTGCAGGCAGCAGCCGAGGCGGTGATGGAAGGCTCGGATATGGGCGTGATCCTGCGCTCTGCCGCGGCCCATGTGTCGCTCGAAGAGGTGGCAGAAGATGTCGCCGCGATGCGCGAGCTGGCCGAGGCCGTGACTAACGATACTGAAGGCGGGCCGGAGTTGCTCGTCGACGCGCCCGATCCGCATGAAGAAGCCTGGCGCGACTGGGCCGAACCCCTGCCCGACGAGGTGATCGAAGGCGGGTTCGACGATCACGGCGTCACCGACGCGATCGAAGCGCTTCTGCACCCGCGTGTCGATCTGCCAGGCGGCGCTCATCTGATGATCGAGCCGACCCGCGCCCTGATCGCGGTCGACGTCAACACCGGCAACGACACGACGCCCGCCGCGGCGCTGAAGGCGAATATCGCCGCGGCCCGAGAGTTGCCGCGTCAACTGCGCTTGCGTGGCCTTGGGGGGCAGGTCGTGATCGACTTCGCCCCGATGCCCAAGCGCGACCGTCAGGCGCTGGAGCAGCAGCTGCGCCGCGCCGTAAAAGGCGAGCCAGAGACCTCGCTCGCAGGCTGGACGCCGCTGGGCAATTTCGAGATGCAACGCAAGCGCGACCGCGTGCCGCTCGCACGTCTCTTGCGGGGCCAGACGACGGAGGCGATATGAGCTGCCCAATCTGCGGCAAGGAGGCCGACCCGAAATACCGCCCCTTCTGTTCAAAGCGCTGTGCCGACGTCGATCTGGCGCGCTGGCTGAACGGCTCCTACGTCATTCCCGGCGATATCGCCGAGGAAGAAGAGCGCGCGCCGACCGGCCTCGCGGGCGATGATTTGCCCCCCGGCAAGCCGCACTGAAAACCTTTCGCAAGATCGCGGAAATTTCTGCGAAATCCCTCTGGACAGCCCCCGCGCCCTCGTCTAGTAACCGCTCCACCAAGACCGAAAGGTCGAAGTGCCCGGATAGCTCAGTTGGTAGAGCAGCGGATTGAAAATCCGCGTGTCGGTGGTTCGAATCCGCCTCCGGGCACCACTTAAATCCCTGAAATTGAGCGAAGCTTTCGCCTTACCTTGTGTTGGGTCAGCTGGCATATTGGCCGTAATCGGCCTGGGACTCCGCCGGGGCTCCTTTTCCCAAACTACCAGATATCCAACACGTCATGCGGGTCGGGCAGCGAATCTTCTGAGAAGTTCGCTTCCCTTGCGCGGCACGTCGAAAGCGAGATTGTCAGATCTGCGCCGCCTGCTTTATTCGGCACGCATTCTTTCCGCCGGATCAAAGTTGCCCGGTTCCACCGTAAGACAGGAAATCAGCGCGCGGTTCGACTGCTCGGTCGCACGAAGATGGACAGCACCCGATAGTCTGGTTTCGAACTCGAAGAAGACCTCGCGATTTCCGAGGCTATAGCGATCTGATTATTTGGGCCGCCGTTCATAGCGCCCGCAGCTGCCATGCGCCGAAGACTTCTAAGTTTCTATGGGCTGAACTTTCTGCGGCTTGTGGCTACTGCCGGATCAGGCGCACCGTGAACCCACCGGCACTCATGGCGAATGTGGCGAGCTTGCGGGCGGTATAAGCAAGCTGCACATCGAACGACTTGAAGTAAAACGGAAAGACATACCCAGGCCCCATGGCAACTTTGTAGGACATGTCGCAGATCACCGTGTCATCGTTTTGCTTCTTCGCCGTCGTGGCCATCTGAACCACGCGTCGGCCATCATACATGGCCATCGGCGAAGGACAGGTTTTACCGTTTGCCAGCTTTGCGAAGAATTCGGTCGGGGAGATCACGCCGGGGGGAACTTTTCCAGCGTCCGTCATCTCGGTCATTTCAGAGTGTGGGGTAATCGTCACGGCAGTCACGGTGTCCGCTTTACGGACGATCGCGATATCGCGTGTTTCGCTGCCCCGGCTCGTCCCAAGGTAATCGACCTCATTACCTTTGGCCTGCGTCACCGCCTCGAAGGTTCCGTCGTCCAAGCCGAACGGCGTGTTGTCGAGCGATAGCCGCAGCGTCGCATTGCTGCCTTGTCCTTCGAATTTCAGCGAGCCCAAGGGGCGGCGGCCCAGCGTGACATTGTAGATTTGCTTTTCGGCCGCAGCCGGTCCGGCCAGCAGGCCGGACAAAGCCGCAGCAAGAAGGAGAATACGTGTCATGAAATATCCGTAGTTTGCCGACATTCGCCGCGAAAGGTAAATCTTGCCGATAAATGCGCTTCCGAAAAAAGGAATGCCAGCCTTGAATTTCTGACCGTTTGGCGCATGAGATATAGTGTGCGGGAAAACTTGCAGGAAATTGCATAGTCTTCTGGCCGCAGCAATTGGGAGGAATGCATGCTGCAAGCGCCCGAGGACGGGAGTGATCCGCTCAGGGCGGCGCGTATTCTCATCGTCGATGACGAGCCGGGGATGCGACATTTCCTCGTCAACACTCTGAATCCCCTCGCACGCCATGTGGACAGCGCAGAAGACACCCGCGCCGCCGAAGCGATGCTCGCGGTGCGCCAATATGACATAATGGTTCTCGACAATATCATGCCGGGGCAGAAAGGTCTCGACTGGCTTCAGGCGCAGCGCTCCAAGGGCGGCTTTACCGATACGATCCTGATAACGGCCTATGCCGATTTGCAGACGGCGATCGAGGCCATGCGTGCGGGTGCCTCGGACTTCCTGATCAAACCTTTCCGCTCGAACCAGATCCTGAACGCGCTGCGCAAGTGTCTGGAACTGGCGAAGTTGAGACGCGAAAATGCGCTTTTGCGGCGGGAACTGGAGACGGCCGCCAGCGGCAATCGCCGCAAGGAACTGATCGGGGCCTCGCCTGTAATTGCTGAGGTCCGAGCGCTGTTGGAGCGTGTGGCACCCTTGTCGACGCCGGTGCTCATCACCGGCCCGTCCGGGTCGGGCAAAGAAGTCGCCGCGCGCCATCTGCATGGCCGGTCCGGGCGCGGCGCGTCCCCATTCGTCGCGATCCAGTGCGGCGCCATTCCGGCGGACATGATCGAATACGAATTGTTCGGTCACGGCGCCGGAGCCTTTAACGGCGCTCAGGCCGGACGCGAGGGATTGCTTGCTCAGGCCTCGGGAGGGACCGTTTTCCTCGACGATGTCAGCGAGTTGAGCGCAAACGCGCAGACGGCGCTTCTGCGCGTGCTTGAAGACGGCATGATCCGACCCATCGGCACCGGCCGCGACGTGCAACTGGATCTGCGTTTTGTCATCGCGTCCAGCAAGTCGCTGCAAAAGGCTGTCCAAGAGGGTCATTTCCGCGAGGACCTGCTGTTTCGCATCAACGTCATCGAGGTGGCCATGCCCCCTCTCAAGGATCGCGGCACCGATGTTCTGGACCTCGCCGAGCTGTTCCAGACCGAAATCGCGGCAGCGCTCAACCTACCGATGGTCGAGATGACCTCCGCAGTCAGGTCGGCCATGCTGCGCCACGACTGGCCTGGAAATATTCGTGAGCTGCACAATTTCGTCGAGCGCGCGCTTATCTTTGGGCGGTTCCCGCTGGAAACGCTCGGGGACGCCATTGCGCCGGGCGAAATCGCGCCTCTGGAGGACATGGAAAAGCGCGAAATTCTTCGCGCTCTCGAGGCGCTTGGCGGTAACAGGGCCGAGGCCGCACGGCGCTTGGGTGTCTCGCGCAAGACGATTGACCGAAAATGCGCGGCCTGGGGCCTGTAGGTAATGCTGCGCGCGCCAAAAGCCTTGCGATCCGTCCGCGTGCGCTTGCTGGTGATCGCGCTGCTGCCGATGCTTGTGCTCTTGCCGGTCTTGCTGGGCGGCACCATCTGGCGCTGGTCGGGCAAGGTGGACGCGATCCTGCTCAACAAGGTCACCGGCGACCTGACCATCGCGGATCAATATCTCGGGCGGCTGGTTGAGACCTCTGGTGAGCATATCGATGCCGTCGCGCGGTCTGTGGCGCTGCAAACCGCGCTCGAGAACGGCACGACCGACGCCTTCCTGGAGCAGGAGCGTGCGCGGCTCGGGCTCGATTTCCTGCATATCACGCGGGATACGACGTGGCCCGTCGTAAAAGATGCGCTCGATGGGAAGTGGCAAAGCAAGATCGACGTGTTCGATGCAGATGCGTTGGCAGCGATATCTCCCGATCTGGCTGCGCAAGCGGAAATTCCCTTGGTTCCCACCCGCGGCGCGGTGCCCACGGAGCGCACCGTCGAGACGCGCGGCATGGTCATTCATTCAGCCGCCCCGCTGACGCTTCCGGACGGGACGCGGGTGGCCTTGGCGGGGGGCGTCCTGCTGAACCGGAACCTCGGTTTCATCGATACGATCAACGCACTCGTCTACCGCGCCGAAAGCCTGCCCGAGGGCAGCCAAGGCACGGCGACGCTGTTTCTGGATGACGTGCGTATTTCCACTAATGTCCGCCTCTTTGAGAATGTGCGGGCGCTGGGAACGCGTGTCTCTGCCGCGGTTCGCGCACGGGTTCTGGGCGAAGGATACATCTGGCTGGATCGCGCCTTTGTCGTCAATGACTGGTATATCTCGGCCTATGAACCCATTCTCGACAGTTTCGGCACACCGGTCGGGATGCTTTATGTCGGCTTTCTCGAAGCGCCGTTCAGCGCGGCCAAGCGCAATTCGGTCATCACGCTGAGCCTTGCGTTCCTGTTCATCGCACTGGCGTCGGTTCCTGTTTTCCTGCGATGGGCCCGGCGTATCTTTCGCCCGCTCGAAGGGATGACCCGCACCATCGACCGGGTGGAAAGCGGCGATCTGGGGGCACGCAACGCTCCGGTCGAAACGGATGGCGAGATCGCACAGGTCGCACGACATTTCGACAGCCTGCTAGACCGGCTCCAACAACGCGACCGCGAGCTGCGACAATGGGGTGAGACGCTGGAGCACCGCGTGGAGGAGCGCACCCGCGAGTTGCACGAGGCCAACCAGCGGCTGGAGCGAACTACCGAACGCCTGATCATCTCCGAGAAACTGGCCGCCGTGGGCGAGATCACGGCTTCTGTCGCCCATGAAATCAACAATCCGGTCGCGGTGATCCAAGGCAATTTGGACCTTGCGCGCAGCAACCTTGGCGAGGACGGCCGCCGGGCCGAAGAAGAGTTCCGCCTGATCGACGACCAAGTCTATCGCATTGGTGTCATCGTCTCGAAGCTGCTGCATTTCGCGCGCCCCGAGGAGTATTCCGGCGCAGACAGGCTGGTGGACCTCTCGCAAGTAGCCCGAGATTGCCTCGTCTTGACCCGGCACCAGATTCAGGCGGCGGGCATCACCAGTGTGGTTGAGACCGAGAGCAAGTCGCAAGTACATATGTCGCGGACGGAATTGCAGCAGGTCATCGTCAACCTGATTCTGAACGCAGTCCAAGCCATGCCCGGCGGCGGGACACTTCGCGTGGCCACGGCCGAGGAGGCCGGTGAGGTCATTCTGAGCGTAGAGGATACCGGCACCGGCATCGACCCGTCGGTGCTACCGCGCATCTTCGACCCGTTCTTCACCACCAAGCAGGCGCAGGGCACGGGACTGGGCCTGTCGATCAGCCAGCAACTCGTGAGTCGCGCCGGCGGACGGATTTCCGTGCGCTCGATGCCCGGAGGTGGCAGCCGGTTTGAAATCGTCCTGCCCGCCGCTGTTGCCGATTGATCCGGACACAATGACCAGATTTCGCGGACCCGCATCGCGTGGGTCGGGACAAAATGTCCAACTTATTCGAAAGCGAGAGAGCGCGGCAGGACATTGTGTCTTCATAAGTAACTGATAACAAATAATAATTTTCTTGACAACGCAAGGACTGAATTGCCTGCTTATGTCCGCGCATGCCGTTGCATGCCGCCGGAGCGGCTCGGGGAGGAGACCGGGGCGTTCCGTCAAGAACATGGGAGGAAACTAAATGAGCAACGCTTCTGGCGGGGCGCTGGGCTTTTTGCACAAAAGCCACATCGTCGCCGAACCCGGTTTCAACCGCTGGCGGGTTCCGCCGGCATCCATCGCCATTCATCTGTGCATCGGCTCCGTCTACGCCTGGTCGGTGTTCAACCCGGCGCTGACCCGCGCGTTGGGCGTGGTCGCGCCCGCAGCCGAAGACTGGTCGCTGAGCTCGGTCGTCTGGATCTTCTCGGTCGCGATCGTGTTTCTGGGCCTCGCCGCGGCCTTCGCGGGCAAGTGGCTGGAAGACGTCGGACCGCGCATGGTCGGCGTGGTGGCCGCGTTCCTTTGGGGCGGCGGTTTCATCATCGGCTCGTTCGGCATCGCCGCGCACCAGCTTTGGCTAATCTATCTGGGTTACGGCGTGCTGGGCGGCTGCGGGCTGGGGCTGGGCTATGTCTCGCCGGTGTCGACGCTGATCCGCTGGTTCCCCGACCGGCGGGGCATGGCGACGGGCATGGCGATCATGGGCTTCGGCGGCGGCGCGATGATCGCGGCTCCGGTGCAAGGGTGGCTGCTGGGCGTGTTCCAGAAGGCCCCCGACTTCCTCGGCGCGCGAGACGCTGTCGCGACCGTGGTCGAGAACGGTCGTGTCTTTGCCGAAACCGCCGCGGGCAAGGTCGAGGTCGTGGTGGCCAGTGCCGCGCAAGCAGCGGATTTCGGCGGTCAGGCGGGTGTCTATGTCGTGGGCACCGGCAATACGGGTGCGGCACAGACTTTCATGACGCTGGGCATCGTCTATTTCATCGTCATGATCCTGGCCTCGTTCCAGTATCGCGTGCCTGCCGAAGACTGGAAGCCCGCCGGATGGCAGCCCAAGCCCGTCGCCTCGGGCATGGTGTCTCAAAACAACGTCCATATCGATCAATCACTGAAGACGCCGCAGTTCTGGCAGATGTGGCTCATGCTGTGCTTCAACGTGACCGCCGGTATCGGCGTGATCGGCGTGGCCAAAACCATGATGTCGGAAATCTTCGGCACGGTGATGCCGTTGGTGGTCACGGCGGCGTTCGCCTCGACCTACGTGCTGATGATCTCGGTCTTCAATATGGTGGGGCGTTTCTTCTGGGCGTCGACCTCGGACTACATCGGGCGCAAGGCGACATACATGTGCTTCTTCGTCTTGGGCACGATCCTGTATCTGTCGATCCCCTATTTCGCCACAGCCGTGGCCACCAACCCGTCGATCGTCTACCTGATCGGCTTCTACGCCGCGACGATGATCATCTTCTCGATGTATGGCGGCGGGTTCGCGACGATCCCGGCATACCTCGCGGACATGTTCGGAACCATGCATGTGGGCGGCATCCACGGGCGGCTGCTGACGGCGTGGTCCACCGCAGGCGTGCTGGGGCCACTGGCCATCACCTCGCTGCGGCAGATGTCGGTGACGAACGCGATCCAGGATCTGGCCGCCAAGGTCGATCCGGCGGCCTTTGCCGAGAAATTCGGCGCCCCGTTGACGCAGTTGGATCAGCTGGCCGCGGCCAAGACCGTGACTATCGCCAAGCTGATGGAAATCGCGCCCGCCGGCACGATTGACCCGACCCCGTCGCTCTACAACACCACCATGTATTGCATGGCGGCGCTGTTGGTCGTGGCGTTCTTTGCCAACCTGATGATGAAGCCCGTCAAGGAACACCACCACCACGACGAACCGGAACTGCAAGCCGTTCCGGGTGAATGATGAAATCGGGCCGGGGCGTGCGTTGCGCGCCCCGGCCTTCTACGAGAGCGCCGCAGGAAAGACCGCCGATGCTGGACAAGCTGGAAATGTTCATCGCGCTGGCCAAAGAGGGGCATTTCGGGCGTGCGGCCGAGCGGATGAATATCGCGCAACCGACGCTGTCCGCCGGGATCAAGCAGCTGGAAGCGCAGCTGGGCGTGCAGCTGGTGCATCGTGGCTCGCGGTTTGGGGGGCTGACACCTGAAGGCCAGACCGCCTTGTCCTGGGCCAAGCGCATCGTCGAGGACGCGCGGCAATTGCAAGACGAGATGCGGAACAGTCGGCACGGCTTGACTGGCGAGGTGCGGCTGGCGGTGATCCCCACAGCGCAGACCTGGGCCGGGCGGCTTTGCACCACCTTCGCCAAGCGTCATCCGGGCGTGCGCTTCACCATACTGTCGCGCAACTCGCGCGAGATCCTGCAAATGCTCGACGATTTCGAGGCCGATGCCGGGATTTCCTACTTGGAAAACGAGCCTCTCGGCCGGGTCGATACCGCAGAACTCTATGACGAAAGCTATATACTCGTCTGTGCCCGCAATTCTCCATTTGCGGATAAGCCCAAGATGTCGTGGTCTGACTTGAAAGGGCAGACGCTGGCACTGCTGACACCTGACATGCAGAACCGGCGGATCATCAATCGGCTCTTTGCCGAAAGCGGCGTGACCCCGGCGACCTGTATCGAGGCGAATTCCATCATCGCGCTGGTCGCGAGCGTGGCGTCGGGCCATTGCATGACCGTGCTGCCCCAGGACGTGGCCGAGTTCGTCGCGGGCGGCAAGGACGTCGCGCTGGTGCCGCTCGAAGGCGCGTCGCGGCCACAGAAGGTCGCGCTGATCCTGCCGCAGCGTGACCCGCGAACCCCCGTTCTGTCGGCGCTTCTAGCCGAAGCCAGGCGCCTGCCCGCCGCTTGATCCAAAATCCCTATCGCCCCACGGAACGCCGTTATTGATCAGCGCTCCCTACCGTGTGCCAACGTATGCCAAATTGGAGGACGACAGCCATGGCCCAGCCTGCCACCGTTATCGACGGCGACGAGATCGCTCGGATCGTCGACGCCCACCGCGCCCTCGAAGGGCCGCTTCTGCCGATGCTGCATGCTTTGCAGGAGGCGTTCGGGTATATCCCCACGCAGGCTCATGGGCCGATCTGTGATGCCCTGAACGTCACCCGCGCCGAATTGCATGGCGTGATTACTTTTTATCATGACTTCCGCGAAAAGCCCGCCGGGCGTCATGTTCTGAAAATCTGTCGCGCCGAGGCCTGCCAATCGGTTGGCGGCGCGGCGGTGGCCGATGCGCTGCTGGCCAAGCTGGGGCTCGAATGGCACGACACCACCGCCAATGGCGCGGTGACGATCGAGCCGGTTTATTGCCTTGGGATGTGTGCGTGTGCGCCCGCCGCGATGGTGGATGACCGGGTGGTGGGGCGCGTCGATGCCGCGAAACTGGACAAGCTGCTGGCGGAGATGGACGCATGAAAATTTACGTTCCGATGGACAGCGCGGCCAAGGCACTGGGGGCCGAGGAAGTGGTTTCCGCCCTGCGGGCTGCGGCCCCCGAGGCACAGATCGTGCGGACCGGCTCACGCGGGATGATATGGCTGGAACCGCTGGTCGAGGTCGAAGTGGATGGCGTGCGCCACGGTTTTGGTCCTGCCGAGCCGTCCGATGTGGCGGGTATTCTGGATGGTAGCAGCGCCAAGGCGCTTGGCCCGGTCGAAAACCTTGACTGGATGAAGCGCCAGACCCGCCTCACCTTTGCCCGTGTCGGCGTGATCGATCCGCTGTCGCTGGCCGATTATCGGGCGCATGGTGGCCTTGCCGGGCTGCGCCGCGCGCTGGCGATGACCGGGCAGGAGATCGTTGACGAAGTCAAGACGTCCGGCCTGCGCGGAAGGGGTGGCGCTGGCTTCCCGACCGGCATCAAGTGGCAGACCGTGCACGATGCTGACGCGCCGCAGAAATACATCGTCTGCAACGCCGACGAAGGCGACAGCGCGACCTTTGCCGACCGCATGCTGATGGAAGGCGACCCCTTTACCCTGATCGAGGGCATGACCATCGCCGGGATCGGCGTCGGTGCCACCAAGGGCTACGTCTACCTGCGCTCGGAATATCCTGACGCGATTGCCGTGATGACCCGTGCGGTGGAGGTCGCCCGGGCCGAAGGGCTGCTGGGCCCTGACGTTCTGGGTTCTGGCCGCGCCTTCGACATGGAAATCCGCAAAGGCGCGGGCGCCTATGTCTGCGGCGAGGAAACGTCATTGCTCAACTCGCTCGAAGGTAAGCGCGGCGTGGTCCGTGCCAAGCCGCCGCTGCCCGCGCTCGAGGGGTTCCTTGGACGCCCGACCGTGGTTAACAACGTCATCAGCCTCGCTACGGTGCCGGTAATCTTCGAAAAGGGCGCGCAGGCCTATGCCGATTTCGGCCTTGGCCGGTCGCGTGGGACCGTGACGCTGCAGATCGCAGGCAACGTGGCGCGCGGCGGGCTGTTCGAAACCGCCTTTGGCATCAGCCTCGGAGAGGTGGTCAACGATCTCGGGGGCGGCACTCTGTCGGGCCGTCCGGTCAAGGCGGTGCAGGTTGGCGGGCCGCTGGGGGCCTACATGCCGCTCAGCAAGTTCGACACACTGCTGGGCTACGAGGAGTTCGACGCGGCGGGCGGGTTGATCGGCCATGCGGGCCTGACCGTCTTTGACGACACCACCGACATGCTGGGCATGGCGCGCTTCGCGATGGAGTTCTGCGCCGTCGAAAGCTGTGGCAAATGCACCCCCTGCCGGATCGGCGCGGTGCGCGGTGTCGAAACCATCGACCGCATCGCACAGGGCGACGCCGCCGCGCTGCCGCTGCTGGCCGACCTGTGCGAGACGATGAAGGACGGTTCGCTCTGCGCGCTGGGAGGCTTTACGCCGTTTCCGGTCATGTCCGCCGTCACCCATTTCCCCGACGATTTCGCTCGCCTGAAGGAGGCCGCCGAATGAAGGATTTCATCATTCCAGTCGACCGCGACATGGGCACGCCCGCCAGAAAGGGCAAGCCGGTCACCCTGACCATCGACGGGTTCGAGGTCACGGTGCCCGAGGGCACGTCGGTGCTGCGCGCCGCTGCCGAAATCGGCATCCAAATTCCAAAACTCTGTGCTTCGGACAATCTTGAGGCGTTCGGATCCTGTCGCCTTTGCGCTGTGGAAATCGAAGGCCGCCGGGGCACCCCGGCCTCCTGCACGACGCCGGTCGCGCCTGGCATGGTGGTGGACACCAACTCGACCAAGGTGCGCAAGATCCGCAAGGGCGTGATGGAGCTTTATATCTCCGACCATCCGCTGGACTGCCTGACCTGCTCGGCCAATGGCGACTGCGAGTTGCAGGACATGGCGGGCGCTGTCGGGCTGCGCGACGTGCGCTACAAGGCGCCGGAAAACGGCGGCTTGGCCAATCACTTCTCCGCCCGCAACACCAGCGGCGAGGCCAATCCCGAATGGCTGCCCAAGGACGACTCCAACCCCTATTTCAGCTACGATCCGTCCAAGTGCATCGTCTGCAACCGCTGCGTCCGCGCCTGCGAAGAGGTGCAGGGCACCTTCGCTCTGACCATCGCGGGGCGCGGGTTTGACAGCCGCGTGTCGGCGGGTGGCGCCGGCGATGACTTCCTGTCGTCGGATTGCGTGTCCTGCGGAGCCTGCGTGCAGGCCTGCCCTACCGCGACCTTGCAGGAAAAATCCATCATCGAGATGGGCACGCCGGATCGGTCCGTCGTGACCACCTGCGCCTATTGCGGCGTGGGCTGCTCGTTCAAGGCGGAAATGCAGGGTGACGATCTGGTCCGGATGGTCCCCTACAAGCACGGCAAGGCCAATCGCGGGCACAGCTGCGTCAAGGGCCGCTTTGCCTATGGCTATGCCAACCACCGCGACCGCATCCTCAACCCGATGATCCGCGACACCATCGACGAGCCGTGGCGCGAAGTCAGCTGGGATGAGGCGCTGACCTTTGCCGCGAACCGCCTGCGCGCGTTGCAGGACACCTATGGCAAGAAGTCCATCGGAGTGATCACCTCCAGCCGCTGCACCAACGAGGAAACCTTCCTCGTGCAGAAACTGACCCGCGCGGTGTTTGGCAACAACAACACCGACACCTGCGCCCGCGTTTGCCATTCGCCGACCGGCTACGGGCTGGGCCAGACCTTTGGCACCAGCGCTGGCACACAGGATTTCGACAGCGTCGAGCAAACCGATGTGGTGATCGTCATCGGCGCGAACCCGACCGACGGCCATCCGGTCTTCGCCAGCCGCCTGAAAAAGCGCCTGCGCGCCGGGGCCAAGCTAATCGTGATCGACCCACGCCGCATCGACCTTGTGAAATCGGCGCATATCGAGGCCTCTCATCATCTGGCCCTGACGCCGGGCACCAACGTTGCCGTCGTCACCGCCCTGGCACATGTGATCGTCACCGAAGGCCTGATGGACGAGGCGTTCATCCGCGAACGTTGTGACTGGGACGAATTCCAGGTCTATGCCGAGTTCGTCTCGGAGGCCCGACACAGCCCCGAGGCGACCCAGCTTCTGACCGGCGTTCCCGCCGAGGAACTGCGTGCTGCGGCCCGTACCTTTGCCCGTGGCGGCAACGGCGCGATCTATTACGGGCTGGGCGTGACCGAGCATTCGCAGGGTTCGACCACCGTTATGGGGATTGCCAACCTCGCAATGCTGACCGGCAATATCGGCCGTCCCGGTGTGGGCGTGAATCCGCTGCGCGGGCAGAACAACGTGCAGGGCTCGTGCGATATGGGGTCCTTCCCGCATGAGCTGCCGGGCTATCGCCACGTGAAACTGCCCGAGGTGCGCGAGATTTTCGAAACCACCTGGGGCGTTCAGATCGACCCGGAGCCCGGCCTGCGCATCCCCAACATGCTGGATGCGGCAGTCGAGGGCAGCTTCAAGGGGCTCTATTGTCAGGGCGAGGACATCCTGCAATCCGACCCCGACACCAAACATGTGGCGGCCGGGTTGGCGGCTATGGACTGCGTTATCGTGCATGACCTCTTCCTGAACGAGACGGCGAATTACGCCCATGTCTTCCTGCCGGGATCGACCTTCCTCGAGAAGGACGGAACCTTCACCAACGCCGAACGCCGCATCAATCGCGTGCGTCGGGTCATGGCACCCAAGAATGGCTACGCTGACTGGGAAGTCACGCAACTCCTGGCGAATGCCATGGGGGCAGGGTGGTCTTATACCCATCCCAGCCAAATCATGGACGAGATCGCTGCGACGACGCCCTCCTTTGCGGGTGTGGACTACGCCCTTCTGGAGGAAAAGGGCTCCATCCAATGGCCCTGCAACGAAGACCACCCGGAGGGCACACCGTTGATGCATGTCGACGGCTTCGTGCGGGGTAAGGGGCGTTTCATCGTCACCGAATACGTGGCCACAGACGAGAAGACCGGCCCGCGCTTCCCGCTGCTGCTGACCACCGGGCGCATCCTGTCGCAATACAATGTGGGGGCCCAGACCCGGCGCACCGACAACGTGGTTTGGCATGACGGCGACGTGCTGGAGATCCACCCGCATGACGCCGAGAACCGTGGCCTGAACGATGGTGACTGGGTAAAGCTGGCCTCGCGGTCGGGCGAGACGACGTTGAAGGCAAAGGTGACTGATCGCGTCAGCCCTGGCGTTGTCTACACCACCTTCCACCACCCCGATACGCAGGCCAACGTTATCACCACCGACTATTCCGACTGGGCCACCAACTGCCCGGAATACAAGGTAACGGCAGTCCAGGTCTCGCCCTCGAACGGGCCGACGGGCTGGCAGGAGGATTACGCGGCACAGGCCGAACGCTCGCGCCGCATCCTGCCCGCGGCGGAATGAGGATGCGGACGCATGCCGGGGCGCCGGGCCGGGCGCCCGCGCAAACTGGCGCTGATCCAGGCGGGCCACGGCGCGGTTGCAATCAGCTCCCAGCTCTCTGTCGAGCGGGCTGGGATCACACTTGCCGCGTTCACCCGCGGCCGGTGGCTGGCCTTTGTTCTCATCCAAATCGTATCAATGAAGAGGCTGCAAATGTCGCCTGACAAGATGATCCGCATGGCGAACCAGATCGCCACCTTCTTCAAGACCCAGCCGGGCGACGATGCCCCCGCCAAAGTTGCCGCCCACATCGCCGACTTCTGGGAGCCGCGCATGCGCGCGCAGTTGCGGGACTATGCAGCCGCCGGCGGCGAGGGGCTGGACGACATTGTCTTGAAAGCGGTTCCACTGGTCTGAAAGGTCATGAATGGCGTCTTCGTCGAAAGCCGGCCTGTACCGGCTCGGCGGACGCCGGACACACCTTTGATATCGCTCCGTCAATAGGCGCCCGAGGTCGGTGCTTGAATGCCAGCTTCCAGCGCGGGAGGGATGTGGCCGAGAGGGTCAGACCGAAGGGAAGGCTCCATGGAAGCGCGGTGCCAGCCGAAGCGAGGATTTAATCCGTCGTAAGTGGCGCTCTCAAATGCGACTGCCGCGCAACGAAAGGGCAGGCCATGCGCTCGACGCGCGGAAGCAGGGTCGATTTCGCCCGCAGCTGCCGGGCGCACCATCGTCCCATCTCGCCATGCGGAAGAAGCACCGTCGAGAGCGCGGGCGAGAGGTGCTGCGCAATCTCCTGGTCGTCGTAGCCGACCACGGCGATATCCGCTCCGACGCGCACGCCGTGTTCCTTCAGTGCTTCGTAACACCCGAGCGCGGTCAGGTCGTTGGCGCAGAAAATCGCCTCGGGGGGCGCATCGAGGGAGAGCAACTCGCGGGTTTCGCGGTAGCCGCCGCTCGGCATGAAATTCCCCTGTCGGATCAACTCGGGTTCAGGCTCCAGACCGCTTTCGCGCATTGCGCGGATGAAACCCTCCTGACGCTGCTCGGACGCCTCCATCCAGGCTTCGCCCGCGATGAAGGCGATCCGTCGATAGCCTTCGCCGATCAGAGCCATGGTCGCGGCGTGGCCGCCGCGCCGCTCCGCAGGCACCACCGCGCGGAACAGGCCTTCCTTGTCATGGCAATTGAGCAGCACAGCGCGATGCTTGCGAAGCGCGAGATGTGGTGACACCTCGCGCGTCAGGATCGAGGCATAGACCACCCCGTCGATCCCATCGCGTTGCCATTTCTGCAGGACCTGCTGCTCGTAGCCCGGATCGCCACCGGTCATTGCTATCTCGACAAGCGCGCCGTCGGACCAGGCCTGCTCCTGGAACGCCTCGATGGAGATGGACGCGAAGGGGCTCGTCGCGATTTCGTCGATCATGAAGCCGTAAGTCGTCGGGCGGCTGCGCGACGGCGGGCGCCCGGCAGAACGGTATCGGTAATCCAATGTCTCGGCGGCCTTGAGAACCCGATCCCGAGTCTCCTTGCCGATCCGCATGTCTTCCTGCCCGTTCAGCACGAACGATACCGTCGATTGCGACACCCCGGCTGCGAGAGCCACGTCTTTCATCGTCACTTTCGCTGTTTTTTGCTTTTTCTTTTCAGGCTCTTGCATCGGGGAATTCCAGGGTCCGAGGAAAATTTGTTGACAGGCGACGGTCTCTATCTGACATTGCTAATATTATTAGCACAAGGGCTAATGCGAGCTTTGGGAGGAGGCGCATGGCACGGCAAACGATCGGGAAACGCAAAAGGACGCTCTCGCAGCAGCAGGCGGCATGGGCGCTTCTGGCCCCATTTCTCGCCACCTATTGCGCCTTTCTCGTCTACCCTTTCTTCAAAGGCGTCTGGATCAGCCTGCATGACTGGAACCTCCTCGCAGTGGCGATGAACCCCGCGGCGGCGAAATGGGTCGGGCTGCACAATTACGTTCACATGCTGTGGGGACGAAACATCACCTGGGGGCCGGTCTCGCACCCCCTCATTCAGCTTCTCGCGCTTGCCGTTCTGGCCGGTGCGTTTGGACTTCACCGGGCGGGTCGTTTGAGTGGCCGCAGCGCGATCCCGATCGCGATCGCGGCGCTACTCATCTTTCTCCTCCTCGGCTTCACGCCCGGTGAAGGCGGTCGCTGGTTCGATCGCAGGTTCTGGCCGACCGTCGGCAACACGGTGCTGTTCGTGGCGCTCGCAGCCCCCGGCACCACGATTGCGGCGCTTCTGCTGGCGGCAGCGCTCAATCGCGAGACCCGGATGATGGCCGTGTTCCGCACCTTGTTCTTCCTGAGCCAGGTTCTCTCGGTGACGGTCGTAACCCTGATCTGGCAGATCATGTTCTCGCCTACGCAGGGGCTGATCGACAACGTGATCAAGGTATTCGGCGGGTCTCCGGTCAGCTGGCTCACGGATCCGCATTTCGCGATGCTGGCGATCGTGGTCACGACGATCTGGTGGTCGCTCGGCATCGCCATGATCCTGTTCCTCGCCGGGATGCAGGACATCAACCGCGAAATCTACGAGGCGGCGGCCCTCGACAATGCGCGAGGATGGAAATCGTTCTGGTTCATCACCCTGCCGAACCTCAAACGGACCATCACGCTCGTCGTCGTCTTGCAGATCATCCTGCATTTCCAGGTCTTCGGGCAGTCGCACCTGATGACGCAGGGCGGCCCGGATGACCGCACGCAGGTGCTGGTGCGCTACATCTACCAGTCGGCTTTCCGCGACAGCGAGATCGGACGCGCCTCGGCCATGGCGGTCTTTCTCTTCGCGATCATGAGCGTCTTCGCCGTGATCCAGTTCCTCATCGGTCGGGAGAAAAGCGAATGACGTCGAAACGTAGCTATTACTGGCTTTGCATAGCGCTCGCCGTTCCCGCCTTTATCTGGCTCGTGCCGACGCTCTGGATGGTATCGCTCTCGTTCCAGCCGAACGAGGTTCTGGCGCGAACAACCGCTTCGACTTGGCTGGGGATGATTCCGATCCCCTTCACGTGGGACAATTACGCAAAGCTCTTTTCCTTCGGGGATACGCCGCGTTGGTTTCTCAATTCGATCGTCGTGGCGGGGGGCATGACCTTCGCGGTGCTCGCCGTCTCGACGACTGCAGGTTATGCGCTCGCACGGCTCCAATTTCGGTTCAAGACGGCCATCACCATCTTCATCCTGCTCGGTCTGATGGTGCCGGAACAGGCGATCTTCATTCCGCTCTATACGATGTTTGCCAATTTCGGTTGGCACAACAGCTATGGCGCGCTGATCCTGCCGCGGGTGGCAGTGCCGATCGGCGTCTTTCTGATGATGCAGTTCTTCAAGGCCGCGCCGAAGGATATCGAGGATGCTGCGCGCATCGACGGGGTAGGGCCGTTCCAGATCTTCTGGTTCGTGATGCTGCCCCTCGCGCGTCCCGCAATGATGACCCTCGCGATCCTGACGTTTCTCTACGCGTGGAACGACTATCTCTGGCCGCTGGTTTCGGCGAGCCACAAGGAGATGTTCACCATCACGCTGGGCCTTGCGAGCCTGCAATCGAACTTCGCGCAATCGGAAGGGCTGGGCCGCGTGATGGCCTCGGGTGTGATCGCCTCGCTTCCGGTCGTCGTCCTTTTCCTGATCTTCCAGCGCTACGTCGTGCAAGCGATGACCGTAGGCGGAAGCAAGGGATAACCGGGGCGCACTTGCCCCATTCAAACGGGAGGAAATCATGAAACATCTTGCTCTGGGCCTGGCGCTTGCGGCGGGGCTGGCAAGCCCGGCTGCGGCCGAGCCCGTCACCGTCAATCTCGCGCGGTTCTTCGGCGCCTGCGAGGATGCGGGAACCGACACGCATACCAGCGTCGGCGAAGCCTGCATCATCCAGTCGATCATCAATGCGGCCAGCCAGGAAATTCCCGATGTGACGGTGAAGACTCTGCCGACCGATTGGGGAAATTACTACGACCACGTGAAGGCGATGTTCGCGGCGGGCGATCCGCCCGATATCTTCGTCATTCACCGCTCCTCGATCCCCGAATTCGCCTCGCTGGGCGCTCTGGCCGATATCGGGCCGGACCTCGAAGCCGCGGGCATCGACACGTCCGACTGGACCGAGGGGGCGAAAAAGGCCGTGACATATGACGGCAAGATCGTCGCCGTGCCGATGGATTTCCACGCCAACCTCTGGCACGTGAACATGGACATCATGAAGAAGGCGGGCCTCGTGAAGGACGGCAAGCCGATCCTTCCCCACAGCCCCGAGGAACTGCTCGCCCAAGCCAAGAAGGTGAAGGAAGCGACCGGCAAGGACTATCTCGCCGCCGATTTCTCGCAATTCCCGATCGGTGTGCGGCTGGTCCTGTCTCTGATCTGGCAGCAGGGCTCGAACATTTTCGACGGCGATACTGCGACGATCGATACGCCCGAGGCCCTCAACGCGGTCAAGGCGATCACCCAGCTCTTCGATGGCGGCTATGCCAACCCCAAGCTGAACTATGCCGACAGCCAGCAGGAATTCCTCAATGGCAATGCGGCGGTGCTGGTCAACGGCACTTGGGTGGTCAACGAATATACCAAGCAGGCTGAGAACCCCGATACCGGGCTGAAGGACTACTACGTCTCCGATTTCCCGCAGCTCTTCGACCAGCCAGCCACCTGGGCTGACAACCACACCTGGGCGATCCCCTCGACGCTGAAGGATCGGAACCCCGAGAAATACAAGGCCGCGCTGAAGGTCGCAGCCTTCATCTACAATCACGACGCGGATTGGGCGCGCACGGGCCACATGGCGGTGCGTAAGTCGGTGCTCGAGAGTAAGGCGTATCGCGATCTGCCGCACCGTGCCGAATACGTGGGCACCGAGAAGATCGCGCGCGATACGCCGGCGTCGCCGGAATACAGCAAGATTCAGGACGCGCTGAACCGCAACCTGCAATCGATCTGGC
Organism: Thioclava sp. JM3; assembly: GCF_002213185.1. NCBI lineage: Bacteria > Pseudomonadati > Pseudomonadota > Alphaproteobacteria > Rhodobacterales > Paracoccaceae > Thioclava > Thioclava sp. JM3. The sequence goes on from NZ_NBOB01000011.1 coordinate 29,613, forward strand.
TGACCGGAAAGGACCCGAAGAAGGCCCTCGCCGAAGCGCAGAACGAGGTGCAGGACATCCTCGACCAGTAACCGGCTGCGTTCGCAGTCACCCCCGGAGGCGTCCGACCGGCACGCCTCCGCACCTCCCAGCCCCATGAGGATATGATGAAAGACGACAGGCTTGAGCAGGCAGACCGGTGGAGCGTTGAACGCGCCTGGGCATGGCGTCGCGAGATCGGATGGCTTTGTGGCTTCAACTACCTGCCGAGCGTCGCAGTCAACTTCGTCGAGTTCTGGCGCGGCGCGGATTTCGCTCCCGAGGTCATCGAACGCGAACTGGGCTGGGCGCGCGAGATCGGGTTCAACGTCGTGCGCGTCAACCTGCCCTTCGTCGTCTGGCAGGCCGAGGGGACCGGGCTGCTCGACCGGGTGGACCGCTTTCTGGCCATCGCGGTTTCGCACGGTCTTGGCGTCATTCTCTGCCCGTTCGACGATTGCGAATTCTCTGGCGAGCCGGCCACGCCCGGGCCACAGCCCGACCCCGTGCCCGCCGTCCATAACAGTCGCGCCGTGGGCAGCCCCGGCAGAGCGATCGTCGAGGATCCGTCCCGTCGGCCCGAGCTGGAAACCTATCTGCGCGCGATCGTCATGCGGTTCCGCGCAGATTCCCGCGTCATCTTGTGGGATCTCTATAACGAGCCGGGAAACCGGATGATTTTTCGCTCCGGTCGCTATGAGAGCTACTCAGAAAGGCTTGAGCAAGCGAGCCTGTCGCTGATGCGTGATTGCTTCGCCTGGGCGCGGGAGTGCGCCCCGAGCCAGCCGCTTACCGTGGCCGCGTGGTCGGTGCCTGGAGAGGGCACATCCTACGCGACGGAGATTGACCGAACCGCGCTCGCGCTCTCCGATGTCGTGACCTTCCACGCCTATGTGCCGCGCGCGAGAATGGAGGCGACGATCGCGGCGCTCAACGCGCTGAAGCGGCCCTTGATCTGCACTGAATGGATGGCACGCAGTCTCGACAGCACGATCGCCGAGCAGATCCCGCTGTTTCGCGAAACCGGCGTCGGAGCGCTGCAATGGGGCTTCGTGCGCGGCCGCAGTCAAACCTGGCTGCCTTGGCCCGACGGTGTGTCAGGCACGACCAAGATCGGCGAGGACGGCGCTTGGTTCCACGACCTCGTGGACCAGACTGGACAGCCCTACTCGCCTGCGGAAATTCTGGAAATCAACGCCGCCACCCGATCAGGGTAATGTCAGAGGTGCCCGGGTGTCGGCAGGGGGTGATAGCAGGCGACCCTCTGATCGGCGCCCATTTCGATCAGGGGCGGGGGAGCGCCGAGGCATTGCTCGCTCGCATAAGGACAGCGTTTTGCGAAGGCGCAGCCCTTCGGCGGATTGAGCGGGTTCGGCAGTTCCGCTTGGCCCTGCTCCGGGTCCGATAGCGCGCGACCGACTACGGGCGCACTTTCCGCCAGCAGCTTCGTGTAGGGGTGGCGCGGATGGGCGAAAATTTCCTCGGCCCGGCCTTCCTCGACCACCGAGCCAAAATAGAGAACCGCGATCCGGTCGCTGACCGCCTCGACCACTGCCAGATCGTGGCTGATGAACAGGTAGGTCAGTCCGAATTCGCGTTTCAGATCGGCCAGCAAGTTCAGCACCTGCGCCTGCACCGAGACATCGAGCGCGGAGACGGGTTCATCGAGGATCAGGATGCGGGCCTGCGCCGCAAGCGCGCGTGCGATGCCGATGCGCTGCGCCTGACCGCCGGAGAACTCATGCGGATACCGGTCGAGGAAATCGGCGCGCAGGTTCACGCTGTCGAAAATCTCGAGAATACGTTTCTCGCGCGCGGCGCGGTCCATTCCGTGCAATAGCTTCAGCGGCGCATCCATGATCTGCCGGATCGTCTTGCGCGGGTTGAGACTGCTGATCGGGTCCTGAAATACATATTGAATGCGCTTGCCGAATTCGGCCGGGTCCGCGTTGTCGAGGGCCGAGCCCTCGATTTCGATCGTGCCGGTGGTGGGCGGCAGGAGGCCCACCAACATCCGCGCCAGCGTGGACTTGCCGCAGCCGGACTCGCCCACGATGCCGAGCGTCTCGCCTGTCTGCACGCTCAGCGTCATCGGGTGGACCGCTTTCACGGCTCCTTTCGTGCCGCCGAACAGCTTCTTGCCGACGGGGAAGGTCTTCGACAGGTCCGTGATCTGCAGGGCGATGCTCATGCGGTCTCCTCCGCGAAACTGGGCTCGGGATAGAGGCAGCGCACGGTGCGCGATCCGGTCCCCTCGAGCAGTATCTCGCCTTCTTTGCAGGCTGGTTGCGCCTTCAGACAGCGATCCGCAAAGGCACAGCCTGCCGGCAGATTGTCGACCGAAGGCGGCAGGCCCGGGATCGCCTCGAGCTTGCGTTTGCCCTCGCCCAGTTCAGGCACGCAGGCGATCAGGCGCGACGTGTAGGGGTGGGCGGGCGCGCGCAGGATCTCCATCGTCGGGCCTTCCTCGACGATCCGGCCCGCATACATCACCGCCACGCGGTCGCACAGCTGGGCCACCACGCCGAAATCATGGGTAATGAAGATGATCGCGAGCCCGCGTTCCCGCCGCAGATCGTCGAGCAGCGAAAGGATCTGCGCCTGCACCGTCACGTCGAGCGCGGTGGTGGGCTCGTCCGCGATGATCACGTCCGGGTCGTTGGCCAGCGCCATCGCGATGCCGACGCGCTGACGCATGCCGCCCGACATCTCATGCGGATAGCTGTCCACGCGGCTCTCCGCATTGGGGATGCGCACGGATTTCAGGAGTTCGATCGCCTTTTCGCGCCCTTCGGATTTCGAGATCGGGTGATGGCACGAAATAGCTTCCACCAGTTGATCGCCAACCTTGTAGAGCGGGTGTAGCGTCGCCAGCGGGTCCTGGAAGATATAGGCGACGCGGCGACCGCGTAGACTTCGCAGATCGCCATAGCGCGCGCCGATCATGTCGCGGCCTTCAAGGCGTGCAGCGCCCCCGGTGATGACGCCGGGCGGTGACGCCACGAGCCCCATGATCGACAGTGCCGTCACCGATTTCCCCGAGCCGCTCTCGCCGATCACCCCGAGACATTCGCCAGGTTTGACCGAAAGCGAGACGCCCGAAACAGCCTTGTAGATGCGGTCCTTCACTTGGAACTGGGTGTGCAGGTCCTCGAGGCTCAGGATGCCGTCGGTCGGCTGTTCAGGCGCAGGACGGTCCTTGCGTTCAACGCGGGTCGCGGCCATCGGACGGCTCAGCGCGCCCGATTTCAGCCGAGGGTCGAGCGCGTCGCGCACGCCGTCGCCCAGCAGGTTGATGCTCATCACGATGATCAGGATCATGAGGCCGGGAATGACCGAGGTATGCGGGTTGGTAATCAGTGCCGAGCGCGCCTCGCCCAGCATGCTCCCGAGATCGGCTTGCGGCGGCTGTGAGCCGAGGCCGAGGAAGCTCAGGCCGGCGGTCTCGAGGATCATCCAGCCGATCGTTGTGGACATCGCGATCACGATGACGGGCACCACGTTGGGCAGGACCTCCGAGGTGATGATGCGCGCATTGGACATGCCCGCGAGCTTCGCCGCATCGACGAATTCCTTATGTGCGAGGCCCACGGTGATGCCGCGGATGTTGCGCGCAAAGAAGGGGATATTGACCACCGCCACCGCGATCAACGCATTCACGAGGCCGGGGCCGAGAGCGGCCACGATCGCCAGCGCCAGCAGGATATACGGGAACGCCATCAGCATATCGACGGCGCGCATGATGATGTTGTCGGTCCGCCCGCCATAGAAGCCCGCGATGATGCCGACCGCAGCGCCCGCGACGGCCGCGAAAAGCGCGGCGGCAAAGCCCACGGCCAGCGACAACCGCGTGCCCCAGAGAAGCCGAGAGAGCAGATCGCGCCCCAATGCATCCGTGCCCAGAAACGCGCCCTCGGAAAACGGCGGCAGGAAGCGGTTCGCGGTGTTCGTCGCATCCGGATCGGCGAGCGGCAGCAGCGGCGTGATCAGCGCCATCAGAACCACCAGTCCCATCACGATCAGCCCCCCCAGCGCCAGACGGTTGCGCGCGAGAAGTTTGAAGAACGCGCTCATGTCTTGATCCTCGGGTCTAGAAGGCTCTGGGCGACATCGACGATGATGTTGAAGATGACATAGCAGCTGGCAACGAAGACGACGCCGCCTTGGACGAGCAGGATATCACGCTGCAAGATCGCATCGACCAGCATCCGCCCGATGCCGGGCCACTGGAAGACGATCTCGATATAGACGGCGCCCGACAGCACGAAGCCCGCCTGAATGCCCAGCACCGGAATGATCGAGACCATCGCCGCACGGAGCGCATGGCCCCAGATCACGCGGCCCTCTTTCACACCCTTGGCGCGCGCGGTGCGGATGAAATCCTGCCGCAGCACCTCCAGCATGGCCGAGCGCGACAGCCGCGCCACCACGCCGGTCGCCACTACCGCAAGTGCCAGCGCGGGCATCGTGAGATGATGGATCAGGTCGGGCAGGTCGCCGCCGCCATAGATCGCATACATCCCCGAGACCGGCAGCCATTGCAGGTCCACCGCGAAGATCAGGATCATCATCATTCCGAGGAAGAAGGACGGGATCGAGATGCCCAGAAGCACCACGAAGGTGATTGCCTTGTCGGCGAATCCATACTGACGCGCGGCCGAAATTACGCCTGCGAGAATGCCGAAAACCGTGCATAGAACGAAGGAGGTGCCCGCAAGGATCAGCGTGTTGTTGAACCGCTCCAGCACCTCGTCGATAACGGGACGGTTGAGCGAGAAGCTCTGCCCGAAATCGCCGTGAAGCATGTTCCCCAGCCAGATGAAATAGCGCGCCACCAAGGGCTGATCGAGGCCCAGATCGCGGTTCAGCCGCGCCACGTTCTCGGGGGTGGCATAGCTTCCAAGGATCGCGGTGGCCGGGTCGCCCGGGATCATCGCCATGATCAGGAAAACGATCACCGTGATCCCGAGGATCACCGGCACCGCGAGCAAGAGCCGTTTGAGGATATAGCTGCCCATTGGTCTCCCTTTGGGTGACGCGCAAAAGATGGAAAAAGGGGTGCGCGGGCCTGTCGTGGCCCGCGCACCCCGGAAAGATCAGGCCTTCGTTACGTCCTTGAGGAGCAGGAAGAACGAGGGCTGCAGCGTGAAGTCCGACACTTTGTCATTGGTCACCGCGTTCTGCTTCCAGTTCGCCACGAAGACCCAAGGCGCGTCGTCATGCACGATCTGCTGCATCTTCTTGTAGAGCTCGGCGCGCTTGGACTGATCGGTCGCGGTGCGCGCCTCTTCGAGCAGCTTGTCGACCTCGGGGTTCGAGTAATAACCCGAGTTGAACCCGCCCTTGTCGGGCCAGGCATCGGTGCGCAGCGCGAGATAAGGCAGGGTGTCGGGGTCGTTCGTCATCCATGCCATCTCGGCCATGTCGACATGTTGCCCGTTCGAGTCGAGCCCCGGGTTCACCTTTCCGAGGAAGGTGTTCCACTCGAAAGTCTCGATCTTTGCGTTCAGCCCCACCGCCTTCAGGTCGGCCTGGATCGCGGTGCCCATCGCCACCGGGTCGAGCATCCCCGAGCCGCCATCGGTGACGTAGAAGGTCACTTCCGTGCCCTCGGCCACGCCAGCCTCTTTCAGAAGCGCTTTGGCTTTCTCCGGATCGTAGGGATAGGGGTCGAGGCTGTCGTCATGCGCCCAGGCGAAGGCGGCGGGCGTCGGGCCGTTGGCGACCGTCGCCGTGCCTTCGAGCACGTCGTTGACGATCGCTTCCTTGTTGATCGCGTAGTTCGCGGCCTGACGGGCCTTCTTGTCCTTGAACGGCCCCTTGGCGCAATCGAGGATCAGGAACCACAGATGCGGCCCCGCCTGCTCCACAAGGTGATACTTGTCGTTCTGGAACTCCTTGAGCGCCACGGGCGGCACCTCGACCATCAAGTCGATCCCGCCCGCCAGCATCTCGGCCACGCGGGTATTGGCATCCGTGATCGGGCGGAAGATGACCGCCTTGAGCGCGGTGGGCGTGTCCCAGTAGTCGGGGTTGCCCTCGACCACGACGGCCTCGTTCGGGCGCCATTCCTTGAAGGTGAAGGGTCCGGTGCCGACGGGGTTGCGACCGAAATCCTTGTCGAATTTCTTCACCGCCGTCGGCGAGACGATCAGCCCCGTCGGATAGGCGAGGTTCGACAGGAAGGGTGCATAGGGCTCTTTCAGCGTGAACACCACGGTTTGCGGGTCTTTCGCGTCGATCGTGTCCACGCTTGAGAAGAAGAAGGCGAGCGGGAAGGGGCCGGTGTGGTAATAGGGGTGGTTCTCGTCGAGCATCCGCTCGAAGTTGAACTTCACCGCCTCGGCGTCGAAATCCGAGCCGTCATGGAATTTCACGCCCTGACGCAGATGGAACGTGTAGGTCTTGCCATCGTCGGAGATGTCCCAGCTCTCGGCGAGGGCCGGTTCGACTTCGAGCGTGCCGGATTTGTAGCGCACCAGCCCGTCATAGAGATTCATCAGGATGCGGAAGTCGTTCACAGCGGTGACCGCCGCCGGATCGAGCGCCTTGGGTTCCGCGATCTGGCCTACGACCAGAACGCCTGGCGGGGTCGCCGCCATCGAGGGCAGACCGGTTCCCATCAGGACGCCCGTCGCCACGCCCGAGATCAGAAGACCGCGCCGCGTAAGGGTGAGTTTCGTCATGTTACCTCTCCTGTTCAGCATGGCTGATTTTTATTGGTGATGATTGCATGAGGGCAAATTATCATGATAAATGCAAGGGCGCAGATCAACGGAGTTCCGCCGTGACGGTATCAATTCTGGCATATGACGAAAAAACAGGCACCTTTGGCGGGGCGGCCATGACGGGCAGCCTGTGCGTCGGAGGCTGGGTGCTGCGCGGCGGGGCCGAATCGGGATTGTCGGCAAGCCAGGGCACCGCGCCTTCGACGCTCTGGGGCGAGGATGTGCTGGAGAAGATGAAGACCGGGATGTCCGCCGGCGACGCCGTGGCCCAGGTGACGGACCCGGATACCGGACGCGCCCACCGCCAACTGGCCGCGATCGATCTGCACGGGGACACGGGCCATTTTACCGGGGAAATGTCCGTTCCGATCTGTGGCGCGCTGGAAGGGCGGGGCGTGGTGGTCTCGGGCAATATGCTCGCCGATTGGTCGGTAATCGCCGCGGTGCGCGATACCTACCTGTCAACGAAGGGCGCGATGCCCGACCGGCTGATGGCGGCCCTCGTCGCGGGCGCGCGGGCAGGGGGCGACAGTCGCGGCTTGGTCTCGGCAGCGTTGCTGGTTGCCTCGCGTGCAGCCACGCCGCTGACGCTGCGCATCGACCGCTCCGCCAAACCGCTCGAAGATCTGGCCGACCTGCTCGCCGCCGCCCGGGCCGAGCCCTATCACGGCTGGACGCGTGTCGTGCCGACCCTCGACGACCCTTATCGCGCGCCCGATCTGGTCGAGCCCGAACCCCTCCCGCTGCCCGAGACCGGGACTGAGTAGGTCGGAACTTGGCGCGGGGTGACCGGCCCCGGGCCGCGCCCAACCCTCCCCCCCCCCGGAAGGGCGCATTGGCGGCGTTGGCGCAGGCATCACCGATTCTCGGATTTGCGAAAAAAGTCACTAAGCGACACGCGTTGCAAAGCGCCCACCCGAGGCTCGGGCGCGGTGCTCGGCGCGAAGACCCGCGTCACTCGGCGATGAACCGTTTCATCACCTCCGCCTCCTGCGCCTCCATGAAGCGCTGGGCGGTGGCCATGTGATCGGCCATGATCTTGCGGGCGTCCTCGGCGCGGCCCTCGCGCAGGGCGTCGATCAGGGCGATCTGGTGGTTGCGCCCGCTCTCCCAAAGCTCGCGATTGGGCGGGGCGTATAGTTTTTTGTAGACCGTCAGGTCCGACAGGATCTGCGCCATGAAGCGGATCAGGAAGGACAGGAGCGGATTGTCTGAATGCCTTGCCAGCGCTGCGTGGAACTGCAGAGATTGCACATGCTGCTCGCGTTCTTCCTCGGGCGTGGATGCAGGGACGGAGTAGCGCGCGACCAGCGCTTCCAGCTCGGCCAGATCGTCGGGGGACAGCCTGCCGGCAAGACTCGCCGCCACCTCGGGCTCCAGCGCACGGCGGATCTGGTAGATATCCGCGACGGTGAGATCCTTGAAATAGAAGTAGTTGCCGAGAAGCGCTCTGGCGCGTTCTTCGCTGACTTCCCCCACGAATGAACCGCCGCCCGGCCCGGTGCGCGTGGTCACCAGTCCCTGGGCCTCCAGCAGTCGCATCGCCTCCCGGATCGTGCCCTTGGCCATGCCGAACCGTTCGATCATCTCCGTCTCGCCAGGCAGGCGATCGCCCTTCTTCAGGCGCTGCGCGACAACCCAGTCCTTGATCTGATCGGCGACGCGGGCGGGGCGAGAGCGTCTCGGTTCGGTGGCGGGCTTGCGGGGCATCGGATCTCTGTTGGGGAAACACACTGGCGTTTCTCCTAGACCAATTCACGTCAAAAGAGTAGACAGCTATTTATCATGATAAATAGGGGTGGTGCCATGCAGGATTGGGGTGCAGTAGCGCAAGAGCGGCTGGAGACGATCGCGAAAGTCTCCGAGCCGGGTCCCGGCGTGACCCGGCTGCCTTTCGGTCCCGAGCACGAGGCGGCGCTGGAGATCATCACGGATTGGATGCAGAAAGCGCGCTGCAAGGTCACGCTCGATGCGGCGGGCACGCTGATCGGGCGGAGGGAAGGGCCTGAGGGGGCACCCACGCTGCTGATCGGCTCTCATCAGGACAGCGTGCGTGCCGGTGGTGCGTTCGACGGGATCATGGGGGTGGCGCTGGGATGCCTGGCGCTCGAGGCGATTGGCGATCGCGCTCTGCCGTTTTCCGTGGAAGTGCTGGCCTTCGCTGATGAGGAAGGCGTGCGTTTCCCGACCGCGCTGATCGGACCGCGCGCCTTGGCCGGCACGCTCGACCCGTCCGTTTTCGCGATGGTGGACAAGACGGGCGTAAGCCTCGGCGCGGCGCTCGAGGCCTTTGGCGGAGACCCGGAGGGCACGGCGGCGCTGGCGCGCGAACCGGTCAGTATCGCGGGCTATGTGGAGTTGCATATCGAACAGGGCCCGTTGCTTGAGGGCGAAGACAAGCCGCTCGGCGTCGTCACCGCGATTTCCGGGATCGAGCGGCATCGTGTCACGATCACCGGCGAGGCGGGACATGCGGGCACCGTGCCGATGGAGATGCGCCACGACGCGCTGCTGGCAGCCTCGGATCTGGTGCGCGGCGTGCACGATATGGCGCGCGATCACGGTATCCGGGCGACGGTCGGGCAGCTCGATGTCTCGCCCAACGTGGTCAACGCGATTCCCGCGCGGGTCGATCTGACCATCGAGATCCGCGCCGCCGAAGACCCGGCCCGTGCCGCAATGGGCGCGGCGCTTGGCCCGCTCTGCGCGCAGATCGCGAAGGCGACGGCGACGCAGATCGAGATCGAGAAGACCTATGCGCAGCCCGCCCAAGCCTGCGATGCAGCGCTGCGAGAGGGGCTCGCCGCAGCTGTGCGCAACGTGACCGGAGAGGCCGCGCCGGAGCTGCCCTCGGGGGCCACGCATGACGCTTCCGCCATGGCCGATCTCTGCCCGATCGCGATACTGTTTTTGCGCTGCAAGGGCGGGATCAGCCATAACCCGGCGGAATATGCGAGCGCCGGCGATATGGGGCAGGCGGTCTCCGCGCTCGCCGCTTTCCTGTCCGATTTTCGTCTCAAGGCCTGAAACGGAGTCCCGAACCACGCTAACTGCGTCGGATGAAAAGCTTTCGCGACAAGAGGCGCAGCCAATCTCCCTGCAAACACCAATATCGAACCGATCCGTCCGTCAACAGACCAGCGCAATCCGGCCCGCCCCCGGCCTTGCCCCTTTTCCCCGCCCGAGGAGGCGGGTATTGCTGGCGGCCCGACTTTCAGGAGACAGCCTTGGCCCACACCGATTCCGCCCCCGTCCAAGCCCGCATCGCGCAGACCATTGCCACGGATATCGCGGCGCAGCCCGCGCAGGTGACCGCGGCGATCGGGCTTCTCGATGGCGGGGCGACCGTGCCCTTCGTGGCTCGCTACCGCAAGGAGGTCACGGGCGGGCTCGACGATACGCAGCTGCGGACGCTCTCGGAACGGCTGGGTTACCTGCGCGAGATGGAGGCGCGGCGCGAGACGATCCTCAACTCGATCCGCGAGCAGGGCAAGCTGACCGACGATCTGGCGCGCTCGATCGCGCGGGCCGAAAGCAAGGCGGCGCTCGAGGATATCTACCTGCCCTTCAAGCCCAAGCGCCGCACCAAGGCGATGATCGCGCGCGAGAACGGGCTGGAGCCGCTGTTGCGCGCCATTCAGGAAGACCGGAACGCCGCGCCTGAAGTGCTGGCCGAGGATTACGTTACCGAGGCCGTGCCCACGCCGAAGGACGCCCTGACCGGCGCGCGCGACATCCTGACCGAGGAACTGTCGGAAAACGCCGAGCTGCTTGGCAATTTGCGCGATTTCATGCGCGCCGAGGCCTTCATCGCCGCGCGCGTCGTGCCGGGCAAGGAAGAGGCGGGCGCGAAGTTCTCGGATTATTTCGACCATCGCGAGAAATGGGCCGACATTCCCGGCCACCGGGCACTTGCCATCCTGCGCGCCGCGAAGGAAGAGATCGTGACGATGGAGATCGCGCCCGATCCGGAGACCGGTGAAGACCGCGCGATCGGCAAGATCGCAGCGACCCTCGACACGCAGGCCGGACGCCCGGGCGATCTGTGGCTGCGCGACGTGGCGCGGTGGGCGTGGCGGGTGAAATTCTCGGTCTCGCTCTATGTGGATCTGCTGGGCGAGCTGCGTCAGCGCGCCCATGACGAGGCGATCAAGGTCTTCGCGCGCAACCTGCACGATCTGCTTCTGGCTGCCCCGGCCGGTCCGCGCGCGACGCTCGGCCTCGATCCGGGCATCCGCACCGGGGTGAAGGCGGCGGTGGTCGATGCGACCGGCAAGCTTCTGGAGACCGCGACGCTCTACCCGTTCCAGCCGAAGATGGACCTGCGCGGCGCCGAGGCGAAGATCATCGACATGGTCAAGCGCCACGGGATCGAGCTGATCGCGATCGGCAACGGCACCGCCAGCCGCGAGACTGAACGGATGGTCGCGGATACCCTGAAGCTGCTGCCGCCGGGTGTGCGCGCGCCGACGAAAGTGGTGGTCTCGGAAGCCGGGGCGTCGGTCTATTCGGCTTCGGAACTGGCCGCGCGCGAATTCCCCGATCTGGATGTCAGCTTGCGCGGCGCGGTCTCGATCGCGCGGCGCCTGCAGGACCCGCTGGCGGAACTGGTGAAGATCGAACCGCAGAGCATCGGCGTCGGGCAATATCAGCACGACGTGGATCAGCGCCGCCTGTCGCAGGCGCTGGAGGCGGTCGTCGAGGATGCGGTGAACGCGGTGGGCGTGGACCTGAACATGGCCTCCGCGCCGCTTCTGGCGCAGGTGGCGGGGCTTGGTCCCGCGCTGGCTCAGGCCATCGTCGCGCATCGCGACGCGCATGGCGCCTTCCCCTCGCGCCGCGCGCTGATGGAGGTGGCGGGGCTCGGCCCCAAGGCCTTCGAGCAATGCGCGGGCTTCCTGCGTATCCGCGATGGCGAAGAGCCGCTCGATGCCTCGTCCGTCCACCCCGAAGCCTACGCGGTCGCGCGCAAGATCGTGCAAAGCTGCGGCCGCGACATCCGCGAGATCATGGGCCAGCCGACGGCGTTGAAAGGCCTGCGTGCAGAGCAGTTCGTGACCGACGAGTTCGGCCTGCCCACCATTCGCGATATCTTTGCGGAACTGGAAAAACCCGGTCGCGATCCGCGCCCCACCTTCAAGACCGCGCAATTCACCGACGGGGTCGAGGACATCAAGGATCTCAAGCCGGGTATGAGCCTCGAGGGCACCGTGACCAACGTCGCAGCCTTTGGCGCTTTCGTGGATATCGGCGTGCATCAGGACGGTCTGGTGCATGTCAGCCAGCTCGCCGATCGCTTCGTGAAGGATCCCCATGAGGTGGTGAAGGCGGGCGACGTGGTGCGCGTGCGCGTGACCGAGGTCGACATCCCGCGCAAACGGATCGGCCTGTCGATGCGCAAGCAATCCGAGGGCGGCGCTCCTGCGCGGGGCAACGGCCCGGCGCGGCAAGACAAGGGGCAGGATCGGGGTAAACCCGGCCCGCAAGGCCCCCGTGGCAAAGGGGCCGGCAAGGGGCAAGGCAAGGCGCCAGCAAAAGACAGCGGCAATGGTGCCTTCGGCGCGGCGCTGCGCGATGCGATGAACCGGCGCTGAATCCGGGCAGGCGGGGCAGGGCGTGAGGGGCGGCTGCCTCGCGGGTCTATGCTATGCTCGCGGAAGGCTCCGCGGGACGAAATGACCACGGAGCCTCCGCCTGCAGCACGCCTTTCGCAAAGTGGCGTCATCGCGAGGCTTCGCTCGCCGTCTCAACCAGGCTATGCGAACCTTTGCCATGGCTCCGCGCCCGATGCGCCACGGGGCCGGACCCAGGCCAAGGAACCTTCGGCCCCTTCCGTCGTTGCCTCCACGAGCTCAGCAGCAACGCCGGAACACGCGCCGACATGGCACACGACCACAGTCACAGCCACGACCATGGACATAGCGGACCGGGGCATTCCCATGCGCCGGCGACATTCGGCAAGGCGTTTGCCATCGGCATTGCACTGAATACGCTCTACGTCTGTCTTGAGGCCGCCTTCGGTCTGATCTCGGGCTCGCTCGCGCTGCTGGCCGATGCCGGGCATAACCTGTCGGACGTGTTCGGCCTCGCCATCGCCTGGTTCGCGACCTGGCTGGAGCGCAAGCCGCCCTCGGGACGCAAGACCTATGGCTACAAACGCGCGCCGATCCTCGCCTCCCTGGCGAATGCGGTCATCCTTCTGGTCGCGGTCGGCGCCATCGTCTGGGAGGCCGTTCGCCGCCTGCTCGACCCGCAGCCCGTGGGCAGCGACACCATCCTCTGGGTCGCCGTGGTGGGGCTGATCGTCAACACCGGCACCGCCCTTCTGTTCATGCGCGGCCGCAACAGCGACCTCAACATCAAGGGCGCCTTCCTGCACATGGCCGCCGACGCCGCCGTCACCGCAGGTGTGATCGTCGCGGCGCTGCTGATCATGTGGTTCGGCTGGCAATGGCTGGACCCGGTTTTCAGCTTGGTGATCGCCGCGGTGATCCTGGTGGGCACATGGGGCCTGCTGCGCGACAGCGTGAAGCTGGCGATGGATACCGTGCCTCCGGGGATCGATCTGGAGGACGTGCGGGCCCGGCTGGAGAACCTGCCCGGCGTCGCCAGCCTGCACGATCTGCACGTCTGGGCGCTGAGCACGACGGACACCGCCCTCACCTGCCATCTGGTGATGCCGGAGGGTCGGCCCGATGACGCTTTCCTGCTGAACGCGGCCGATGAGCTGCACGAACATCACGGGATCGGACACGCTACCTTGCAAGTCGAGACCGACCCCGCCAAGGCCTGTCGCCTTGCGCCCGAGGACGTGGTGTAGGCGGAGGCGGGGGAGGCCGGATCAAGCGATCCTTGGCCCGAACTGGTGCTGCGATTGCGGCTCAGAGCATCAGCCAGACGGCGCCGCCAGCGATCAGGAGCAATGCGTAACCGACGGCCACGATCACCCCGTCACGCGCCAGAATCCCAAGCGAGAACGCCGCGATCGGAAGCCCGACCAAGGGAACCGTTACCGGTATGGCCCCGAGGATAAGCAAGGATCCCCCGGTCACGATGAGGATCACCGCGATCGCGGAGATCGAGACGTTGCCGCGGGCGAGGGGCTCCCATCTGCGATGCATATGCCTGCGCAGCCAGTCAGCGGCCGGACGCAGTCTTTCGGCCGCCTTGCGAACGCGGTCCGCCGGGATCTCGCGTTTGGCCAAGAAGCCCGGCAACCAGATGCCGTTTCGACCGAGGAGCGTGTAGAACCCGATAAGCGCGACCAGTGTCCCGAGCGCACCGCCAATGCCGGGGATCATGCCGACCGGGAGGATCATGAAGATCGCGGCGATCATCAGCAGCGGCGCATGGCCCTGCGAGCCGATTTCCCTGGTCAGTTCGCCGAGCGTAATGGTTTCTTGCCCCTCGGTGAGCCGCTGCAGCCGCTCGATCATTGTCGGGACAGCTTCGGGCCCCGCTTGAGCGTCATTCGAGGTCGCAGCGGACCCGTCCGCGTGGCTTGCCGATGGTTCGATCTTCTTGCTCATTCAGAAACAACAGGTCCGGAGGCCGCGTGTTCCCTAAGACAGGCCTCGTGCCGGTCGGTTTCGTCGCGATCGCGTTCATATCGCTTCATGCAAAGGCCCCGGCGCGAAAGTTGCGCCGGGGCCAAATCATCCAAAACGGGTCGGTCGCTCAGACCTTGTCTTGCGTCTTCGTCTCGAAGTCGCGCGCGGAATGGCGTTCGTGGAGTTGTTCCGCCGGATCGCCGTTCGTGCGGTTGACCATCCGGCCACGCTTCACCGCAGGACGCTCGAAAATCGTGTCGGCCCAACGCAGCACGTTCTTGTATTCATGCACCGACAGGAACTCCGCCGCGTCATAGAGCCATCCCTTCACCAGCCCGCCATACCATGGGAAGACCGCGATATCGGCGATGGTGTACTCGTCGCCCGCCAGATACGGCGTTTCGGCGAGGCGGCGGTCGAGAACGTCGAGCTGGCGTTTGACCTCCATCGCGAAGCGGTTGATCGGGTATTCCATCTTGGTCGGCGCATAGGCGTAGAAATGCCCGAAACCGCCGCCCAGATAGGGCCCGCTGCCCATCTGCCAGAACAGCCAGGACAGGCACTCGGCGCGCTTGGCCGGCTCGGTCGGCAGGAACGCCCCGAATTTCTCGGCCAGATAGGTCAGGATCGCACCGGATTCGAAGACCCGGATCGGCTCGGGGCCGGAGCGGTCCATCAGGGCCGGGATCTTGGAGTTCGGGTTGATCTCGACGAAGCCGGAGCTGAACTGGTCACCCTTGCTGATATCAATCAGCCAGGCGTCGTATTCCGCGTCCTCGTGACCAAGTTCGAGAAGCTCCTCGAACATGATCGTCACCTTCTGACCGTTGGGGGTCGCGAGGGAATAGAGCTGGAAGGGATGCTCGCCCACGGGCAGCGACTTGTCATGGGTCGGCCCCGCAATGGGGCGGTTGATGCTGGCGAAACGTCCGCCGCTTTCCTGAGACCAAGTCCAT
The DNA here is from genome assembly GCF_002213185.1 of Thioclava sp. JM3. Classification (NCBI taxonomy): domain Bacteria; kingdom Pseudomonadati; phylum Pseudomonadota; class Alphaproteobacteria; order Rhodobacterales; family Paracoccaceae; genus Thioclava; species Thioclava sp. JM3. The sequence continues at coordinate 44,865 of NZ_NBOB01000011.1, forward strand.
ACCCGGGGGGGCACGTAATCGTCGCTATCACTCACCTTGAAATCTCCGTCTTGTTGGTGCGTCAGGCTCGGCAATGCACAGCCGGACGCCGCAATTCCATCGGCACGACGATCATCCGACCGGCGCCCCGTTTCTGTCTCTCCGCCTTCGCATCGCCTCGAAGAGTCCTCGTAGACATAGCGGGACTTTGGCGCTGTCCAAGGAAAGAGCCGGGAAGATCCGTGTGATCCGGGCGCTATGGCCGTCCTAGGAGCGGTGGCCCCGATCTGCGGATGTCGCCCACTGGGGCGTGACGAACCTTTGGAGATGCAGGGCGGACGCCTCAACGAAGGCTGGTATCTTCGGAACGATCGGCGAGGTCGTTTCCTGCTAGGCGGCGATATCTTCCCAGTCGTCTTTCGACAGAACCTTGCAGAGATCCTCAATGGCCGCTTGTGTCATCTTTTCCGGTGCGAAGCTGCCGTCGATTTCGTAGCGGCTCAGGATCTCCCGTTTTATCCCGGACGTCTGGATCAGGTGCATGCTCCATTCCGCGAAGAGGCGATGTTCCGCGTCCCCTGCACATAAGATACGGATATCGTCGTGCCGAGGATCGCCCAGCAGGCGGAGCAGACATTTTGCGACCGCGTCCCGCTCACCCTCGAGAAGTTGCATGAAACTGCGATCACTGACGATCAGGGCGCCCGTGATGCCATCACGCAAATTATTGATGCGGGATTTCTCGAGGATATCGTCGACGGTTTCAGGCTGCAGATCGCGGTGCCTGGATGAATAGACAAGTCTGGTCAACTGCAAGATGCAAACCCTCCGGCATTTTCATTTTTTTAAGACCGAATGCTCGCGCGCGCCGACGCTGTCAAGCGCCATGGCTGCGCACGTCCCCGCTGAGAGCACTGAATGTCGCGGGCTGCCGATCGTGGCGATCGGTGAACGTTGAGGGGAGCTTTTTTGTCACCTGACAGGCAGATACTTCAGCGCGCTACCTCTTCAGGTGCGTCCCATCCGACAAGAGCGCCTCGTCCATCGGCACGTCCCAGGGCATCGGATAGATCGTGGGCAGTTGGCAGCCCGCAAACCCAACGCCGATGGTCCGCGGCGGCGTCTCGATCCGTGCCAGCGTCCGGTCGTAATAGCCGCCGCCGTTGCCGAGGCGGTGAAGGGTCTCGTCGACACCCACGAGCGGCGCGATCACCACGTCCGGGCGTCTGGGTTCGCCAGAAGCCGGCACGAGGATGTTCCAGATGCCGCGCGCCATCCGGCAGTCCGGGCTCCAAGTGTGGAATTCCAGCGGCGCATCTTTCGCGGTGACGACGGGCAACAGGATCTGCGTCCCCGCCTCGTGGACCCTGCACATCCACGGTCGCAGGTCCGGCTCGCCCCTGATCGGCCAGTAGACGGCGACGGTCTGGCCCGCTCGGGGGGCGACGATCGGGTCGAGACCTTCGATCAGGCAGGCGGTCGCGCGCTCTCGATCGTCCGCGCACAGGGTGCGCAACTTGAGCAGCCGCGCGCGCTCGGCCCGTCTGAACCGCGCCACGTCGCGGGCGGTCTCGGGATCGACGGGGTGTCCGTCGACCAGCAGATGGGCGAAGCAGGCGGGGCTGCCTCCGGCGCTGTCCTCTTCCATCGTCAAGCCATCCCTGCGTGCTGCGCCCTCGATAGTCGGACCCGCGCGCCGGATTTTCAAGCACGCCTCGCGGCGACCGCGCCGGAAGGGCACCGTTCAGACCTGCTGACCACTGGGGACGGGCTTCAATTATTCGTGTTCGGCGTTTTTCCGACAGGCACCCTTTTGCGATTTCGGTCATAAGGCGTTCGCGAAAGCGACCTCGGGAGGTTCGGCGAAGGATCGTCGGCACCTCGTTCGCCTCAAAGTGACCCCCCTTACGAGTTCTCGGTGGCGCGATAGATCGCCGTCAACAAATCCCGACGTGTTGGATTGGCACCGGAAACAGGCGCTGTCGACGCGTGTGGGGACGTACAGGAACGCAGCTCCCATGCAGGCAAAGATGACCGGAATATCCTCTCAACGGGCTGAATTTTCAGCGAAAGGGCTTTTGATGAAAGGCGGATATTTGCTGGCGGCGACGGCTTTGACGTCGCTTGTCGTGACCGCGGCCCATGCGCGGGACCTCAGCGAGCGCATCCGGCTGGCGGGCCGTGCGACGGTCTCCTACGGGCTGGTGCAGGACCGTCCCGCGGCGCCCGGCGCGGCCGACACCTCTTCGCAGGGAATCGCCGCGAATTCCACTACGGTGACCGGCTCCAACAGCATGCTGCTTCTCTTGGGTCTCGGTGCGGTGGGGCTGGCCGCGGCTGCGGGGGCGGGCGGCGGCGGTTCCTCGGGTTCTTCAGGCGCGAGCGACACACAGCCGCCATCGCCGGGCATTGCGCCGCGTCTTGGCACCGGCGGCAGCGTCAGCAGCTTCGAGACCAAGGAATATTACGCGAGCGGCGGTCTCGCTCAGACCGAGGCGGCGTATCGTTATGCTGAAGGGGCCTACGGGTTCGGCACACTCGTGTCGGTCTACGACACCGGGACGGATGTGACCCATCCCGATCTCGCCGACAATATCGATGGTGCCCTCTCCTACAGCTATTTCGACAACAGTTCCGATGTCACCGACACGGACGGGCACGGCACGCACGTGGCCGGGATCATCGCCGGTGTGCAGAACGGGCAGGGGATCGAGGGGATCGCTTGGGGGTCCACGCTGATGATCCTGAAAGGCGTCGGAGGCTCGGTGCCTGCGGGCAGCTATGCGGATGCGATCACGCGGTCGGTCAAGGCCGGGGCCGCCTCGATGAACAACAGCTGGTCCTATGTGGACAGCACGGACAAGACGCTTACGATCGACCAGTTTTCGAGCGCCGACCAGATCCGTCTGCAGCTCGGGTCGGCCACGATCGACGCGCTCGATGCAGCCGCGAAAGCGGGCATGGTCAGCGTGTTCGCTGCGGGTAACGATGGCGGCGCCAATCCCAGCGTGATGGTCGGCCTGCCGGAATACTTCCCGGAAATGGACGGCTCGATCCTCGGCGTCGTGGCCGTCGACAACAACCATCAGATCGCGAGCTTTTCCAACCGCTGCGGCGAGGCGATGAATTACTGCCTCGCGGCGCCGGGCGTGAACATCCTCTCGACCTATCCGAGCGATCTCGGCGGCGATTACGCCTACATGAGCGGGACTTCCATGGCGACGCCCTATGTCACCGGCGCGGTCGCGGTGCTCAAGAGCGAATTCCCCGAGCTGACAGGTCAGCAAATCGTGCAGATCCTCGAGACCAGCGCGACCGATCTCGGCGCGGTCGGCATCGACCCGGTTTATGGCTGGGGAGAGCTCAATCTGCGGCAGGCACAGGCACCTACCGGGACGCTGAAGGTCGAGACGACCAGCTCTCTCGACGGCCCCTCCGTGCCCGCAGCCCGAAGCGCGATCAGCGCAAGCCGCGGCGTCGCCGGGGCCCTGCGCGCGACGCTCTCCAACCAGCGAATGATCGTCACCGATGCCTTTGATCGGGGCTATCATGTGCCGACCAGCAGCTTCGTGGCGGATTACGCGGATGCCAGCGCCGCCCGAGCCGCGACGGAAGCCTTCGCGATGGGACGGACGGATGCGATCAATCTGAGCGCGGGCACCGGCACCTTGTCACTGTCGCGCGGCGACGGTTCCGCGATTGCCGGAACAGGCTGGGTCGACAGCGCCGCGATGGCCGCGCCATACCTGAAATCTTTCGATGCCACATCCGCGCTGCATTACGAAATCGGCCTCGGCGACGGGCTGTCCGCGTCGATTTCGCAGGCAGGCGGCGGGGCTGGCGATATCACCTCGCATTACGTCGCCGGCTCGCTCAGTGCCCGGTTTGGCACCGGCAAGCTCTCGATGACCGTCGGCAGCCTGCATGAAGACGGCGGCTTCCTGGGAACCTCGGTGGGCGGCGCGTTCGGTGGCGGCCTGTCCAGCGATACCCGCTTCGTTCAGCTCGGCATGAACGTCGCCCTCGGTGACGGCACCTCTCTCGCGTTCACCGCGGCCAATGGCAGTTCGAACTTCTCCGGAGACGGTTTGCTTCGCTCCGGCAGTGGGCTGCACTCGAACGCCTATGCCGTGGGCCTGAGCAAGACAGGGTTTCTGTCCGGCGATGATCGTGTCTCCATCGGGATTTCGACGCCGATCTCGCTTGCCTCGGGCAAGATGACGATGAGCGTGCCGACCGCCGTCGGGGCCGCCGTCGGAAACGCGCGCTCCGACAAGGTGGTGATGACGACCTCCTCGGTGAATATCGAAAGCGCAGCACCTCAGCCCGACCTTCAGTTCGGCTATTCGCGCACGGCCGGGATCGGTCGTCTCGGCGCGGGGCTTGTCTACGAACCCGGGAAGCGTTCCGCGATGGGGGTTTCGCTGGGATGGACGGCGCGCTTTTGAACCGCTGACGCCGGGCGCGCCTATCACGACCGCCGGATGTCGCGCGGACGCGCCTTGCCAGGTTCGCACTTCGCTCCTACAACAGGATCACGCAGGGGAGTCCCGCTTAGGGGACTGAGAGGCTGACAGGGTGAAAACCCGGTGACGCGACCCTTTGAACCTGACCCAGTTGATACTGGCGTAGGAAGCTAGGCGCGCAGACCGGGAAGAGTCTTTCTCTCGTTGCGAGCCATGACAAAAGGCCGTTCGGCCTTTGGTTTCCCAAGCGTCTCTCAATTGGTGTCCTTTGAGATCGAATGCTTGAGGAGCACCGAAACGATGAACATTCCCAACCCCAAGATCACCACCGGTCCGCTGCCGGCGTCGCGCAAGATCTACGTCGAGGGCGCTTTGCATGAAGGTCTGCGCGTGCCGATGCGCGAGATCGCCATGCACCCCACTGCCGGGGAAGCACCGCTGCCGGTCTATGACAGTTCGGGCCCTTACACCGACGCCGAGGTCACGACCGATATCAATGCCGGTCTCGCGCCGCTGCGCCGGGCATGGATCGAGGCGCGCGGCGATGTCGAGCGATATACCGGGCGCGATGTCCGGCCCGAGGATAACGGCTTTGCCCAAGGGGCGCGGCTGACGCCGGAATTCCCAGTCAAGCCGCACCCGACGCGGGCCAAGGGCGACCGCGCGGTGACGCAGTTGGCCTATGCCCGCGCAGGCATCATCACGCCCGAGATGGAGTTCGTCGCGATCCGCGAGAACCAGCTGCGCGAGGCCGTAGGACCGCACGACGGGCAGGACTGGGGTGCAAACCTGCCTGATTACGTGACGCCGGATTTCGTGCGCGACGAGATCGCAGCGGGTCGCGCGATCATTCCGGCCAATATCAACCACCCGGAATCCGAACCGATGATCATCGGGCGCAATTTCCTCGTGAAGATCAACGCCAACATGGGCACTTCCGCCGTCACCTCCTCGATGGAGGAAGAGGTCGACAAGCTTGTCTGGGCGATCCGCTGGGGCGCCGACACGGTGATGGACCTCTCGACCGGGCGCAACATCCACAACACCCGCGAATGGATCATCCGCAACAGCCCCGTGCCGATCGGGACCGTGCCGATCTATCAGGCGCTGGAGAAGGTGAACGGCATCGCCGAGGACCTGACATGGGAGGTCTTCCGCGACACGCTGATCGAACAGGCCGAGCAGGGCGTCGACTACTTCACGATCCATGCAGGGGTGCGTCTGCACATGGTGCCAATGACGGTGGAGCGCGTGACCGGGATCGTCAGCCGGGGCGGCTCGATCATGGCGAAATGGTGCCTGCATCACCACAAGGAGAGCTTCCTCTACGAGCATTTCGAAGAGATCTGCGACATCTGCCGCCGCTACGACGTCTCGTTCAGCCTCGGCGACGGGCTGCGTCCGGGATCGATCGCGGATGCCAATGACGCCGCGCAATTTGCCGAGCTGGAGACGCTGGGCGAACTGACGAAGATCGCTTGGGCGAAGGACTGTCAGGTGATGATCGAAGGCCCCGGTCACGTCGCGATGCACAAGATCAAGGAAAACATGGACAAGCAGCTGGAGTGCTGCCACGAAGCGCCGTTCTACACACTCGGTCCGCTGACCACGGATATCGCGCCGGGTTACGACCACATCACCTCGGGGATCGGGGCGGCGATGATCGGTTGGTTCGGCTGCGCGATGCTGTGCTACGTCACGCCGAAGGAACATCTGGGCCTGCCCGACCGCGACGACGTGAAGACCGGCGTGATCACCTACAAGATCGCCGCCCATGCCGCCGATCTGGCCAAGGGGCTGCCCGGCGCGCAGCGGCGCGACGATGCGCTGAGCCGCGCGCGTTTCGAGTTCCGCTGGGAAGACCAGTTCAACCTCTCGCTCGACCCCGATACGGCGCGGGAATTCCACGACGAGACGATGCCGAAAGAGGCCCACAAGGTCGCGCATTTCTGCTCCATGTGCGGGCCGAAATTCTGCTCGATGCGGATTTCGCACGACATCCGCGCCGAGGCGCAGAAAGAGGGGATGGAGAGCATGGCCGCCAAGTTCCGCGAAGGCGGGGAGCTTTATGTGCCCCTCAAGGGGTCGGGCGAATGATCACCATCGCAGGCGGCGGCCTCGCGGGGCTGTCCTCGGCGCTCGAACTGGCGCGCGCCGGGGCTGCGGTGCGGGTCTTCGAGGCGGCAGAGGAGATCGGGGCGGGCAGTGTGTCGCGCTATGCGGGCGGGATGCTGGCGCCGTGGTGCGAAGCCGAAAGCGCCGAGGAGGCGGTGGTCACGCTGGGCGCGCGCGCGGCAGACTGGTGGGCCGAGATCACGCCGGTCACGCGGCGCGGCACGTTGGTCCTCGCCCCACCGCGCGACAGTGCGGAACTGACGCGCTTCGCCCGCCGCACCTCCGGCCATCGCACGCTCGATCAGGCGGCGATCACCGAGATGGAGCCGTCCCTCGCGGGGCGGTTCGCACGCGGGCTGTATTTCGCGGAGGAGGCGCATCTCGACCCGCGCCGCGCGCTGCGCGATCTGGCGCGGGCCGCGCGTGACGCCGGGGTCGAGATCGTGTTGGGAACCACGGCCCCCGCGCAGGTGGATCTCGATTGCACCGGCTTTGCCGCCGACCTGCCTGACCTGCGCCCGGTGCGCGGCGAGATGGCGATCCTGCACTGCCCGGAGGTCGAGATCACCCGCACCCTGCGCCTGCTGCACCCGCGCATCCCGCTCTATCTCGTGCCGCGCGGGCAGGGCGTCTACATGATCGGCGCGACGATGATCGAAAGCGCCGCGACGCGCCCGATCACGCTGCGCTCGCTGACCGAAATGCTCAGCGCCGCTTTCACGCTGCATCCCGGCTTTGCCGAGGCGAGCGTGATCGAGACCGGGGCAGGGCTGCGCCCGGCCTATCCCGACAACCTGCCCCGCCTCGAGAGGCACGGCGGGACGCTTCATCTCAACGGGCTTTATCGCCACGGCTTCCTGCTTGCGCCTGCGATGGCGGCCCGTGTCCCGCAACATTTCTTTCCGGAAGGCTCCGATGCAGATCATCGTCAACGCGAAACCGCATGAGATTGCCGCGCAGGACCTCGCAGCCGCGCTGGCGGAGCTGGGCTTTGCCAATCCCGCCATCGCCACCGCGCTGAACGGACAGTTCGTGCCCCGGGCCAACCGCGCGGCGACGCGGCTCACCGAAGGCGACCGGCTCGAAGTGCTCGCACCGATGCAGGGGGGCTGAGATGAAACTCTATGACACCGAACTCACCTCGGCGCTGCTTCTGGGCACGGCGCAATATCCCTCGCCCGCGATCTTGTGCGAGGCGATCCGCGCCAGCGGCTGCGAGGTCATCACCGTAAGCCTGCGCCGCGAGGCCACGGACGGCGCGGGCACGCAGTTCTGGGACATGCTGCGCGAGACCGGGATGCGGGTGCTGCCCAACACCGCGGGCTGCCATTCGGCGCGGGAGGCCGTCACCACCGCGCGGATGGCGCGCGAGGTCTTCGGCACCGATTGGATCAAGCTGGAGGTGATCGGCCATGCCGACACGCTGCAACCCGATGTCTTCGCGCTCGTCGAGGCGGCGCGGACCCTCGCGCGCGATGGCTTCAAGGTCTTTCCCTACACCACCGATGACCTGATCGTCGGCGAGCGGCTGCTGGAGGCCGGCTGCGAGGTGCTGATGCCATGGGGCGCGCCGATCGGCTCGGGGCAGGGGCTGCGCAACCCCGATGCGCTGCGCGCGATGCGGGCGCATTTCCCGACCGTGCCGCTGATCGTCGATGCGGGGGTCGGGCGCCCCTCGGATGCGGCGCAGGCGATGGAGCTGGGGATGGACGGGGTGCTCTTGAACACCGCTGTGGCGAAAGCCGGCGACCCGGTCGGCATGGCACGCGCGATGGCGCTCGCGGTGCAGGCGGGTCGTGCGGGGCATCTTGCCGATCCGATGGAGCGGCGCGACATGGCCGTGCCCTCGACCCCGGTTCTGGGGCTGGCGGAGTTGATGTGATGGAGCGGTTCTACCTGATCGCCTCGAATGTCGCGCAGCTGGAGCGTCTGGTGCCGCAGGGCGTCCGGCTGGTGCAGCTGCGGCTCAAGGACGTCCCGCCCGCCGAGACCCGCCGCCAGATTGTGCGGGCGCGGGATATCTGCGCCGTGCATGGTGCGCAGCTGGTGGTAAACGACTACTGGCAGGAGGCGCTCGACCTGCGCTGCAGCTTCGTCCATCTCGGGCAGGAGGACATGGACACGGCGGACTGGCCCGCGCTGCGCCGCGCCGGGATACGCTTTGGCCTGTCGACCCATGACGAGGCAGAGCTGGACCGGGCGCTAGGGCAGGACCCTGCCTATGTGGCGCTCGGGCCGGTCTATCCGACGAAGCTGAAGAAGATGAAATGGGCGCCGCAGGGGCTGGAGCGCGTGACCCGCTGGAAGGCGCTGACGGGGGGCGTGCCGCTGGTCGCGATCGGGGGGCTTACGCCAGAGCGCGCGCCCGGTGTGTTCGCGGCAGGCGCTGACAGCCTCGCGGTCGTCACCGATATCCAGCAGGCGCCCGACCCGGAGGCGCGGGTGCGCGCGTGGCTGAAGGTCTGCGCACCATGAGCCGCTATGCCCGCCAGATGATCCTGCCCGAGATCGGCGCGGCGGGGCAGGCGAAGCTGGCTGCCGCGCATGTTGCCGTCATCGGGGCCGGGGGCTTGGGCTGTCCGGTGCTGCAATATCTCGCCGGGGCGGGCGTGGGACGGCTGACGATCTTCGATTCCGACATGGTCGAGGAAAGCAACCTGCACCGCCAGCCGCTCTATCGGATGGCCGATCTCGGACGCCCCAAGGTCGAAGCCGCGCGCGACGCGCTGCGCGCCCTCAACCCACAGATCGCGGTCGAGGCGCGCGCTACTGCGCTCGGGCCGCAACGGGCAGAGAAGATCGCGGCGGAGGCAGATCTGGTGATCGATGCCGCCGATAGTTTCGCGGTGTCCTACATCCTTTCCGATGCTTGCCTGAGGGCGCAGACCCCGCTGATCTCCGCGAGCGTTCTGGGCCAGACCGGCTATGTCGGCGGCTTTTGCGGTGAGGCACCCTCGCTGCGCGCGGTCTTCCCGGACCTTCCCGCTTCCGGCGCGAGCTGCGCCACGGCGGGCGTGCTGGGCCCGGTGGTTGGTGTGATCGGCTCGCTGCAGGCGCAGATCGCGCTGCGCGTGCTCCTTGGGGCCGACCCGCCCGCCTTGGGCCGGATGCTCACCGCCGATCTGGCGGAGCTTTGCTTCGGCGGGTTCAGCTTTCTCGGCACGCCCGAGCCGGAAAGGCCGCTGCGGTTTGTGTCGGCCGACATGCTGTGTGAAGGCGATCTTGTGGTCGACCTGCGCGGTGAAGACGAAGCGCGCTCGCCGATTTCCGCCGGGGCCGTCAGGCTGCCCGGTTCGGAACTGACGGCGCTGGAGCCCACCTCCGGTCAGCGGGTCGTTCTGTGCTGCGCCTCGGGCCTTCGGGCGTGGCGGGCCGCGCGCGTTCTTCAAGAACGCGGTTTCGAGGCGCTCGCCTTGCTTGCCGCCAAGGCGGATGGGTGATGCAGCGCCGGAGGTTCCCGCGTCGAGGCCGCGTGCGGCGCGGCCGGTTCAGTTCAGCCGCTGCAGATGGCGCGTCAGAATTGCGGCGGCGGACTTGGCGTCCTGACGCCGGATCGCGCTCATGATGCCGTGGTGATCCTTGTCGATGCGCGGGCGCCAGCGCGCGCGGTAATGGACGAGGATATAGCGGGCCGCGAGGTTCTGCATGTTCTCGACCGCTTCCAGCAGGCGCGGCATCTCGCAGGCCTCGTAGATCTTGATGTGGAACGCGCGATTCTGCTCTTCCCAGTCGTAGATATTGGAGGCCTGATCGCAGGCCTGACGCAGCTCGTCTGCCTGTTGCACCTGTGCTGGCGTCAGGTTGGGCACCGAGTGCAGAAGCGTGAGCGGTTCGAGCGCCAGCCGCATGAGTTTCAGCTCGCGCTGCGCCAGCGGATCCAGCGGCGCGACTTGAACCCCCTTGTTGGGCCGGGACACCACCAGCCCGCGCGCGGACAGCTTGAGCAGGGCTTCGCGGACCGGCACATGGCTCACGTTGAACTCTGCGGCGACATAATCCTGCCGGAGACGTTCGCCCGCGATCAATTCGCCGCGAATGATGCGGCGGGCCAGTTCGTCGGCGATCAGGTCGGGGGTGGGCGCGGCAGGAATGGTCTCGGACTTTCAAGGGGGCGTGTGGGCCGAAGGTCAGGGCATGCGGGCAATACAGCAGGACGGATGGTAGGTCAAAGTCAGAGGGCCGTCTCGGTCCATCCGCTTCATCAGGTGACGCAGGCGCGGCGCCGACAGTTGCCCGCCCATCAGCCCGTTGACCCCGGTCGCGCGAAGATGCCCGAACAGTGCCCGCGCATCGGGGAAATCCAGACGGATGGTCTCGTCCCACGCGGCGATCACCTCCATGTGCCGGGGCATGTCGTGGCTCAGTCCGTCCGCGTCACGATAGGAGGGGGCACCCGCGGCAAGCCCCAGCCGTGCGAGTTCCGGGAAATTCCCGGGACCGAAACTGGTGACGGCGAGAAGCCCGCCGGGGACGAGGGTGTCGGACGCCTTGCGAAGGAGTTCACGCGGCGCGGCCAGCCATTGCAGCATCGACGTCGAGGCGACCAGATCGAGGCGATCCGGCAAATCGATTTCGGTCGCATCCCCGCCGAGGGCGTGGACGCGGGTCCGCTCTGGCCATTGCAGATCGGGCAGCGGCGCTGCGAGGTCGTTGAGCCAGATTTCCCGTGGCTCCAGCTGCAGAAGGTGGCGCGTCAGAAGGCCGGTGCCATGGCCAAGCTCGATAACCCGCGCCCCGCGTTGCATCATCGGGGTCAGGCGTTCGCTCAACCGTGCCGCGATCCGGGCCTGAACCGAGGCTGCCCCGTCATAGCTTGCCAAATGGCGCGAGAAGGCTGCGGCGATACGCTCTTTCATTCGATGATCTCCTGCCAGTTCCGCCAGTGGGCGAACGGGAAATGGCCCGTGTCGACCCAGTCGATCGGCTGGCCTGGCCAGGCAGCGGTCATCGCGTCGGCGGGGAAGATGCGATCCTTGCGCGCCGCGATGATCCGGTCAAATGCGCCGACCGGCGCCGGGGGCCGAGCCCTGAGCGCGCGCAGCTCGTCGCCCAATGCGGCAATGTCGGGCGCCTGCGGTTGCGGCAGCCCCGCGCGGCGCGCGAAGCGGGCAAGGCTCTGGCGATCGAGTCCAGCGAGGGTGCCGTCATAAATGTCCGCGCCGATGGTGCGGCGTGGGTCGGTCGCGCCGCAGATCGCGATGGCACGCTCGGGGCGCAGACCACCCAGATGCCGCGCCGCCACTGCCACGCCCATCGAATAGGCGACGAGCGTGATCCGGTCATGCCTCCCTATCCATGCGGGATCGAAGGTTTCGTCACGGTAATCGCTCAGGATCAACAGGTCACTGTCGCCTGCCAGAAGTTCGATCTCGGCGGTCTGAGTGGCCCAGCCGGAATAGAACATCACCAGATGGGCGTGCCTCCGCTGCCTGATCCAACGCGCCCGCATCAAAGCCCCTTCGCAATGGTGAGCATGGCATGGGTGACGCAGCTCAGCTCGTCGGGTTCGATGCTCAGGGGCGGCATGGCGTAGAGGAGCCGTCCCAAGGGACGCAGCCAGACACCGCTTTCCATGCAGAACCGGTGCACGCGACCGACGGGCAGCGGGGCCTCCATCTCGATGACGCCGATCGCGCCGAGCGTGCGCAGGTCGCGAACACCCGTCATGGCTCGGGCTGGGGCCAGTTCGGTGGCGAGCTGTGTCTCGATGGCGCGGGCTCGGGCCGACCAGTCGCGGCCTTTCCACAGATCCATGGCCGCCGAGGCCACGGCGCAGGCCAGCGGATTGGCCATGAAGGTCGGGCCGTGCATCAGGGCGCCGACAGTCGCGGCCAGCTCCTTGGTCGTGATCGTGGCGGCGAGGGTCATCATGCCGCCGGTGAGCGCCTTGCCGAGGCAGAGGATGTCGGGGGTGACGCCTGCCGTCTCCATCGCGAAATCGGCCCCCGTGCGGCTGAACCCGGTGGCGATCTCGTCGAAGATCAGGTGGATGCCGAAGTGGTCGCACAGGGCGCGCAATCCGCGCAGGTAACCGGGGTGATGGAAGTGCATTCCGCCGGCTCCCTGAACGACGGGTTCGATGATGAAGGCCGCGATGCGGTCGCCGTGGGTGCGGAACAGCGTCTCCACTTCTACCAGCCCATTGCGCACGGGATCCTCGCTCCACTGCGCGTCGAAGGGGATCGGCGGGCGCGATACGAAGTGCTGCGCTGAGAGGGCGCGTCCGAACTGGGCGTGCATGCCGGTCTCGGGGTCGCTCAGGCTCATCGCCTTCCACGTGTCACCATGATAGCCGCCCCGCGCGGTTGCGAGATCCGTACGGTGGGGATGGCCTCGGTTCACCTGCGACTGGGCGGCCATTTTCACCGCCACTTCGACCGCGACCGACCCGCTGTCGGAATAGAAGATCTGATCGAGCCCGGCGGGCATCGCCGCGACGAGCTGTCTGGTGAGATCGATCACGGGCTGATGGGTGAGGCCTGCGAACATCACATGCGGGAGAACCTCGGCCTGATCCTTCAGCGCCTGAACGAGGGGCGCCGGCGCATGGCCAAAGGCCGCGGCCCACCACGAGGACATGGCGTCGATCATCCGTCCCCCGTCGTCGCGGGTCAGCCAGCTTCCCTCCGCCGCAACGATCCTGTGCAGGCGCTGCGGGCGGGCGCGTTCGGTATAGGGATGCCAGACATGCGCCTGTTCGAAAGCCATATCCTTCATCACAGTGCTCCCTGGATGCGATCGAGATCGAGCCGCCGGGCCGCATCGCGCAATCCTTGTGTCGTCAGATCGGACATGAAGGGTAGGCGGCCCAGCGACGGCAGCTCGGCGATGCGGCAAATGGTGTCCTGACTGTCGGCCACCTCGTCGCCGACGAAGGCGATACCGACGAGGGGCACGCCCCGGGCGCGCAGGGCTTCGATTGTCAGCAGGCTGTGATTGATCGTGCCGAGCGTGGTCCGCGCGACGACGATCACGGGCGCGCCCCAGTCCGCCATCTGGTCGGCAAAGAGACGGTTGCCGTTCAAGGGCACCAGCGCACCGCCCGCGCCTTCGATGACGAGCGGGCCTTTCACCTCGGGCAGCTCCAGAGAACCGATCTCAACCCGGTCCAGCCTCGCCGCGAGATGGGGAGAGGCCGGGGTGCGCAGACGCCATGCCTCCGGCAGGGTGGGCCGCCCCGTGAGCCGCGCGACGGTTTCGCTGTCGGTTTCCTCGTCCAGCCCGGCCTGCACAGGCTTCCAATAGCTCGCCTGAAGCGCCAATGTCAGCGCCGCGCTGAAGACGGTCTTGCCGATGCCGGTATCGGTGCCGGTGACGACGATGGGTGAGGTCATGGGGTAAGCTCCGGTGCAAGGGTGGACAGGGTGCCGAACAGGGTGTCGATGTCGCGAGGCTGCAACCCGCCCGTAAGCGAGATGCGCAGCCGTGCCGTGCCTTTGGGGACCGTCGGCGGGCGCACGGCCCGCAGGTCGAGCCCCGCCGCCTGCAGCCCCTGCGCGAGACGGGTAGCGGCATGATCTTCGCCGACGATCAGCGGTATGATCTGACTGCCGTGATGGTGCAGGCCGATGCTTTCCGCCGCACGATAGGCGTGCTGGCGGAGCGCTGCAGCATGGTTTCCCCATCGCGGCTGGGTTTGCAGCAGATGCAGCGAGTGCCGGACGGCCGCCGCCATCAGCGGCGAGGGCGCCGTGGCATAAATGAAGGGCCGCGCCCGGTTGATCAGGGTTCGGATTACCACGCTGTCGGCGCAGATCAGCGCTCCGCTCGCGCCGAGCGCCTTGCCGCAGGTGTGGATCACGATCATCGGCACGTCGCAGCCCGTCGGGGCGAGCCCCCGGCCATCGGCGCCGTAGAGACCCGTCGCATGGGCTTCGTCGAGGATCAGGGTGGCGTCATGGTCCCGGGCGATCGCGACGAAATCCGCCAGCGGCGCGAAGTCGCCATCCATCGAGTAGAGCGTCTCCAGGGCCAGCCAGACCCGGCCTTTGCCGCCACGCTCACGCCAGCTCTGGATCTGGGCGGCGGCGTCCTGGGCGTCGTTGTGGCGAAAGCTGCGCAGGTCCGCCGCGCCGAGCCGCATCCCCTCGTGCATGCTGGCGTGGACCAACGCATCGTGCAGCACCAGATCGCCGCTCATCGGCAGACAGGTGAGGACCGCCTGATTGGCCTGAAAGCCACCGCCCATGTAGAGACAGGCTTCCGCCCCGAAGAACGCGGCGGCTTCGGTTTCGAGCCGCTCGAATTCCGCGTCATTGCCCCGCAGCAGCCGCGAGCCGCCCGATCCCACCGGGATACCTCGTGCCAGCGCGTCCGTGATGCTTTGGGCGAGTTCCGCGGAGTCGCGCAGTCCCAGATAGTCGTTCGATGCGAAATCGAGCCCTTTGCCGGGGATCAGTTCCCGAAGCCGCCCTCTCGCCTCGAGCTGCGCGAGGCGAGAGGCGTGACGAGGATAGGGGGTCATGGCTGATCCGCAGTCTCTGGCAGCGCCTCGGGGACCAGTCCGAGACGGGCGAAGAGCAACGCGTCCTTGCTGTCCTCGGGGTTGTCAGCCGTCAACAACGTGTCGCCCACGAAGATCGAGTTCGCCCCCGCGAAGAAGCACATCGCCTGCAGCTCATCGGACATCGCGCTGCGCCCCGCAGAGAGACGGACATAGGAGCTCGGCGCGAGTATCCGCGTCGTGGCGATGGCCCGCACGAGCTCGAACGGATCGAGCGGCGGCGTGTCGGCCATCGGGGTGCCGGGCATCGGGATCAGCAGGTTGATCGGGATGGATTTTGGCGGCTCCGGCAGATCGGCGAGGGTCTGGATCATGCTGATGCGATCTTCCGCCGTCTCGCCCATGCCCAGAATGCCGCCCGAGCAGACATTGATCCCGGCCTGCCGCACGCGCTCGAGCGTCTCGATCCTGTCGGCGAAGCTGCGCGTCGACACGATGGAGGCATAAAACTCCTCGGAGGTGTCGATGTTGTGGTTGTAGTAATCGAGCCCCGCCTGCCTGAGCTGTACCACCTGTTCGTCGTCCAGCATCCCGAGGGTCATGCAGGTCTCCAGCCCCATCGCCTTGACCCCCTCGACCATGGCGATGACCGCGGGCATGTCGCGTGGCTTTGGCGAGCGCCACGCCGCCCCCATGCAGTAGCGCGTGGCGCCTGCCGCCTTGGCCTTGCGCGCTTCTGCAAGAACCCTCTCCACTTCCATCAATTTCGATGCGCTGAGCTCGGAGCCGTTGCGCGCCGACTGTGCGCAATAGGCGCAATCCTCGGGGCAGCCTCCGGTCTTGATCGAAAGCAGCTTGGCGCATTGGATCCTGTTCGGATCGAAATTCGCCCTGTGCACGCCATGGGCGCGGGACAGCAAGTCCATCAGCGGAAGATTATAGATTTTATGTGCGCGATCTTTCATGACGACCCATCTTTTGACTGTGGTCGTCAGAAGATGACGCGGCGCGGCATATCTCAATTTGCAAAGAAATCTATTGTCGGCGCGCTTTGGGGGTCGTCTAAGAGTATGAAATAAAATAAAAAACAATGAAGCCTCTGCCCGGTCGAGGTGCACGGAGGCGTAAACGCTAACTATTATCTATAATCAGGCCGGCGGTGCCGCGATGTGCGGATGGGCACCACCTCGCGGCCTCTGGTGCGCGGCGCCTTTTGCTATCGCTCGGAAAAAGTGGCCCCTCGCCGCGTGGTCGGGTGGTCAACGGAGCCCGGGCTTCAAGCGCGGGGCCGGGGAAACCGATACACGCTTCTCTCGATACCGTCGGGGAATTTCTCTCTGGCGACCTGTTCGCCACCGAGCTTATCGGTCAGGCGCTGAGCGGCTTCGTTCTCGTCTCGCATATGCGTTTCCACCGCGTCCCAGCCATTATCCAACGCCCATGTGATCACCCCTCGCGACGCCTCGGCGGCGATCCCGCGGCGCCGGGCATCGCGCGCGATCCACCATGTCAGCTCGTGGCGGGGCCAGCCGTTGGCGTGAACGATGCCGCATGTTCCGACACATCGCCGTTCTTCGACGAGGTCGATCGCCCAGACACCGTGCCCCCGAAGCACCCAGTGGCCGACATCCGCCGTCAGTCTCGCCCAAGCCGCAGCGGGCGACAGCGGCCCGCCATAGAAGCGGGAGGCCGCCGCGTCGCCGAAGAAATCGCAATAGACCGGGAAATCCTCTTCGACCGGAGCCCTCAGCAAGAGCCGATCCGTCTCAATTCGGGGAACCCAGTCAGGGAATGTGTCTGTTCGAGCGCGCATGAAGATAACGCTACCGCCTCCTTTTGAACGACGGAAGCGATTGCCTGCCCTTTTGCGAGCGCGCGCCAGAAGTTGATCCTGTGTGATCTCGAGGCGTCGAGACTGGGATGCGATCTTCGCCCGGATTCAGGAGGAACGCCTATCGCCACCGCATCGCTCGCAGCCAAGAAAAATTGGGGTAAAGCGCCGGTTCCAATTTGCCCGGTTTGCGGGGCGCTGCCCTCCTTGCGCGCCGGGACCTCCCTCTGACGCACCAACGCGCGCGCCCTTGCGGCGGATCGGTCCTTCCTTTAGACGCCCGCTCAACCGGTCGCAGCCTACCCGGTCATCAAAACAAGGGTTCAAAAATGAAGACTCTCGTCATCTGCTCGGGCGGACTCGACTCCGTGTCGCTCGCCCATATCGTCGCCGCTGAGGGCAATCTCACGCGGCTCGTTTCCTTCGACTACGGCCAACGGCACCGCAAGGAGCTTGATTACGCGGCCGCCGCCGCGCGCCGTCTGGGCGTGCCGCATCACCTTATCGACATGCGCCCAATCGGGGCCGCGCTGACAGGTTCGGCGCTGACCGACGATATCGACGTGCCCGACGGGCATTACGCCGAAGAGACGATGCGCATCACTGTCGTCCCGAACCGCAACGCGATCATGCTGGCAATCGGCTTCGGCGTGGCTGCCGCAAATCGCGACCAAGCCGTGGCGACCGCGGTCCATGGGGGCGATCACTTCATTTACCCCGATTGCCGCCCTGCCTTCACCGAGGCTTTCGATGCGATGCAGCGCATGGCGCTCGACGGTTATGCCGATGTGCGGCTGCATACGCCTTTCGTGCATCGCTCCAAGGCCGACATCGTGGCGGAGGGCGCCAGACACGGCACGCCCTTTGCCGAGACCTGGTCTTGCTACAAGGGCGGCGAGGTGCATTGCGGGCGCTGCGGCACCTGTGTCGAGCGGCGAGAGGCGTTCCATCTGGCGGGCGTCGAAGACCCGACCGTCTATGCCGATCCCGATTTCTGGGCCAAGGCCGTCGCCGACAAGGAGGCCCGCTGATGTTTCGCATCCGCAAGGAATTCCACTTCTCCGCCTCACACCAGCTTGCCCATCTGCCCGACGATCACCAATGCGCGCGGCTGCATGGGCATAATTACATCGTCGTCGTCGAGCTGGCTGCCGCGACGCTCGATGCGAACGGGTTCGTACGCGACTATCACGATCTGAAACCGCTCAAGACCTATATCGACGAGAGTTTCGATCATCGGCACCTCAACGATGTGATGGAGGTGCCTTCGACCGCCGAGAACATGGCCAAGCATTTCTACGACTGGTGCAAGGCGCGGTGGCCCGAGACCAGCGCGGCGCTGGTCAGCGAGACGCCCAAGACCTGGGCGGAATACCGTCCATGACGACGCTGCGCATCGCCGAGATTTTCGGCCCGACCATTCAGGGCGAAGGCGCGCTGATTGGCGCGCCCACACTCTTCGTGCGCGCGGGGGGCTGCGACTACCGCTGTTCGTGGTGCGACAGTCTCCACGCGGTCGAGAGCGCCTATCGCCATACATGGGCTCCGATGAGTTCCGAGGAAGTCTGGGCAGAGCTGCGCCGCCTGTCGGGCGACCGCCCGCTGACGATCTCGCTCAGCGGAGGCAACCCGGCCATTCAGGATTTCGGACCGCTGATCGCGCTTGGGCGAGCCGCCGGCTACCGCTTCGCCTGCGAGACGCAGGGTTCTGTCGCGCGGCCGTGGTTCGGCGATCTGGATACGCTGGTGCTGTCGCCGAAGCCGCCCTCGAGCGGGGAGCAGGTCGATTGGGACGTCTTCGCCGATTGCGTGTCGGCCGGACGCTCTGCCGGCAGCACCGTAATGAAGATCGTGATCTTCGACCGTGCGGATTACGATTGGGCCAAGGACGCCCATGCCCGTCACCCCGATCTGCCGCTCTATCTTCAGCCGGGCAATCCCGAGGTCGATCCGGACGTCCCGGTCGATCCGCAGGCGCTTGCCGACCGGCTGGGCTGGCTGACGGAAACCGCCATGGCGGACCGCTGGTTCGCCCCCCGTATTTTGCCGCAGCTGCATGTCCTGATCTGGGGCAACAAGCGCGGCGTCTGATCCATCGGAGACCCAAATGACCAACTCGATCTACAGCGATCTCAAGCAACTCGGCGGCGCGACCCGCATCCCGGCAAGCCCCGAGGAGGCCGAACTCGAACGGGTGAGCAACCCGCAGGCCGATATTAGCTACAACGTCCGCTTCACGGCGCCGGAGTTCACCTCGCTCTGCCCGATGACGGGGCAGCCCGACTTCGCGCATCTGGTGATCGACTACGTGCCCGGACAGTGGCTGGTGGAGTCGAAATCGCTGAAGCTCTATCTGACGTCGTTCCGAAATCACGGCGCGTTCCACGAGGATTGCACGATCTCCATCGCGCGGCGGCTGGCGGATTTCCTCGAGCCGCAATGGCTGCGCATCGGTGGCTACTGGTATCCGCGCGGCGGTATCCCGATCGACGTATTCTGGCAAACCGGGGCGATGCCCGAGGGTGTCTGGATTCCCGATCAGGGTGTTCCGCCCTATCGCGGGCGCGGCTGACCTTCGCCGCGTCCCGGCCTCGGGGTTTAGTCTTAGAGCCTCGCCCCGGGGCCGTGCCTTTGCATGACGCTCGCCGGACCTGTCGACGTTATTCTACACGGACCAGCGTCCACATCCCCATGACGTAGTGGCCGGGGATGTTGCAGTAGAGGATGTATTCGCCCGGTTTCAGCGTCACCGTGAGCGAACCGCTCTGACCGGGATCGAGCTCGGAGACCTCGCCGAGATGGCCGGCCTTCTCTTCGTCGACCCGCATCTCGTCCTTGTTATAGGGCAGTTCCTCGGTCGCGCTCTTGACCGGGGCCACGATCATCTCGTGCACGGTGCCCTTCGAGTCGTTCTTGACCTCGAAGGTGACCTTGCCCGCAGGCACGACCGCCGGTGTCGCGGTGACGCCCATCGTCGCCTTCGAGACCCGCTCGCCGGCGCCAGCCATGTTGAAGCCCATGGGCGGCAATTGTCCCAGATCGTCCATCGCGTTGTCGCCCTTGTCCCAGAGCGAGACCTGCACGGTGGCGGGATCGGCGGCCATTGCGGGCGTGATCGTCAGCGTCGGCAGAGCCGCGAGGGCGAGTGCGAGGGTGGTGCGTCTTGTGAGTTTCATCTTCTATTCCCTTCTCGGTGTTGAGGTTTCGACCTTCGAGAAGAGGGATAACGTGTTTGGCGGAGGGTCCGTTTTGACCCAGATCACGTCTCACGCCACTGTGACGGCCGGGCCGAAAACGGTGGAGCGCTGTCGAGATGGCTTCGCTCAAGCGAGGGTGCGCCGCGCGCCCTGGGCATGCCCGCGCAGGGCGACGCGGCTCAGGAGGCCAGTTTTCGCTCGGTCGCGAAGGGGCTGAGGCCCAGCCAGCTCTGCATCGAGGCCACAACGTCTCGAGACCCGTCGAGATCGAGTTTCCGGGCGGCTTTCGACACGGTGGTGAGGCCCATCCAGATCTCTGTCATCGTGCGCAGATCCGTCGTGACGAAAAGATCCACGTCGAAGCCCGGATCGACCTGACACAGATCGACATCGCCGCTCGCCTCCACGATCAGCCACCATGAGGATTTCGACGCCGCAAGCTCGGGGAACCGGAAATTGAGGACGGTGCGCCCCGGCGGAAGCGGCGCCGGATCGAGATTGCGGCGCATGTCCCACATCAGCAAAGATACGTCGAGCCGTTCCAGAGACGGCTCGGATTCCACCCATTTCTGGCCCCAGATCCCGAAGGCCTCGACAACCGGCAGAAGGTCCTTTCCTGCGTCGGTCAGGAGATAGTCGACAGCCTGAGAGCCTTCGACAGGATGCCGTTCGACGATCCCGGCCGCTTCCAGTTCCCGCAGGCGCTGTGCGAGCAGGGTGCGCGACATCCGCGGAACGCCGCGCCTGATATCGTTGAAGCGCGTCGATCCCGCCACGAGCTCGCGCACGAGGACGATCGTCCATCGGGTGCAGAGGATTTCGGCCGCCATCGCGACGGGGCAAAACTGGAAGTAGGTGGCGTTGGACATCGGAGATCTCCTCCATGGCTGTTTCCAGCATAGCACGAATTGCGATTCCTTTAGTCGGCTTCGTGCCCATGCTCTCCGCTCGGGCGGGCCGGTCCAGTTTCGCCACTGGTTTGAGACGCGCCGCGCGCTCATCCTTTCAGAACCGCAAGCAATCGAAACGCGGCAGACGCTCAAGGGGTAGATCGCGTCGCCGTGCGCCATGGTCTCAGAGGGAGGAAGACATGTCGGATATCATTGAAATGAACGGGCTGGACGGCACGCGCAAGAAGATCACCGGCGCGGACCGGGAGGCCCTTGCCGCCGCCTTGCGTGGCAAAACTCTGATCGAGGGAGACGCAGGCTATGACGCCGCGCGGTCAATCTGGAACGGGATGATCGACCGCAAGCCGGGGTTGGTCGTGCATGCGATGGGAGCCAGCGACATCCAGAGCGCGGTCGCCTTTGCCAAGGAAAAGGGACTTCGGATGGCCGTGCGGTCCGGCGGCCACCAGATCGCCGGTCTCGCGGTCGAGGAGGGCTCGCTGATGCTGGACCTGTCGGGCATGCGCTCGGTTCATGTCGATCCCGAAGCCGGGACCGTCCGGGCCGAGCCGGGTGCGACACTGGGCGACGTCGATCGCGAGTCGCAGGTGCATGGGCTTGCCGTGCCCGTCGGCGTGAACTCGACCACCGGGATCGCGGGGCTGACGCTTGGCGGTGGCTTCGGCTGGATCACCCGGAAATACGGGATGACCGTGGACAATTTGTTGTCGGCTGATGTGGTGCTCGCCGACGGGCGCTGCATCCGGGCCTCGAAGACGGAGCATCCGGACCTCTTCTGGGCGCTGTGCGGCGGGGGCGGGAATTTCGGGGTGGTGTCCTCCTTCGAATTCCAAGCTCACGCCATCGGCACCGAGGTTCTGTCCGGCCTCGTGATCCATCCCTTCGCGGAGGCCGCCACTCTGCTGCCGAAGTTCCGGGAGATATGCGACAAGGCGCCGGACGAGCTGACGGTCTGGTCGGTCCTGCGCAAGGCGCCGCCGCTGCCGTTCCTGCCGGAGGACTGGCACGGGCGCGAGGTGCTGATCTTCGCGGCCTGTTACGTGGGTGATATGGCCAAGGGCGAAGAGGCGATGCGGGAGCTGCGCGCCCTCGGCACGCCCATCGTCGACGTGATCGGCCCGCATCCCTTTACCGGATGGCAGGCGGCCTTCGATCCGCTGCTGACGCCCGGCGCGCGCAATTACTGGAAGAGCCGGGACTTCCTGAAGCTCGGCCGCGGCACGATCGAGGCGATACTCGGCGCGGTGGAGGAGCTTCCCGATCCGCAATGCGAGATCTTCATCGCCCATGTCGGCGGCGCAATGGCCCGCGTCCCGTCGGACGCGACCGCCTATCCGCAGCGCGACAGCCACTTCACCATGAACGTCCACACCCGCTGGGACGACCCGGCGAAGGATGCGGACTGCATCGGCTGGGCGCGCGACCTGTTCGACGCCACGGCGGCGGATGCGGCGCCGAGCGTCTACGTGAACTTCCTGCCCGCGGATGACGCGGGTCGCCTCGCCGAGGCCTATGGCGGAAACCTGAACCGGTTGCAGGAGATCAAGGCGCGCTACGACCCGACGAACCTCTTCCGAGTCAATCACAACATCCAGCCGCAGCAGGTGCGGCAGGCCGCGCAATGAGCCGTCGCGCCCCGGACGCGAATGCGCCCGGGGCCACGGCCTCCAGACAGCAAGGAGCTAGAACGATGGAACAGACTCTCTACGAACGGCTCGGTGGAAAGCCCGGGATCAAGGCGCTCGTCGACGATGTCCTCGAGGCGCATATGAAAAACCCCGCGATCAGCGCCCGCTTCCTGCCGTATCGCGAAAGGCCGGACGACCTGAACGACGCCAAGGCGCAACTCTGTGCGTTCTTCGGCGCGGGCAGCGGCGGCCCCGAGCAATATACCGGGCGCGACATGGTGGCGGCGCATCGCGGCATGAATATCAGCACGAGCGAATACATGGCCGCAATCGACGACATCATGTCGGTCCTTGCGGCGCATGAGGTCGACGAGACGACCCGCAAGGACGTGCTGATGATCGGCTATTCGCTCAAGGGCGATATTACCAACCAATGAACGTGTCAGACGGGCGGGGGGATCTCCGCCGCTCCCGCGCGATCGCGCGCCGCCTTTTCAGGCGCGCCTACGCCGCTGCGCGGTCGTCGGCCCCGTCCAGCAACAGACGGATGATATCGGAGCGGGTGAGGATACCTGCGAGACGGCCCTCCCGCGTCACCGGCACGACCTCGGTTCCCTGCGCCGCGAGACGGTTGAGAAGGGTGCCGACGGGCAGGTCATGGGCGACCGCGCGGTCGGGCGAACGCATCACCGCCGAGACGGTGCGGGGCCGCGCCCGCCGGGGCAGGGCGCGCGGCCGGCCCTGCGCGGCGACTTCGTCGAGAAGATCCGCCTGCAGCACGAGGCCGCAGAGCCGGGTCTCGGCGTCGATGACAGGAAGGCTCTTGATGGCATGGGCGCGAAACAGGCGCGCGGCCTCCGGCAGCGGTGTGTCAGGGCGCACCGTGATGAGATCGGTGGTCATGATGTCGGCGCAGGTCGTGCCGTCGAAGCGGTGCTGCGCCGCCTCGGCCTCTGCGGCGGCCAGCAGCCGCCCGAGATCCGCCACCCCGAGATTGGCCGTCTGATTGAACCGGTCGAGCAGTTCGCCCAGCTGCGCGCTCGACAATCCCAGCCGCGGCGGCGCATCCGCCGGCGGCTCCGTCTCGGGCTGGCGGAACGGGTAGACCCGCCCGGTGGCCCGGTTATAGACGATCGCGGCAAGGACCAGCGTGGCGGTCGTCAGTCCGACCGGCACCAACGCAAAGAGCGGTCCGATCTCGAGCGCATGTGTCGGATCGAGCGCGGTCAGCAAGGCGACGGCACCGCCCGGCGGGTGCAACGCGCGCACGAACATCATAGCGGTGATCGCGGCGCCGACGGCAATCCCCACCGACCATGAGCCGGGCAGGCTGCGGGCCACGAGCAGCGCGACCAAGGCCGAGGTGACGTTGCCGACGATCGCCGACCACGGCTGCGCAAGGGGCGAGTTCGGAACGCCGAACACCAGCACCGCCGTCGCCCCGAGAGGCGCCACGAGATAGAGCGAGGAAAGCCCGAACCGTGCGCCGAGGCTCACCACGAGGGCGCAGAGGCTGATGCCGAGCAGCGCCCCGAGGCCCGCCCGGATCTGTTCGCGCCCGTGGAATGCCGGCAGCGCCGGAGCGAGATGATGCCATGCCCGCATGGGAAAGCCCTTCCAGCTGGCCGAAAATCAGTCGAATCGCGTTTGTATGCGTCAGAAATGGACGGGAAGGGAACGGGCGCGCCCGCGGAAAAGGACGCTGATCCGCGCGCCACGCAGAATTCGGGATGCCGGTTCCGCGTGGCGTCTGCGGCGGCAAACAATGTTTGCCCGGGGCCGCTCGTGCCGGCTCGCGGGTGACCGCGTCATGCGATGGGGGTTTACCGCGCCAACTGCCCGGGAGGCGCTTTCCGGAGCAAGGTATTCTGGTCGATCATGAATTCGGTGGAAATTGCGTAAGCCGCGGCGCCCACGGCGCGGATGACCGAGCCGAAATGCCCTGCGCGGATTTTGGGGTGATAGACTCCTTGCAGATCGAGGCGCGAGAAATGCCGGTCGACCTCCGCCACCAGCCTGTCGCGGATATCTTGCGGAAACGCGCCGTCGATGATGACGGCTTCGAAATCGATCACAGCCTGGGCGGAGACGATCGCATGGGCGAGGCTTCTGGCCGCGCGCGTGATCCAGAGCGAGAGCGCAGGCTCGAGAGGCGACCAGTCGGCACGGTCGTCGTGAATCCGTTCGGGGTCGCTCTGCCGTTCCGCCAGAAGGCGCTCGAGCACAGAGAGCGAGGCATGGTCGATCAGGCGGTGGCCACCGGGCTCGTCGGGAATTCGCAGCGGCCCGAAGCCGCCTGAGTTTCCCGACCGCCCGGAAAACACGCTGCCATTGAGAACGACGCCGCCCCCGATGAAGGTGCCGACGAAGAAATAGATGTAGTCCTGCTTGTCGGTGGGCGGTCCGAAAACCAGCTCTCCACGACAGGCCGCGGTGCCGTCATTCTCGACGGAGATCGGCCCGGGAAGCAGCGATGCGAGCTCGGTGCGGGCGTCGAAACTGCGCCATTTCTCCAACTCGTCGGTCGGCGCGTCGAAGTCCTCGGCCCAGTGCCACAGCTCGGAGGGGATCGCGATTCCGCTGGCATCCACGTCCTCACGCTTCAGTTTCGCCGAGCGTAGCAGCGGGCGGAGATTGTCCTTGATGAAGGTGACCAGCGCCGTCCTGGTCGGGAAGCCGTGGCGCGCCGAGCGGCGGGCCATGACGGCGCCGGTAAAGTCGACCACGACCATGTCGAAGCTGCTTCGACCGATCTTCAGGCCGAGGTAGTGTTTCGCTTCTGGGTTGAGGCGCATCGGCACGGAGGGCTGGCCCACGCGGCCCCGGACCGGGTCGCCGCGCAGCAACAGGTCGTCCTGCTCGAGCGCCTTGAATATCTCCGAGACCGCGTTGGCGGACAGCCCGGTCGCGCGGGTCGCCTCGGCTTTCGTCAGCGTGCCGTGGCGGCGGATCAGATGGAGCACGAGACGCTCGTTAAGGTCCCTTACCGTGAGCTGGTTGGTGCCCATGAGCGGAACGGCATTCAGGGTTTTGTCGGGGCGTGCTGTCGTCATCTCTCACCGGCGGGGAAGGTCACGCAGCTCAGTCCTGCGTGGTTCGTGGGTGATCGGATGCTACGCGGCGGCCCGGAGGGGCGCAAGCAACATCGAAAATTTGCTCTAAATAAAAATTCATCCGGAAGTTTTTATTGACAGACGGAAGCTTCGGGCGCTAGCTCTTGGTGACTTCGGGGAAGGGAGGAGGCTTCGCCGGCGGTGCCGCGGCATCGTGAATGCGGGTGCGACGCGCATCCCGATCGGACGCGAGAAAACTTTTCCATGAAGTTTCAATGGATGCACTGAATGCATCTCAGCAAGGGAGGAGACCTGACATGAAGAAGACAACCGCGATTCTGGGAGCGACGGCGCTTGGTCTGATGGCGACCGGGGCCTGGGCGGAGACGACCGCCTGCCTGATCACGAAGACTGACACCAACCCGTTCTTCGTGAA
>NZ_NBOB01000012.1:0-62304 GCF_002213185.1 Thioclava sp. JM3
ACTACTACACGCTGACCATCCGCGACCACGGCTTCAACGCCAACCTCGGCAAGGCCGCGAACCAGGACGATCTGTCCATGCAGGCCGTCATCCCCTGGGGGCCCAAAGACGCCGCCTAAGCCAACGGCCAGACCGCTTCGGCGGTCTGGCTTTTTCTCGTTCTGAGGAATGGCAGCAGTTCGGGTCTGAAACCCGAGTCCGAAGGATGCCGCATATTTAGGACGCAGTTGGTCAGTCTGGATAGGTCGCAGATGCTGCCACGATCTTTCTGCTCCGCGACAGCGCGGATCGCGCGAACCCGAGTCGGAACCCAGTGTCTGCAGGGAGAGCTGGCAGCCCGCTGAACGAAGTAAGCGCACCCCTTCTCTCATTCGAGCAACCCGCGTCTGGGTCGTGTTGGCGAAGCTGCCAGGGGCGCCGAACTCACCCTGTGCCGCGAGGGTGTAAACCGCAGATCAACGTCATGCATCCCGGGGCAACGTCTCACACCAGTATCACCGCCGCGCGCCTTTCCGTCGACCTGTTGGCCTTTCAGATCGCTAGCCCGGGGTCGAGCGGTCGGCAACGCCGGGGACAGGTTTCTGGACGGCTGGCGCCTTGAGCGCTGCGGGGCATCGCTCACAACAAACCTGCCCCCGGCGTGCTCCATTTCATTCCGCCCCGTGCCGGGTGCAGCCCGCTCTCATGCCCCCGGTCTTTTCCACGATCCGTCCAACGACGATCAACGGAAAGGATCACACCATGACACTCGAACAATCCATCGACCTCGCCGAACTGCAAGCCGACATGGCCTTCGAGGACTACCTCGCCGCCTTCGACGAAGACGCCCATCCCGAGACCCTCGACAGCCTCGAGACCGAGGCGCTGATCGCCCGCAGCCGCTACGACAACCTGCGCTCTCAGGGACTGGGTCACTGACCCAGGCACCCCTGCGGGTCTTCGAATCCGCAGGGGTCTGACGCCGTCTCGCAGAAGCTTCGTGACGCCCTCAGAGGGTGTAACCCGTGCTATTTCGCGCGGGCCGTATTCGTGTTTCTGGCGCCCGATCCATAACCTGCTCGGGTGCTCGGATAGCCTGACGTCGCGTGCGTCTTGAACATAAGTTTCGGAAGACTTTTCGACCTGGTTGTCCCGCATCGATGAGGGCGGGTCCCGCTCCATGTCGTGCCGCGACGCAGGGTCTTGATGGAGTCCAATGCCAGCAAAAAGACACAACATGCAAAACGTAATATTGCGCAATGTGATGTATTGAAGTATAAGCGAAGGAGAGAAGAGAGACGTTGGCAGGATATGCCCAATGTTTGCACATTTTGTCCGAGGGGTCTGACCCGTGCCGAGGCCAGCGAAAAACCTGAAGCTTGAAGAGCGCATCGAAGTCGCGCGGCGCTTTGCGGCGGGCGAAAGCGCGAAGGACCTGGCGGTGGCGTTCGGCATCTCTCCGCGCCACGTGAACCGGCTCGCGAAAGAGGAGGCGGGCGAGGGGATTGCGGTGCGCGATCCAAGTGAGACGGTGGCGTTCCGGGCAAGCCGCTCCGAGCTGGACGCCTTCGATGCGGAGTGGCGCGAACGGGGCTATGCAAGCCGGTCGCAGGCGCTCAATGCGGTGCTGCGCGGGCGGTGCGGTTTCCTCGATGTGCCGCGTGATCTGGTCTCGGAATTCTGCGCCGCATGGCGTCAGGCGAAGGATGTGAGCGACGCCGGATTGGTGCTCGCCAAGGCGGTCCATCGCGGTCGGCTGGAGGTCTCGGAGCCGGACCGCGCGGTGCTGATCGAGTTGCTCGATCTGGCGCAATCGATGAGCCGTGAATTGGGCCGGATGAAGGATGCGGCGCAGGCGCTGCGTCGTCAGGAGTGGCCACAAAAGGAAGAAGGGCAGGGGGTGGAGAGCGCCGTTCTGGAGGATGGCCCGCGCGCGATCGGGAGCGGTCTGAGGCTGGTGCGCAATGGCTGATCCGCTCGCCCTCTACACCTCGGTCATGGGGCGGCTCTGGGAGGATGAGCGCATCCGGGGTCAGGCCGAGGCGCGGATCGACGCGCGGCTGGCAGGCCGTCGGCAGGGGCGGAGTTTCGCGCACGTTGGTTCCCTGTCGGCGCGCAACGCGCTGAAGGTGGCGTCGGGTCAGAGCCGGGCGGCGGTCTTCAAACGGATCCGGGCGGGGGGCTGCAAGACGCGGGCCTCGCTCGGGGCGCAGATCTCCTACATCAACGACAAAGCGGTCTACACCTATTCGACGATGACCAACGCGCTGACCGATGCGGCGGTGCTCAGCGAGGCGCAGAAAGAGGACATCATCGAGGATTGGGCCGGAACCTGGCGCGGCTCGACCAAGCTCGGGTTCACCTCGCACATGCTGCTCTCGTTCCCGACCGACGTGACGGTCGACCAGGTGCGCGACATCGCGATGGACTGGACGGAGCATTTCTTCGAGAGCGGCGAATATGGCGATCAGTGGGACTATGTTCTCGCGGTCCATGACGACCGGGCGCACAAGCACGCGCACATCATCCTGAACAATCGCGGCGTCGAGAAGGGCACCTGGTTTTCCTGTTGGGCCGAGGGCGTGATGTCGCCGCAGCTCATGCGCGAGAAGCAGGCTGAGATCGCGGAACGCTATGGCGTCATGCTTGATGCCACCACCCGGCTTGAGCGCGGCATCTTCGAGAAGCCCGCCGGAATCGAGGAAATCTACCGAGCGAAGGAAGAGGCGAGGCTGCCGCGCGAGATCGCCCTGACGGCCCAGGAATCCGCCATCGCGCAGGCGCAGGTGGTGGGCTTCGCCAAGGACTACAAGAACCTCGCCGACCTGCTGGACCGCATGGACCAGCGCCACATGGCCCGCGCCGTACGCGGCTTGGCGGACGGGCTTGGCTCGGGCACGCCGTGGAACTTCACCGAAGGAGAGATAGACATGAAGGACATCAAGACCGTCGGTGATGCGATCGACTACTCCGAGCGCACGATCGAGGCGCTGCGGCTCAAGGCCGAGGAGCTGGATCCGGCCGAGCGTGCCGTCTTCGAGGCGAAGGCCGCGCCGATCATCGCGGACCTTTCGCAGATGGTACCGGACCCGGAATTGCGCGCGCGGTTTGGCAAGCAGCTCGAAGAACCTTATCCACCGGGGGCGGGCAGCGAGGTGCTGATCGCCGCGCTGCAGTCCGGCAATGACGAGGGGCTGCGCGATGTGCTCGAGAGCGCAGAGGAGGCCGGAATGGACAGCGAGGAGCTGGTGGCCCGGATCGCGGCGGGTGGCACGCGGAACTACGGCATGGCACAGGACTGGGTCGAGCGGGACATGAACGCGGTGCTGTCGAAGGACGGTCTCAGCGTTGAGACCGCGAGTGACGACCAACTCGATGCCGCGCTCGAGAAGGTCGACGGCGTGATGGACGCGCTGATGGAACGCGCCAAGGAAATGGGTGTCGAGATCGGCCGGACCCTCGCGGACGAGGAACAGGATATCCTGCCGCTGATCGATGAAGACGACCGGACGCCAAATCCCTACCTGCAGGACCTCGCCGACATGTTGCGCGATGGCAAGCTCACCGAGGAGCAGGAAGACACGGTCGAGCGGACCCTGCAATCCGAGCTCTTCAAGGAACTGGGTGAGGAAGGTTTGGCCGAGCTTCGCCGTGGCAACTACGAGGTGCTGGACGCGGTCCTGCCGAGCAAGCTCGACCAGATCACGGTCACGCAGGAGTTCCTCGAGATGACCTTCGAGGAGACCGGCGACAAGGTCTTCACCGACCGCGCCGCCGGGTTGCAGCAGGACAAGGCGACCGAAGTGGCGCGGCTGCGCGGCCAGCAGGAGGCGCAGGAGTTGGGGCGTGATCTCAGTCGGGACCGCGGTCTCGACGACGAGATGGAATTCTGAGGCGGATGACCACCATGACCAAGACACTTCCCCTCTGGGCAGCACTTCTCTTCGGTGTGATCTGCGGAGCCTTCATCGGCACGATCATCGCCGCCTTCTACCTGACCCTGGCCCTGAAAACCGGGTTTCAGAGCTTCGACATGCTGGCGCTCTGGAAGGCCAGCGCCGGCACGCGCGCGGCGCATCCCGAGGCCTTCAAGGTGGGATTTGGTGCCGTCGGCTTCGGGGCCATCGGCCTCGGTGCTTTGGCGCTGGCCTGGACTTGGAAGAAAGAGCGGGACGACTACGGCTCGGCTCACTGGCAGACCAAGCCGGAACTGAAGAAGAACGACATGCTGCAGGCCCCGGGCAAGGGTTTCGTCTGTGGTAAGCTTGGTGCGCCGACCTCCAAGGCCGAGTTCATTTCCTCGACCACCATCCCCCATGTGATGATGGTCGCGCCCACCCGCGCAGGTAAGGGTGTGGGTTTCGTGATCCCGAACCTCCTGAGCTTCGCGGGCTCGGTCGTGGTGCTGGACGTCAAAGGCGAGAATTTTGAAAAGACCGCGCGGCTCCGGGCGCTCAACGGCGACGAGGTCTATCGCTTCAGCCCCTTTGATTGGGCCAATGCCACGCATCGCTACAATCCGCTTGCCCGGATCGCCAAGGCCCGGACATTCGCGCAGCGCTTCACTGAGGTCTCGATCCTGGCCGACCTCTTCCTCGATAAGGACAACAAGCAACTCGACACCTTCTCCGAGGCCGGCAAGTCGATCTTCGTCGCGGCCTGTCTGCTGGCGATCCAGCGTGGCACGCCGAACCTTGGCGAGGTGAACAAGATCGTCGCGGGCGGCGAGTACAAGAACGCGCAATACAAGACCTATGCAGACGAGGCCGAGGAAGACATCCTGCGCGAGCTCTGGACCAATGCGGCCTCTGCCTCATCGCGGCTGCTGACCTCGAACATCCAGGCGCTGATGACCGCCGGTCTCAAGCAATGGGACAACCCGGCGGTGCGCTCGGCCACGCAAGCCAGCGACTTTGATTTCTCGACCTTCCGGAAGCAACCGCAGTCGCTCTATATCGCGGTCTCTGAGGATCACATCGCAACCCTCGCGCCACTTCTGCGCCTGATGTTCGCCGACCTCATTGCCTCGATCCGACTGAACGAGCCGGGCCCGGATGAGCCCTGGCCGGTCATGATGATGATCGACGAGTTCCAGCAGATGGGGGCCATGCCCTATCTCGAGCGCGCGATCCATTCGCTGGCGAGCTACGGCGGCCGGGTTGCGATGATCGCGCAGTCACTGGCCTCGCTTGACCGGATCTACGGGCCCGAGGGCCGCGAAAGCCTCGAGAACGGGGCAGGGCTGAAGCTCTACATCACGCCACGTGATCAGCGGACGGTGAAGGAGGTCTCCGCCGCCGTTGGCAGCACCACCCGCGAGGCAGTGACCCGGATGTATGGCCGCAACAAGGGCTTCCTTGGCGCAACCTCGACATCAGCGCGGCTGGAAGAGCGACCGCTGCTTTCTGAGACCGAAGCGCGCCTGATGGACCCCGACGAGGTCATCATCCTCGCCTCGCCCCAGCATCCGATCAAGGCGAGCCGGATCAAGTATTACGATGATCCCTTCTTCAAGGAGATGCTGGCACGACAGGAGGGCAAGCCCTTCCCCTATCCGCCGAGCGTGCAGGGTGTGGGGCCTTGGGGTAGCGACGGTGGTGACGAGGACGGCTCAGACGAGCAGGCGAAACCAGCCGAACGCGCGCCCCGGGATCGATCACAGCGCCGCGAAGCACGCGCAATGAGCGTGAGGACGATGGAGGCTGGGCGCGGGCAGCCCGAGCCCGAGACGCTCGAGCGGGAAGCGGCGATGCCGAAGGAATGGGAGGCGGCCCTCGATCGACAGGAGGATTTCATCGAGGAGTTGTTGGGTGGGTGATGCCAGGATTTGAAACGATGTGTCGGTACCCAAACTCAAGAGCTGATGCCATTATCGCCCAACGCCTGCCGTTACGCAGTGTTGTCGACCAAGGGCGAGCAACATCAGTCGCTCTTCTTGTCGGTTTCCTCTGCGGCTTCGACGCGCGTGCGAAGCAAATGCATCAATTCGATGCATTTTTTGAGGATCTCGCGGTCGATACTGACTGCCGTCGATTCGTTCTGTTCCAGCCAAGCTTTCATCTTGGCAGCCATCTTGGGTGCCAATGGGACGCGGTTCGCAACCACCTTGCTATACTGTCCCTGCGAAACGCCCATTTGATGAGCGACTTCAGCCTGACTCATTCGAGCGGATTGCCGCACATTTTCCACTTCTGCTATCAGGTCGCTCATTGTCGTCGGGGATTATTCAGGATATATGCATTTTATGCATTCTAGCGCTCACTCGTCAATTCAGACCGTCTATGCAAGGTCGGAGGCAGGCTACGTCGGTCGTAACTTGCCCTCGGCAGATCAACGTCTGGACATAAATGGCTTGGTTTGGGGGTTCGCTGAGGAAATCGGTTCACCCGCATACTGGGCTGCGCAAGCCTGGATGTGGCAAGTTGAGGCGCCGGCGCACTACAAGCTCGGTCGGAGCCTTGAGGAGGAGCTGATTGCTTGCCTGCTCGGAGGTTACGGCATTCCTGCAGAAGTTGGGCTAGCTGCATATGAACGTCTGCGAGCGGTGAACGCCGAAAGCCCATGTCGGCTTTTGGATGAGGAATTCGTCCTTGAGCTACTTGCCGACCCATTGGACCTGAACGGGAGGCTTGTTCGCTACCGTTTCGCAAAACAGAAATCGGCCTATCTTGCAGGGTCGATGCGCGCGCTGCGAAGTTTGGACCGAGAGGCCCCTGATAGAGAGCTGCGAGATGCGTTGACAGCGCTGCCGGGAGTGGGGCCAAAGACAGCTTCCTGGATTGTCCGAAATTGGCGTGACAGCGATTGTGTTTCGATTTTGGACATCCACATACTGCGCGCGGGCAGAATACTGCAGATATTTCCTGAAGGGAAATCTGTCGAACGCCACTATCTTGAGCTGGAAGCGGCATTCCTCGATTTCGCGGAAGCGATCTCTGTCAAGGCTTCCATCTTGGATTCTGTCATGTGGATGAACATGCGTCAGATTCCTGCCGCAATCCTGCGAAGACTGGCCGACCCTTCGGCCGAAGTTTTCTCGCCGAAGGCCGAGCCAGTTCAACTAAGCTTGGCGCTGTAAATTCCATAATCCGTTGATTAAGCACTTTTCTTAAGGTGTGTTCCCCCCTAGGTTGAGGCGGTTCGCGGTGCTTTGGATTTAGGAGGACTAACATGTCAGGTGGTGGTGGAGGGCGTGACGATTACACGCCGCCGAAGATCCCCAATCGACCAGGTGCCGGAGGGGGTGGTGGCGCCGGAGGCGGCGGAGCCGATCCTTGCGCCATTTTTCAGCAAGCGCCCCTGAACAGTCCCCGACCAGCCGTTGTTTCGACCCTTGCTGTTGGAGACGTGTTGGACGTTGTTTTGAACTTAGGTGGTCCGCGTCCCATATTGGAAGTTCACGCGCCTGCCGGTATTGCTGGCGCGTTGACCCATACCGGTCACATGCAAATTGTGGACTGCATTCAAAACGGACACCAATACGTCGCTGAAGTTGCAAGCCGGTCCGGCGCCGCAATTACACTACAGGTCCGGCCTGCATGATTACAATTGCAGGTGGCGTATATCGTGAAAGCTGCATCGAGCCGCATTGGGACGACATATTTGGGTCAGCGGGCCGAGCAGCCGTCGCCTTAGCTGATACAGGCGAGACAATTTCCCTTCATACAGTTCGCGCCAAATCACTGTCAGCGGGAATTGAAAATCTGTCTGCAGCCTTCGGGATAGATGCAACCGGTCCGGAGGTCGAAGAAGGGGTCGAGTTTGAATATATGCACTCGCTCGGTACGCCTAGGATTACGCCTCGACCCGACGCTATTCCTCAGTACCCCCCTTTTGAGGTGGTAGGAGACGTCGTGCTTCGTTTTGGCATGCTTGAGGGGAGTGCCCGAGTTGCCGGGGGCCGGGTTGTCTACGATCCGCAATCGGCATTCGATCCTCGGCCATACCACGAGAATGGTTCCAGCGCTGAGACTCTGGCCGTCATCTTGAACAGGCTTGAAGGCCGCCGCCTTTCTGGGCGGACTGAACCCTCCGAGATCGTTGAACACATCCTTGATGAATGGAAGGCTGACGTTGTTGTCCTGAAAATGGGAGGACACGGAGCGATGGTCCACGTTCGGGGTGAGGCCCCTGTGCCAGTACCATCATACCGAAGCGAGAATGTCTGGAAGATTGGGTCGGGAGATGTGTTCTCTGCAGCTTTTGCCTATTATTGGGGTAAGCTTGAGAAACCAGCTGCGGAGGCCGCGGATCTCGCGTCCAGAGCGACGTCCTATTACTGTGGTACGCGTTCTCTCCCACTGGTGCCTAAAGATACATTGCGCGAAGTGGTCAAAGACGCGGTCGAGCCGAGAGGCGGCAAAGTCTATCTGGCTGCACCGTTCTTCAATTTGGCCGAGCGCTGGATTGTCGAAGAGGTCCGCGAACAGCTCTTGCACATGGAAGTTGAGGTCTTTTCGCCACTTCATGATGTAGGCGTAGGTCCGGGCGATGTGGTCGCGAAACAAGATCTCGCGGGACTTGACGAGTGTTCCGTCGTGCTCGCGATTTTGAATGGAGGCGACGCCGGTACAATTTTTGAGATTGGCTATGCGGTGGCGAAAGGAATTCCGGTCATTGCATTAGCGCAGAATGTGCGGCCAGAAGATCTCAAGATGCCCATGGGCACTGGCTGTCGAGTATACGAAGACTTGGTGACCGCGATTTACCAAACAGTTTGGGCCGAACCATGAGAGCACTTCTCCTGTCCGGAGGCATGGACTCCATTGCCGTCGCCTATTGGCAGCGTCCTGAGATTGCCATCACGATTGACTACGGGCAACGCGCGGCCGAGGCAGAAATTACTGCGGCCAGCCAAGTGGCAAAAGAAATCGGGATGCAGCATGAGATCATTGCGATCGACTGCCGTGCCATTGGTTCCGGTGACATGGCGGGAAACGATGCCCTCGGTGTCGCCCCCGTACCGGAATGGTGGCCATTCCGCAATCAGTTGCTCGTGACCTTCGCCGCTGCTCGGGGAATAGTTCTCGGCGTAACTGAGGTGATGACCGGATCGGTCTCGTCTGATGGCACGCACGCAGACGGGCGTCCTGAGTTCTACGA
Organism: Thioclava sp. JM3; assembly: GCF_002213185.1. Classification (NCBI taxonomy): domain Bacteria; kingdom Pseudomonadati; phylum Pseudomonadota; class Alphaproteobacteria; order Rhodobacterales; family Paracoccaceae; genus Thioclava; species Thioclava sp. JM3. The sequence continues at coordinate 9,082 of NZ_NBOB01000012.1, forward strand.
CGCAATGGATAGGGTGACCGCTGTGCAAGAGGGCGGCATCCGCATCTCGGCTCCAGCCCTTACAATGACGACCACCGAACTGGTGCGCCATTCAGGTGTCCCGCGCGAGATTCTGGCATGGGCTCATTCTTGCCACACTGGGAATTTGGCCTGCGGCCAGTGTCGCGGATGCGTGAAACATTATCAGGTGACCAAGGAAATCTACGGTGTCGCCTATTGATGATGAGCCTCGCCCGATACTGCCTCCACAAGCCACCACGAGAGCTAGCTTTCCAGAAAACGGCGTCGTTGAACTTCCGAAGCCGCGACTTCTTCCGGATGTAGGTCTGCCGGACGTCCTGGCGGCCCGTCGGTCGGCAATCTCGGGGCGGGTTTCCCGGCAGCAATTGGGAGACCTTCTCTTTCACCTGACGCGTGAGCGATGTCGAGGCCCAGGGCGGTTCGGTGTCCCGTGGGTTGGCCGAGCAAGTCCGTCAGCGGGTGGATTGCATGTCCTGTCGATACTTTGCATTCCGGTTGGGGAGAATGACCCAGTTGGTGTCTATGATCCTTCCTCGCACGCCCTCAAGCTAGTCCAAGACCCGACCCTTGTGAGAGATGCGAATTCGGATAGCGTGAATTCTCTCTGTTCGGCGACAGCTGGAACGACCCTTCAATTCGTCGCTGATATCGAATTTCTTGAAAGCTGCTACGAGAATAGCGCCAGCCTTATTTGGCGTGACAGCGGTGCGCTCGCCATGACGATTTGCATGGTTGCCACAAGTTTGGGAATGACGTCGGTGGTGCTCGGGAGAGTAGGAAGCTCCCTCCTCGGCGGCAAGAACTTCACCGACCGTTTTGTCGGTGCAGGTGCGGTACATTTGGGCGGAGGATAAAAATGGGAGCCTGTTGCGAGTGACATCGATTTCGAGACGGAAAGCAAGAATTGTGAAAGGTGGTGTGGTCCTCTCCTACATTGGCTTTTTGCTGACGGGACCAGCTTCGAACTGGCTCATTCAGAACGTGGGAACTTATTGCGTTCCCAATGGACCGTGCTTGATACCGGTCTTGCCGGGGATATCTGCGCCGAGCGGCGTTCTAATGGTCGGCCTGGCATTGGTATTGCGTGATCTCGTCCATAGAGATCTCGGTGCGTACTGGGCGCTTTCCGCCATTTTATTAGGAAGTCTCATATCTGCGATATTTTCCCCCCAAGCGCTCTTAATCGCCTCCACAACCGCATTCCTCTTGTCGGAGCTTTCAGATTTCGCGGTTTTCGCCCCGCTGCGCCGGCGCGGATTCGTGGTTGCCGCGTTGGTCAGTAGCACTGTTGGCTTGATTGTTGATAGCTTGGTTTTTCTTTGGCTCGCGTTCGGCAGTTTGGACTATTTGGCCGGACAGGTCTTGGGCAAGCTTTACATGGTACTCGTAACCATCCTAATCATTGTCATTTGGGAGCGTCGAAGGGGAATTTGGGCAAAGCGCCCGACGCCGCTTTAGGCAAAGTCATAATGGGACAAGGCCGCGGCGTTTGAAGTGATCGTGAACCTGGCAGGTGTCTAGGAAACTAGGGGTACCTCAAGGATCGGGCCTGTGCGTACGCGTCCGCTATTGTCATTAGGCATGAAAAGCTCGGAGAATCCTGCACATGGTGTCGGAGAATGAAACCAAGAACGAACCGCCAAATCTGATCGAGAGCTTTCTCATTCCGAAGGCATCCGGTGTTTCACCGCTGACCTTCAAACTTCCGAGCGAAGACGGACGCGGCTCGGTGACTGTTCTTTGCGGAGAAAACGGAACCGGGAAGTCTTTCATCCTCAGAGCTTTGAAGGGGGTGGCAACAGCCAAGCAGTCGTCAAAAAGCTTTCCTGGCTTCAAGCTCAAGACAACGGGTCAAGGTAGGGTTAACATCGTTCGCCCCCACCACCACAAGGAACGCATGACGTCGCTTGGCATCCTGGGCGAGGTCCAGGCAGGAAAGAAGGTCAATCTAGGCGATGAGTATCTGAGGTTGAAAATCGGGCTTTTTGCCCTGCTCATGCCGCATATCTTGGAGGCGATAGAGGCACCAGATGATTTTCAGGCCGAAGAATGGCTCGACAATGAGACCTATCGGCAGTCGGTTCACCAAATGGTTCCGGATGAAGAAGAGGCGCTCTTCATGCTGGATGTCGCCGAGCATGACTTCCTCAGGGTCTTCTTGAAGGTCACCAACGCGGCTCTGGGTTTTCGCAAACATGAAAAGGGCATCGAACTCGTCTTGGTTTGGGGCAACGGTGTGGTTGCGCCCTACCCCGATTGGAGCGACGGCCAGAAGTCACTCTTCACGATCATGACCGAGATCGCGGTCGACCAACCCGACGTGTGTGCCTACGATGAAATCGAGAATTTCTTCCATCCCAGATACATCTCCGATGTGCTGGAGTTTCTCAAAAATCACGTGCCTCAAACCATCCTGGCATCGCATCACCCACATATGATCTTCGGTCGCGCTGTTGATGACGTCTACTTCGTCGAGCTTGAAGATGTACGGGATCCTGTCGGACCTACCCGCATTGTACGCCGCCCATCGCAGCCAATCCCGAAACGCCGTTTCACCAGGCTAAGAGATGATTTCAGAAGGCTTGCCTATACCTACAAGCTCTTCGACATTGCCGATGCCAGATTGCTGTCCCAAGCAGCCTCGAGCACAGAGCTATCTTCCAGCACAGTCAAATTGGCAATGGCAACCGCCTTTGAGTGCTCTGCTGCGCCGGCCCGCGCCAGCCCTTATCCAGACCGGCAGACCGCCCAGATCGGTGCTTTCCTTGAAAAGTACTTCTCCGGGATGACCACCCTTGATGTGGTTGATTGGGGTGCCGGCCTCGGGCGAACTGTCAAAGAAATTCGCAAGACAGGTGCGGCGGAACAGATCCGTTGGACGTTGTTCGAACCCGTCGCTGACACCGGAAAAAAAATTGGCCGAGCTTCATGCCGATGACCCAGGGATCACGATAGTTCCACATGTCGAAGCACTGGCGCATATCTCTGCCGACGTCGTTCTTCTGACGAACGTCCTTCACGTACTTCGCCCCGCTGACATCGCCGAGGCTGTGAGTTGCATCTGGAAGTTACTCGCGGAACGAAAGGGCGTCTTGATTGTCTCGGAGATATTTCCTCTTCTTATGCCAGAGCAGAACGCTGTTCCCGTGCCTGACCATCACCTTGTGATGTTTCTTCGAGAGGTTGGCTTCGCCGTTGCACAGGTCAGTTTCGAGGTTGCAGGTTGCTCGGCCTATTGCCTGGCTGCGAAGGTGAAGCCGGGTTCACCGCTTGCAGCAGAGGCAATTGAGTCCGCGGCCATAAACATGTGGCGGCAGATCAATGCGGAATTCGTCGCGAACTATGCGGATGCTGGCCCAATGACCTCGCTCGAGGATCAAAAGCGGCTGCTAAACTGGGTTTTTGGCATAGCACGAATACAGCACATCTTGCAGTCATAGTTCTGGCGAGAATGCTGTTTTTCAGTCTATGATTTGGGGGTTTTCGAGCGATCCGATTTTGGACGCAGCTAATCCGGTTTCTGTCAATTTCCGCCCAGCGGCGTCATTCCCCCGGCAAATAGAACTCCGTAATCCCCCGCTTGCCCTCGGCCCGCCCGAGCTGCACGATCACGTCGATGGATTTCCGGATGTATTCCCGCACTTCGGCAAATGTCAGCGGTGTGCCAGCCTGTAGCACCATGATCGCCAGCCGGTCGATGGCGAGTTCCGCGGTTTCCGCGTGGATGGTGGAGACCGACCCGCCATGGCCCGTGTTGATCGCCTCGAGATAGGTCAGGGCCTCGGCCCCGCGCAACTCTCCGACGATAATCCGGTCGGGTCGCATGCGGAGGGAGGCCTGCAGGAGGGCGTTGGCGCTGCGTTGCGAACCGGCACCGCGGTCGGCCAGGAGGGCGACGGTGTTCGGCTGGCCGGGGAAAAGCTCGAAGGCGTCTTCGATGGTGATCAGCCGCTCTTGCTCGCTCACATGCATCAGCAGGTGTCGCGCGAACGTGGTCTTGCCGGTCGAGGTGCCGCCGCTGATCAGGACGTTGAGCCGTGCCTCGACCAGGGTTTGCAGCGCGACCTCGAGGTTCTCTTCGGCAAGACTGGCGATGTTCTTCATCTTCTCGGCTCGGAGGGTATCGAGCGAGACGGCCTTGCCGAAGAGATAGGTGGGTATGTAGTCCCGGACGCTGCCCGACGCGAAGAGGCGGATGGTGATCGAGGCACCGCGATCAATGGCTGGCGGCACGGCGACCTGGACCCGGAGGGGCCGGCCTGCATATTCCACCTTGCCGGACACGAGCGGGTTCTTTTCAGAAACGCGGGCCTTGGCATCGCCAACGATGGTCTGGGCCATGTTGAGGGCGGTGGTGCGATCCACAGTTTGGCCTTCGTGGCGCATGGTGGCGTCGCCTGCGACCTCCAGCCAGACCTTGCCGTCCGGGTTGATCGCGATCTCGACCACGTCGTAGCGCCGCAGAAGGTCGCGGAACGGGTCGAGATATCGCTCGAGGTAGGAGGCTGGGCTTTCTGTCCTGGTCAATAGATCACCACATCCCGATCCACGAGCACGGTGACCGAGGCGCCCTGATCGACATAGATCGTCGGCGCGATCGAGACCTGATCCGCGATGACCGAACCGACCGCGTCCTGAAGGTCGCTGCCGACATCGCCCAGGACGATGCTTGTGGTTTCATTGTTGGCGCTTTCCGCCGCCACCGCAGGCGCGGCTCCGATCACGGAAATCAGCGCCGCCCCGCCGAAACGTTCGGCGAACTTAGTGTCGACGAGACCGGTGAGGCCTGAGCGGCCAAGCTGGTCTCCGCCCACGGCGGCGATTTCCATCGAGGTGCCGTCCGGGGTCAGGACGCGGGTCCAGAGGATCAGGATGCGCTTCTGGTGCATCTCGATCCCGGAGCGGTATTGGCCAAAAAGGCGGGAACCCCGGGGGATCAGGATCCGGTCCCCGGAAAACGCCGGAACCGGTTCAGAGACGACCGCGACGACTGACCCCGGCAAGTCGCTGTTGATGGCGGTCTGGAGCGCGGCCTGGATGACGGACCCTTGGGTCAGGGTGCGCTCGGGATGGGAGAGGCGGGCGGCCTCCTGCACCTCGAGCGGGCGCGCACTCTGCAGGAACGCCTCATTACCCGAGAGGACCGGCCCGCCAGTGCCAGCGGCAGCAGGATCGGCCACCGCCGCGCTACTCGCGCCGCCGCGCGGACCGTCGGCATAGACCACGGCAGGGGATTTGATTTGCGCGGTCAGAAGCTCCTCGGCGATCCGTTCGGCCTCGCGCTGGCGTTGCTCCTCTTCCTGGCGGCGGCGTTCTTCGAGCAAGCGCTGATCGGCGATCAACCCTTCGCGGTCGAGCTCGGCCTCGAGCCCCTCGCGCTGCGCCCTCTCGGCATCGAGCATGGCCTGCAAGCCCTCGATGCGGGTCTCGGTCTGGCGCTGCAGGTTGGCAAGCTCGGTTTCCTTTGCTGTCAGGGTCGCCTCGAGCGCCGCCTTCTGCTCGTCGAAGGCCTCGCGCAGGTCCGCAACAGCGGACTGGATTTCCGAGTTGCGGGCGGCCTGGCTGGCGGCAAGGGCCTCGCGCAGCTTGGCGATCTCTGCCAGCACCTCGGTGCTCGGTTCCGGGGCAGGGGCGGCGGGGACATCGAGCGCTTCCTCGACCGCGATCAGCGCGTCATTCACCCTTTGCTCTGTCTCGTCGGGCGGGAACTCCAGCCGCCCGCCTGTGCCGGGGCGGCGGTCCTGGAAGGTCTCGACATCGGAGGTCTCGAGCGCACTATCGCCCTCTTGCAGTCCGGTGGCCAGGAAATACGCGACCCCGGCACCGCCCACGGCGAGGGCAGCGGCGAGCGCGCCGACCCCGAGGCTGTTGCCCCGGCGTTTGGATTTGCCGCGCTGGCTGAACTGATCAAGGCGGTCTTGCAGATCGGGAGGGGTTTGATCGGCCATGGTCAGTTGCTCACGTAGATGGCGCTCTCGTCGCGCCAGGCACAGATGGCCTCGTCGCCGATGCGCAACGTCCAATAGCTGTTGACCCCGAGCACCCGGACCGTGTTGCCTTGCTGGGTCCAGTTCACGGTGCGCTCACGGCCCTGGTCATCGGCCTTGAAGAGGGCGGGCTGGCGACCGTTCTCCGGGAAAACGAAATACGTGTAGCGCCCGTCGTCATAGATATGGCTGGGGCGGAAGTCGCCGATCCCCGAGACGCGGTAGTTGTAGTTGCGCGAGGCCTCGAAGCCTTTGGGCTGGGTTGCACTCGCCGCGCGGCGTTCTTCGTCGGGGTAACGGAAGCGCACCTCGAAGAACATGCCGGTGCGGTTCGGAATCGAGCCCTCGCGCAGATGGAAGGAATAGGTGCGGCGGTTTGTGATGACCGTCATGTTGGTGGAGGCATTGGCCACATGCGGTTTGATCGTGAGCACATTGCCAAGCTCAGGGATTGGATCGACCTGGAAGCTTTCGGTGTCGCCGACGATCACGGCCTCAAACCGCTCCCCCGCCCCGAAATGAATCGTGGTCGAGTGCCGCAGATCGGTCTCGATCCGGTAGACCTGGTTTTCATCATAGACGGCGGTGCGAATGCGGATGTCGAGCGGGCCGCCTTGCGGCGTGGCCTCGGCATAGGCGGCAACAGGAAGGGCAAGCGCCAGGAGGAGCGCGGGCAGGGATTTCATGGGGGTCAGTTCTCCAGGGTCTCGGCGTCGACGCGGTAGGAGGTCACCACGAAGCCCAAGGGGTTGGCCCAGACGTCCTGAAGGCGCTGGCGGGTTTCGGGTTGGAAGTCGTAGCCGACGGTCGCCACGTAGGACCGGGTGACGGTGCGCGTGTCGCGCGGCCGGCGCAGCGTGCGGGTGAAGCGGACCTGGGCCACGCCGCGCTCGATCTGGTTGACGGACTTGATGACCACTTCGATCTTGGCGTCACGGCCATAGACGGTGATCGGATAGTCCTCATTGGTAGAGGACCAGAGATCGCGCAATGTGCGGGCGGCGTCGCCGTCCGAACGGTCCAGCACCGAGTTGATGCGTTGCTCGCCATCGGTCAGGTCATAGGTCTCTCGGTCGTCGACATAGGCCACGAGGTTCGCCTGGATAATGGCGTCGCTCTCGGAAAGCGTCAGCGCCTGGACAGCCGCAACCCGGTCCATCTCGCCGGTCTCCTTGTCGACCACGACCACGAAGGTCTCGGTGGATTTGAGGGGAAAGAGGCTCGCGCCCGCGACCATGCCGGCGACGCCGACCAGCACGCCGGCGGCTGCCACGAACCAGGCGAAGCGCTCGCGCCGCCTGGGCCCGTAGATGAAATCCGCCTCGAAAGCGTCGCGGTCGTGGTTCGCGGAACTGGTCACAAGCTTCTTCAAAGTCGTCGTCTTTCAAATCAGGGTTTTCGGAAGGCCTTGGCGGCCGAGAGAAGCGCGCCGGGGCTTTGCCGGATCAGCTCGCCTGTCTTCACCACTCCTGCATTGGCCATCTGGTTCAACTCGTGCGGAGATTTACCGGTGACGAGGCGTGAGGTCGCTCCGGTGCCATACTCCCGCGTGTTTACGAACCCCTGCCGCGCGAGGCCGGTCAGCCCCACGGCATTCGAGGCAATGCCGACAACGCCGGTGAGGTTGGAGGCGATGTAGGGGACCGAGGCCATGATCCCGGCGCTGAGGATCAGAATGACGAGGAAGGGCAGGATGAGGCTGACGGTCTCGACATCGCCCGGATCGGCGGAAGCATCCCCGATGGCCTCGGCGATGGCCACGATGATGCCGGCGGCGCCTGCGGCGGCGACGGGCATGAGCGCATAGCCGATGGTGGCGCGGGTCCATGCCTCGAAGAGGGACTGGGTCGGCTTGAACAGCGAGGTCACGATCATGAAGGGGGCGATCACGATCATCAGCGCGAAGACGATGCGGGCGAAGGCGATGATCCCGGCAGTGACGGCGGCAAAGACGGCGGAGAGGACAAAGAAGATGGCACCCAGAACCGCGCCGAAGACCCAGCCCGCGCGGTCGCCGATCGTGTCGCCATAGGCGGTGATGCGGGCGACCATGTTGTCGAGGCTCTCATAGACCCCGGCCTCGTCGCCCGAGCCGGTGAGCGCCAGGATCGAGGCGCCGACGGAATCGGGCACCTGCGTAGCGATGCCATAGATGACACTGAAATTATCCCAGCTCTGCGCGAATATCCCCACGAGCGCGATCTTCATGCCGAAAGCAAAGCCGGTACCGAAGGGCAGGGGGCGGAGTTGCATCACGGCGTTGATGCCGAGGAGGACGACAAGGAGCGTCGCGCCCGCCGAGATTACATTACCGACCGAGGCCGCCGAGGAGACAAAGCCGTCCTGCGCCACGGTATCCACCGCGGCGTCGACTTGGCCAAGGATGTCGCGAATGACCCCCATCTACTCCTCACATGCCTCCGCGATTTGCGCCTCGAGCGCGTCGGCTTGCGCGTAGAGATCGAGCACCTTGAACGGCAGGCGCGGGTTGTCCGAGGTCTGGAACCGGGGCAGGGCGTCAAGCGCCTGATCCCAGGGGAACTGATCCAGCAGGCAGGTGCAGCTCTCCGAGGCGAGCGTTTCTTCGGCAATCAGGATGCGCAGGATCGCACGGTATCCGTTGCGGAGATAGGCGGTTTCGGCCAGATCGGCGGGGGGTTTTGGGACACGGCATGTGTCGGCCTCATCCCGCGCGATGGCCATCGAGCTGAAGGGTGTATCGCCGGAAGGGTTTGTGCTTGGGGTCTGGGCCAACGCAACACTGGGCAGGGCGGCCACGACAAGTGCTGCGAGACCAAGAGACAGGATTGGCGCCAAGCTGCGGGTCATGGATTGTCTCATGGATCCACCGCCATCGAGCGGAATTTGCGCTCGTCCGCGAGGGTCGCGGCATCGACGACGCCCAGCTGGCCGGCGCTGACGCCTTGCGCGGCTTCCAGCCGCCAGATCTGGGTCAGGATGATGCCGAGCTCAGCGGTGACGCGGGTGTTGAGATCGACGGCGGCCTTCAGCCCGTCCTGGTCGTCGATGAGCCCGACCATGGTCTCGAGCCGTTCGAGGCTTTGGCCTGCCTCCTCGTGGCTTTCCTGCGCCGCGACGGACAGCATGGCGCTGGCCCCGGCCGAGGTGGCGATGCGGTTGTCGGCGGGCTGATCGGAGCCCGAGAGGGTGCTCAGGCGTTCCGAGGTGAAGCCGCTGCCAGACAGCACGCGCTCGACCGAGGCCGAGAGTTCTGCGCCGGGATTGAAACCGCTCAGGAAATCGCCGCTGGCCAAAGACTGCGCGGTGTTGAGCGGGGCCACCAGCTTGCCGCGCAGCGCTCGGAATTCTTCAACCGTGGCGAAGAGTTCTCCGAGCCCGCTGCCTTCAATGAGCGAGGTCAGTTGCGCCTCGAGGTTCGTCAGCTGCGACAGCTGGGTTTCCAGTTCCAGCCGCATGGTGGCGAGCTGCTGCATTTGCACATTCAGGTCCTCGGCCATGTGTTCGAGCTGTGCCACGAGCTGACCAAGCTGCGATCCATCGAAGGTCGGGACGCCTTGAGCCGATGCGGGCGAGGCGAGCCCGAGTGTGGTGACTGCGGCGACGGTCAGGAGAAGATGTCTCATTCGGAAACTCCCATCTGCATGAAGTCGCGCTCGGCCAGCCGGTCGGCGACGAGGTGCTGCGCGTGGGCCGCCTCGCGCTGCTGGTTGGCGGCCATCAGCCGGACGCGGAGGTTGAGGATGCGGCCGATCTCGGCCTTGGCGTAGGTGTTGAGCTCCCAGGCCGCCTTGGCGTTGGGCTGAGCATCGATCTGCAGGATGATCGCGCGGAGGCGATTGATGACCTGTTCTGTGGTGGCCGAACTGTCGGCGGCGTAATAGACGCCCGCCTCGGAGATGCTGGCATATTCGGCGAGCGCAAAATCCGAGGGCGAGAGCGTGCCGAGCGCGTCGGCACCGCCCACGACAGCCAGGTATTCGTTGTAGAACTTCGAGATGTTTCGGACGTAGCCTTGGGTTTCGGCAAAGGGCGGCACGCCACCATATTCGATGACCCGACCGGGGCCTGCGTTATAGGCCGCAAGTGCATGGGGGATATTGCCGAAGCGGTTGAGCTGGGTCGTAATGTAACGCGCGCCGCCGCGCAGGTTGTCCTTCGGGTCATAGCGGTCGACGCCGAGATCGGAGGCGGTGCCAGGCATGAGCTGGGTCAGGCCATAGGCGCCGACCGGGCTTTGTGCCGCGACGTTGAAGCGGCTTTCCTGCTTGATCAGGGCCTGGAAGAGGCAGCGCCACTGGGTGGCCGAGAGACCGGCGCGGGCCACACCGGGCGCGCCTGCGAACTCGCCCGCGACCTCTACGATCATCATCTCGACCGTCTCGCGTCCCTCGCCGAAGAGACGGCTGTTCATCGGGCTTGGATCGGTATTGGGATAGACCGCCGCTACGCCAAAATCCGCATTGCCTTCGAGGGCGCGGATATCAAATCCGGGGCCGGTGATGGCCGCCGTCATCTCTTCGAGGACGCGCAGTTGGTCGGCCTGGACATCGGCCAGCGTAGACTCGGTCCGATCCTTGTCCCGCTGGACGCCGAGATCTTCGGCGAACGCCGTCACCCGGGCGATGGCGCGGCCAATGGCGGAATTATCCTGCGTCGGGACGCCCTGGGCATGCGCGGGCAGGGCACCAAGACCGAGGCAGAGCCCGGCGGATATGATCGCGGCGCGGTTCATTCCGGACGGGGCAGGGGCTCGAAGGTGCAGTCGGGTTTGGCCGTCTCCTGAGCCGGTGCGCCCATGGTCGAGAAGGAAAGCGCGGACCGCGTCACCTGCGGCGCGCCATTGCGTCCGAAGCAGGGCGAGGTTTTCTCGGTGTATTTCTCGCAAGCGGCGAGCAGGCTAGCGGCGGCGCAAAGCGCGAGGAGGGGTTTTGAACTCATATCACATGTCTCCAGAAATCGGGATTGGCGCGCCAATCGGCGGGCACGCGGGCTTCGCCGGTGGCGCCGCCGCCAAGGATGGGAAGGAGATCGCCAAGTGCTGAGAGGTCCGCATCGACGAAGACGCTGTCGCCCGCCGAGCGCACAAGCGCGATGCGCTGGCCAATGGTGGGCTGCACGAGAAGGGCAGCCTCCTTGGCGTTCACGCGGAGAAAATCGTAATCGGAGACCGTGGCGCGATCGTTCGGGAAGAGGATCTGGGTTGGCACCGTCTCGACGATGGTCTTGCCGACGCGGCTGTCGCGCAGCTGGCTCGGATACTGCGTCATCATGATCACGACGCAGTTCATCTTGCGTAGCGTCACCAACCAGTTTTCCAGCCGCGCCCCGAAGTAGGGATCGTCGAGAAGCTTCCAGGCCTCATCAAGCACGATGATGGTGGGGCGGCGATCCTCGACCACGCGTTCGATCTGGCGGAAGATATAGGAGAGCACCGCCATCCGCTCGGTGGTCATGTCGAGGATCTCGGTCATGTCGAAACCGATGATGTCGGAGGCCAGTTCAAGCCCGGCACCCTGTTCCGGCTCATCGAAGACCCAGCCGTAGCGGCCGCCCGGGGCCCATTCGGCGACGCGGGACTGCAGCTCACCATCGTCATCGAGCGATTGGAACAAGGTCTCAAAGCTTGCGAAGCGCCGGAGGGAGCCCTCGGCATGGGCATTTTGCGAGACCGCGCTCTGGATGTGTCGGGACTGCTCGCCCGTGAGAGTTCCATTGCGTGTGAGAAGTGTCGCAAGCCAATCCGAGAGCCAAGCGCGGCCACGTTCATCGATTTCGGTATCGAGGGGGTTCAAGCCCGAAGGCACCCCGGCACGGATTTCGTTGTAGCGGCCACCAAGGGCGCGGACCGCCATTTCGAGTCCGCGATCCTTGTCGAAGAAGAAGAGCCGCGCGCCGACCCTCTGCGCTTGGGCCGCAAGGAAAGCCGTGGTCAGTGTCTTGCCGGTGCCGGTGCGCCCGAGCACAAGCGTATGGCCGACCGTTGGTTCCTTGCCTGGGCTGCCCGCCTCGTGGAAATTGAACCGATAGCCCGAAGTGCCGACCGTCGGCAGGACCGAGATCGTCTGGCTCCAGGGCGACTGGTCTGGGCCACGTCCTTCGACGCTGCCGTGAAGCGCTGCGAAGTCGGCGAAGTTGATCGAGGAAATCGGCGTCTTGCGGGCGCGATAGCCGAAATTGCCGGGAGATTGCGCGAAGTAGGTGGCTTTCAGCGCCATGTTTTCGCGGACAATCACCGACATGATCTCCTGGCCGACGCGCTTGATCTGGGCGGCGGCACGTTCGAGCGTGTCGCGGTCTGGCGCATAGACGGCGATGGAGAGGTGATGGTCGCCAAAGGCGATGCGGCCCGCTTCCTGGTCGTCGGCGGCTTGGCCGAGCTGTTCCCGCAGGGAGACGGCGGCATCGTCAGAGGCGTGCATCTGGCGGATGATGCGCTGGATGCGTTCGGCCATGATGTTGTTCGGGATCGGGCTGAAGGAGTTCGTGAGCACGATGTCGAGCGGCAGGTCGAGCGCGTCGAGAAGGGTTACATCCGTCAGTGCCGGATAGGTCTTCATCGAGAAGAGCGCGCCGTATTTGACCTGACCGGTCACGGCGTCGGTCAGCGTGACGACGTCGCCGTCGAAGGTCGCGCGGCAGTTGCTCAAGGTATGGGAGAGGGGCAGGGCGCTTTGTCCGAAGCCGATGGGGGAGAAGCTGCCTGCGTTCAGTGTGTTGAGATAGCCCAGCCACTCGCCGCCCGATTTCGTGAGCCTGAAGGGGTTCGCCGAGGCAAGTGCCACCGCGAAGAAGCCCATGACCTCGTTCAGCTCCTGCATCCGCGTCGCGCGGTCCTTGACCCAGGCTTTGCGGGCCAGCGCGCGCAGGAGCGGTATGCGCGCGGAGATGTCAGGGCGCCGGATCACGCTGAGATAGAGTTGGCGTTTGGCCGGGCGCAGGTCTTTGACATGGGCTTGCCAGCGGGCATCGATCGCGGCGGCGAAACTGTCCCCCTCGATCGCACGCATCCCCAAATCCTGTGGCACGGAGATCCGGTGGATGTAGAAGCCGAAAGCGTTGCCGGTCTGGGCAACGATGGCCGCGACCGCGCGTTTGAGCGCGTCGAGCCGGCCGTCCTCAGTGGTCATCGGGTTCAGACCATCAAGGCGGAGGGTCGCCATCAGATCGCCCTCCCGCAGCACCATCACATCGTCATCGGCGAGGGCAAAATACGGCAGGTGTTCGGCGAGATAGCTCTCCCGCGCGAACTCCCCGCCGCCCGCTTGATGCAGGGCTGTTCCGTGAGTGGAAAGTGTGCCCGCATCAAGCGCCAAAGCTGTCACCCCCATGCAGGGCCCGGTTCTTCGTCGAACGCACCGATCCGTAGGAGACGCGCAGCACCTCGAAGAAATGCGGCTCGCGGTCGGCGACGAACCAGAGGATCGGATAGGCGATGAGACCAATCAGGAAGAAGACCATCGACTTCGTCCAGATGAACGGCAGAACGACCCCGGTCGCCAGCACCACGAGGTATCCGACAGGGAGACCCAGATACTTGGGCGGACGGGCGAGTCCCAGAAAAAGGGGGGATCGTTCTGCCATAGGGTGATATTCCGGCTTAGAAGGAAATGTGTGTCCGGAGAGGGACCCGAGGCAGCGTTTGCGAAGCACAACGCGTTCGGGTCCCTCGTAGGACGCTATTTTGCCGGAATGTCACGAGAAACCGTCAACGATGGTGCCGGCCGAGAAGATCAGCACGATCCCGATGATGACCGAGGCGAACCAGCCCCAGTTGAGACGCCCCATCATGCACATGAAGCCGGTGCCGATGACGGCGAGCGTGGCGACCGCAATTCCGATCGGACCGGTGAGCGCGGCCTCGACGGTTTCCAGCATGGTCTGGATCGGCGACAAGTCCTGCGCGAGAGCGGGTGTTGCGAAAGCCGCCAGGGTTGTGGCGACAGGCAAGAGGCGGCTGAGGCGATGTCGAAGCATGCGAAGTTCCCTTGTTTTACTGAAGTTCAATGAGGACCGGCGCGCGGACTGGAACCCGGTCCGCGACGTGAGTGTCCGGCGTGGAAACAGGTGTGCCTGCCAGCCGGGACCGGATCCGATGGATGCGCGCGATGTAGTCGCGGGTCTCGGTGAAAGGCGGGACACCGGAATATTCGACCACGCGGTGTGGCCCGGCATTATAGGCTGCCAGCGCCAGGTCGATGTCCTTGAACGCTCCGAGTTGTGCGAGCAGGTAGCGCGCGGCGCCGTCGAGGTTCTGGGAGGGATCGCGCGGATCGACTCCGAGGCTGCGGGCCGTGTCTGGCATCAGCTGGCCAAGACCGTAGGCACCCTTGGGGCTCACGGCAGTCGGATTGTAGCTGCTTTCGGCCTCGACCAGCGCTTGGAAAAGGACCAGCCAGTCGTCCTCATCGAGGCCGACCTGCCGCAGGGCACGGTTCCCCTGGTGCCGGTCAGCAGTCGTGCGGATCAGGGAGAGGATGTCGTCGCGGCCAGACGGCGGTGTGGCATCCAGCGAGGCAAGAACCACCCCGGCCTCAGCGCTATCACTCAGCCCCACCCACGCAGGCCGCGCGCCATGAAACGTCCAGCCAGAGGTCCGGGCCGCCCCATCACGCCCGAAAGCGATGACGTCAGCCGCGCTCCTCGAGGGTGATGCTGTAGTCAGGACCAAAGCGCAGATCGCGCCCGTCACCGAACTCGAGATGATGTTTGAAGAGCCCCGGCCATATGTTGAAATACCGCGGCTCTGGCCCGTGCGGGGTGATCCGGGTCGAGACCAGAATGGCTTCCGGCTCGCCCTCGCGCAGGTAGATGCACTGGTAGCGCGGCTTGCCATCGTCCGTGAACCCCACGAGTTCATACCGGCAGCGGAACGCTATGCCCTGTTCGGACAGGTCTTTGACACCATCGATGGTGATCAGGATCTGGTTGCGCGCTATCGGCATGTTCGGACTCTCCCCACGAGAGCCCTTCTACTTCACGACACTAAGGCCATAAAGTCATATGGAGTCAATACGACATATTGCAGATAATAACATATTGCACGATAGTTGCCGCAACTTTTGCGGGAGAGCGACATGAGACGACAGGCGATGGCAGCTGCAATGGGGGTGATGGCGGTGTTCGGAGCCCCTGAGAAGGCGCAGGCCTATGACATCGACTGCGCCATCATGCTCTGCATGGCTGGCGGCTTCCCCCCGAGCGCAGTCTGTGCACGGGCCTATCGCACCATGATCCGCCGTATCACGCCCTGGCCGAGCCTGCCGCCCTTCGGGGTCTGCACCTTTGCCCATGTGCCGGTCGAGCTGGGCGGGCCGGGCGGGGAGGGCGAGCTCGACACCAACTTGCCTGAATACGAGTGGCTGAATCGGACCCATGTGATCTGGTTCACCGGGCGCTCCTACGAGCCGCGCGACGAGCCGCGACAGTGGGATTGGTCGATCCGCTCCTGCGATCGCGAGAATCGGACCTGCAGTTACATCCAGCGGGTCTACGGATCCCACACGCCCTGGCCCGCGACATTCATCTCGGAAAGCGGTCAGGAGATCGCCTATCCAAGCGGCGGTGGCCTTTGGTACTTCTATTCCCGCAGCATCATGGTCGAATACGGCGACTACGAGGGCAACATGCGCCACTCGGAGTGGTTCTCCTACTAATCGTGGCTGTCCGGAAGCTTGAGTGAAACTGTCCGTACTACGACAAGTGTATGGTCGTAACTGCATGGATCCACAAACTGGCGGCGGCTCACGCTTCCATCATCCCAGCGGTAGTCGGTAAACACATGGGTTTCGTTCATTCCGTCGATGATAAACCCTTCCTGGAAGGGCCAGCCTGTCTTTTTCTTCGCCATGTACCCGCGCTACTCGTACCGTTCTTGCCGTTTTGACTTTTGAAATTGCGGCGGGATCAAAGCCTCAGGAAGCGGATTAACGCCTCGCGAAGAGCTCTTCGGGATCGACATTGAGCGCCTTGGCGATGCGTTCGAGAAGGTCGAGGGAGGCCGCAAATTTCGAGTTCTCGAGCCTGCCCATGTGACCGCGGCTTACGTTGGCCTGATGAGCAAGCGCTTCCTGGCTGAGGCCGCGGGCGCGTCTCAAGTCCTGTATGTTCAATGCTACACGGTCCCGCAAGTTCATGCCCGCGAAACGGGCACGATGCACGAAATATCGCCACGCGATATATGTTACATTCGGAGGTGAGGGAGCAGAAAAGTCGAAAATCGGTGCTTAGAGATAGAGGACCAATTTGCATGCAGTTCCGGGTACTTGGTGTTGCGGATGCTACTAGGGCGAGTGGTGGTTGCCGTCAATACACCATGACACGAAATAGCGTTTGTACGCATAATGAAGTTTATGTTAATTGTTTACGGCCGTCTGTAGGCGGATCGTCCAGCAAACGACTGATTTCGACCTTGGCTTTCTCGCGAAGCGGCTTCGTCTCCTCCAATATTTGCCGCGCGTGCAAGAAATCGAGCGAGCGAAAATTGTCCACCGGCGGGCGCAGCAATAATGTTTCAGGAAATTTCGCTGCCGTATGCTTTACGATGGACATCTGCATCAACTGGTTGGAAGCGTAAACAGCATCGATCTTGTTCGGTCGCCCAAACGCCTGGCCCTGTGTGCCGCCCGAGACATCGACGGCGACGACGTGATCAGCCCTGCCCTGAACGAGGTCCAGCGGGCACGGGTTCGTCGCGCTGCCGTCAATATAGAAGTGCCCGCCAAACTCCACCGGCAGAAAAACTGCTGGGATCGCCGACGACGCAGCCATCGCCGGCAGCAAATGTCCGGACTCGAATACCGTGGTCGATTGTTCAAAGTAATCCGTGGCGGCGATCTTCAGAGGGATCTTCAGGTCTTCGAACCGTGGTGGCAATTCAGGTGGCAGAAAGACACCAAGAATGCGTTCCAGATTTAGCTCCGCGATCCGTAAGCCACCTTCCTCGAAAAACGTCTCCAGATTGGCCGGCCGCGTCCGGAATACATCGCTGAGCAACCGTCGACGATTGCTGACGCGGTCGAGGACAAAGTCTTTGATCTCGGCGCCAGACATTCCGGCGCATCTGGCACATCCGATGATCGATCCGATCGAAGTGCCGGCGATCATGCTGGGTGAGACTCCAAGGTCTTCGAATGCTTCCAGAACGTGAATATGTGCGAGGCCTCGCGCGCCACCCGCGCCAAGAGCCAATGCGATTGTGGTCAAACCCGTTCCCTACTCCGCTTCTCAATATCTTCCAAAATCAACGCGATCCTGAAACGTGTACGGGTCGAAAAACTCAAGGGGATGCTCGTCGAACTGTTCATACCTCGTGACGGTGTGGGCGGATGTCGAATGGGCACCCGCCTCTTTCAGAATTGCGATTATTGCCGGTTCACGCTCAGGGCGGCTCACGTCGACCGATATGACCAGATGCCCAAACGACAGTTGCTCTTCAAGAAATTTTGCATGGTGCCGGCCAATGAACCCCCGCAGCAAAGTCCCGACACCTGCCCCGGCAGAGGCGCAGGCGGCGGCGGCCAAAGCAGCGAATGCGATCGTGCCTCCACTTGCGACGACGGCCAGACCCGCACCAGCGCCGCCAATATAGGCCGGAACACCGAGGGCAAGCGCCTTGTCGGTTTTAAGGCTCTTGGCATCCTCGAAAATGGGTTCAGGAAGCTGCTCATCCTCAAGGTCTTTTTTGGCTTTGCCGTAAACATGGCTGAGCTTCTTGTTCACAGCGTCGTGGCTTGCCATCAAGTGAATCGCATCCCGATGGATCCCGCTGTCCAGTAGTCGTTCGGTCGCCATCTCGAACGCTTTGGCATTCTCGAAATACCCGAGGACCTCTCTGACCTCGTAGGCTTCCAAATCACCCATCACCAACTCCTAAAGCAATGTCCAATTGTCTCAAGAAGCCCACCAATCAACATCTATCCGCGTGGTCCAGATCAGGAAACATGATCTAATTGCTTCCTCGATGCGGTGGTCAAGAAGTGTGCCCCTCGAGCATTCTCTGGGTCGGTCCGTATTCGGAACCGGCCTCCTCAGAAAGATCGCTTACCACCGCGCATGGTAGCAAGCGCAGAAACTTGAAAAATTCGTAAGGTGCAATGTCCGGACAGTATCGCCTATGGTCTGACGTTATGCACCTCGGAATATCTCCCTTGCGCTTCGCAGGCACTGCATTGATTTCGACCTTTCCAGCCAACCTTCTGGCGCAAGGGTCCCTTCTGGAACCAGTGGGGCCCGTCGCGGCCAGTGAACTTGCGCTGCTGAAGGAGACACTGTTCCTCATGCTGCCGGTTCTTGTCGTGGTTGTGCTCGCCATAGGCATCATCGCATGGCGGTTTCGGGCGCGCACGCCGGTAGGACGGCATACACCTGATGCGGACGGATCACGCCCGCTGGAACTGGCAATCTGGGGGCTGCCCTCAGCAATCGTCATCGCGATTGGCCTGCTGGTTCTGACCAGCACCCGTGCCCTCGATCCGACACGACCCATCGGTGACGAGCCGCCGATCGAGGTCGAGGTTATCTCCTACGACTGGAAATACCTCTTTCTTTATCCTGAGGAGGGAATTGCCAGCGTCAACACACTGGTTTTCCCGGTCGGTCGCCCTATCCGGCTGCGCATGACGTCGGACGCCACGATGTCGGCGTTGATGGTTCCGGCGCTCGGTGGACAGATCTATGCAATGGCCGGAATGGTCACGGTTCTGAACCTGGAAGCGCTGGAACCTGCGGTGCTGGAAGGCCGCAATGCGCTTTACAACGGTGATGGGTTCGTAAACCAGCACTTCCGTGTGCAGGCCCTTCCACCGGACGACTTTGAACAATGGGTCGCGGCCGCCCGGTCAGAACCGGCCTTAGGCGATGGCGCCCTCAGAGATCTGCGCCGTTCAGGCCCGGCCGATCCGGAAATTTTCGGAAGCTATCCAGCGGGCCTTTTCGAAACCGTGCTCGACCGCTACGCCTCTCCCGTCAAGATCGTGCAAGAGAGGCGACATCCATGATGGACTGGTCCACTCTGTACGGGCGGCTGGATTACGGCGCTCTGCCCTTCTACAGCCCGATCGCATTCGCAGGTGCCGCTGTCACAGTACTGGCGGGAGTTGCCGTGGTCGCGATCGTACTCTGGACGCGGTCACTCCCGATGCTCTGGCGAGACTGGCTGACATCAACCGACCACAAGAAGCTCGGCATCATGTATGTGGTGCTCGCACTTGTCCTGCTGCTGCGCGGTTTCGTCGATGCGCTGATGATGCGGGCACAGCAGGCTTTCGGCCTGAACGATGGTGGTTACTTGCCGCCGGAACATTACGATCAGATCTTCTCGGCGCACGGCACGATCATGATCCTCTTCATGGCGATGCCATTCCTGACAGGGCTAATGAACTTCGTCGTGCCACTCCAGATCGGCGCGCGCGATGTCGCCTTTCCGCGACTCAACAATATCAGCTTTTGGCTGACCGCCGCGGGCGCCGGGCTGGTGCTGATTTCACTGGTGTTGGGCAAGTTCAGCCAAGCGGGCTGGACGGGCTATCCGCCGCTCTCCGAGCGGGAGTTCAGCCCCGATACGGGCGTGGATTACTGGATTTGGGCGCTGCTGGTCAGCGGTGTCGGTACGACGCTGACGGGGATCAATTTCATCGTCACCATCGTCAAGCGTCGCGCCCCGGGGATGACCTGGATGCGTCTGCCGATGTTCACCTGGACGGCGCTCTGCGCCTCGATCCTAATCGTCTTGGCCTTCCCCGCCCTGACCGTCGCGGCCGCCCTTCTGGGCCTCGATCGCAATCTGGGGATGCACTTTTTTACCAATGACGGCGGCGGTAATCCTATGCAGTTCGCCAATATCATCTGGATGTGGGGGCACCCGGAAGTCTACATCCTGATCCTGCCGGCCTTCGGTGTGTTTTCAGAGGTGGTCGCAACATTCTCGACCAAGCGGCTCTTCGGCTATGCCTCGCTGGTCTGGGCGACGATGGTGATCGCCATTCTTGCCTTCACCACTTGGCTGCACCACTTTTTCACGATGGGATCGGGGGCGAGCGTCAACGCCTTTTTCGGGATCACGACCATGATCATCGCCGTGCCGACCGGGGTTAAGATCTTCGACTGGATCTTGACGATGTGGGGCGGGCGGGTTCGGTTCGAGCAGCCGATGCTGTGGACGCTCGCCTTCCTGATCTCGTTCACCATCGGCGGAATGACAGGCGTGATGCTGGCTGTGCCGGCGGTGGACTACGTGCTGCACAACTCCACCTTCCTTGTCGCCCATTTCCACAACATGCTGGTGCCCGGCGCGCTCTTCGGGTTCTTCGCGGGATACACCTACTGGTTTCCGAAGGCTTTCGGGTTCCGGCTCGATGACCGCTGGGGGCGGCGGGCGGTATTTTTCTGGGCGACAGGCTTTTGGGTCGCGTTCACGCCGCTCTACTGGCTGGGCCTGAAGGGGATGGTGCGGCGGATGCAGAGCTACGACGTGCCCCAATGGCAGCCCTGGCTGGTGCTGGCGGCGGTTGGCGCGGTCCTGGTACTTTGCGGGATCATCTGCCAGATCATTCAGCTGAGGGTCAGCATTCGTGACCGCGTCGCCTTGCGCGATCCGACCGGCGACCCCTGGAATGGGCGCACTCTGGAATGGGCAACCCCATCCCCCGCACCCGCCTGGAATTTCGCGCACCCACCGCAGGTTGACGGGCGCGACGCATTCTGGCGCAGCAAGGCGCGCGGGATAGCCTATGCCGATGCGAGACCTATCGAGGCGATCCACCTCCCGAGGGGCACTTTGTGGGGCATCATCATTGGCGGATTGGCCTTCGCGCTGGGTTTCGGCGTGGTCTGGTGGATGTGGTGGCTGGCGGTCGCCGCAGTCATCGGACTTGTCGTCGCGATCATACTGATATCCCTGCGCCCACTGGAGGAGGTGACCGTGCCGCAAGAACGCATTGCCGCAGCGGATGCCAGATGGCGCAAGGAGGCCGCAAGCGGATCGCGATGGGACGGCGATCCGCTGAGTGATCACCGGCACGAACTTGCGGCCGAGCCCGCCCAATGACAGCGCACCACGATACCACCTCCGAGCAGGCCTTCGGCTTTTGGCTGTTCCTCATGGGAGACGTGGTGATCTTCGCACTGCTCTTTGCGACATATGCCGTCATGGCTCCCGCGACGGACGGTGGACCGGCGGCGGGCGCGGCACTCTTTTCGCTGGGCAAAACGGCAACTTATACCGGGCTGTTGCTGACCAGCAGCCTGACCTTCGGCTTTGCAACCCTTTCTTTCCGCGACAACGACACAGGGCGCTTCGTGCTCTGGACAGGCCTTAGCTTTGCGCTCGGCCTTGCCTTTCTTCTCATCGAGTTCGATGAGTTCAGGGCGCTGATCGGCGACGAAGCGGGGCCGGGACGAAGCGGGTTTCTATCTGCCTATTTTACGCTTGTCGGCACCCACGGGTTGCACGTCGCAATAGGGCTTTTGTGGATGGCCGTCGTGACCTGCCGCAGCCTCGTTTCGCCTGCCGATCCACATCTTGCCGCAAACGTCGAGCGGCTAGCGATGTTCTGGCATCTCGTCGGGCTCGTCTGGGTCGCGATCTATTCCATCGTCTATCTTCCGGCGCTTGTACCATGACCGATATCAAACGACACCGCGCCGAACGAAGCAGCTATCTGACGGGCTATTTGCTGGCTCTCGTGCTGACGGCAATTCCCTTTTCACTTGTTCTTTTCGGCGGCCTGTCCAGACCTTGGACAGACGCGCTGATTGCCTTCTTTGCCGTCGCACAGATCGTCGTGCACCTGCGATATTTCCTGCATATCGATCTGACCCACACACCACGGGAAAATCTGCTGGCGCTGGCCCTAACTGCCTTGATCGCCGGCATCATGGCCGGCGGCAGCTTGTGGATCATGGCGAGCCTGTCACGGCAAATGGCCATGGGCGGCTGAACCGTCTCTGCGGTTCAGAACCTTGCGTATCTGTAAAGTGACAAACGCGCGGTCACGGTCATGCTTTAGGCACATACAATCAATCCGGGAATCAAATCGATGATCAGACAACTCATTCTCTCGACCGTGACAGCCCTGATGGTGCCGGGCATCGCCCTCGCGACCCCTCTCGACTGCCCCGTCCCGTCAGAAGTCCTTGCTGCCGCTGGGGGAGCGGCCGACGGGATTTCAATCGACAAACTCGGGGGCACGATCGGTTCGACCGTTGCTGTGGGTGGCGATATCCATCCGATTGCGAACAGGTTGAAACAGGACCTGTCTGGCACACAGGACGCTGAAGTCGCCAACATAATGATTGCGGCCTACTGCCAGTATCTTCAAACAGCTGATCTTGGTGGACAGGACAAACCGGAGCTTCTGACCCGTTTCGAGCAGATTGCTTACGACGCCGTTTTCAGCCCGCCGACCCAGGAAAAGCACGAGGGCGGATGGCTTTTTGATTGACCACCGCGCTCGGCTAAAGGTCCATCCTGATCCGAGTAACCCGCCTAGGCCCACACCACGGGCTAGAAATAGAACGGAGACGAACGCTGCATTGGCTCACACAACACGGATTGATTGTCGTCGGCGTCCTTGTGGTCGCAGTCGCCATAGTCTTCGTTCTACAGCAGCGCCGGACTCCGCAATCCGCGGCGGCCTGGATTCTGTTCATGCTGATCCTGCCCTACGTGGCTATCCCGCTGTTCCTGATGCTGGGGTTCCGAAAACAAGGCTCTCGCTTCCCCGCCATCCAGTTCACGAACTTTGACGCGGGAACGGTTGACGCCCCTGCCGCTGATCTGTTGCGCCAGATGGGTGCGCCGCAACCGACCGGTGGCAACACGCTGACCCTTCTCGACACTGCCGACACCGCGCGGGCCGCGCTCGATGAGTTGATCAACGGGGCGCAAGAAACACTTGATATCCTGTTCTACATTGTGGCGCCCGATCCCGTTGGGGAACGTTTCGTCGAGAAACTGACCACAAAGGCAAAAGCGGGCGTGAAGGTGCGGTTGAACATCGACCGCCTCGGCACCTTGCGCAGGCCGCACCGTGCGCTTGATGCGCTGCGGGCAGCGGGCGGAGAGGTCCGCTATTTCTCTCCGTTTCTACACCCACCCGACAACGGGCACCTCAATCTGCGCAACCACCGCAAATTGGTGATTGCCGACCGCGCGCGGGTCTGGACAGGCGGGCGCAATGTCGGGGCGGAATACCTCGGGACCGGCCCGGATGTCTGGACTGATCTGAGCTTTACCGTCACCGGGCCTGCTGTGCAGCCTTTCATCGACGTCTTCGCCTCCGACTGGGATGTCACCGGCAGGGCAGTGAGCGGAGATTTGCATCGCGCCGAGACGACAGGGGGCACCGCGGTCTTGCAGGTTGTCCCCTCCGGTCCTGACGAACCGGAAGACGTATTGCATGACGGGTTAGTGACATTGATCCATCGGAGCCGTGCGCGGGTTTGGGTCGCAACGCCGTATTTCGTACCAACCGAAGAACTGCAGGCCGCGCTTGCGTCAGCGGCACGCCGCGGCGTCGATGTGCGTCTCCTGCTGCCGGATATATCAAACCAGCGCACAGCCGATTTCGCCCGTGGCCCCTATCTGCGCGAGCTTCAGGCAATTGGTGTCAAGATAAACAGGTTCACCGCAGGTATGCTTCATGCTAAGGCCGGACTGATCGACGATGTCGCCTGGGCCGGGTCCGCGAATTTTGACGTCCGGTCGCTACTGCTCAACTTCGAGCTTGCGCTATTCTGCCACGACGCGCCAACAGTCAGACAAATCGAAGACTGGTATCTTGCGAAGAGCAAGAATTGCGAATTGGGTGTCAGCGAGGCATCGCTGCCGATGCGGATCGTCGAAGGCGTGTTTCGGCTTGGAGCGCCGGTTCTGTGACGCAGACGATCCGGGTGGCGTCCTACAACATGCGCAAGGCGGTCGGCACCGATCGTCGCCGCGACCCCGAGCGCATTTTGCGGATTATCAGCTCGTTATCGGCAGACATCGTTGCTTTGCAGGAGGCGGACCGGCGGCTGCCGCCACGCGAACCCGTGCTCGACCGAGATCAGATTTTTGCATCTACAGGCCTAGTTCCGGTCGCTTTTGATCATGGACGCAACAGCCTGGGGTGGCACGGGAATGCCTTGCTGATCCGTCCCGACTTCGAAATCCTCGACCGGTCCCATTTCGATCTGAAGGGAGGAGAACCACGCGGCGGGGTATCCGTCAGTCTGGTGACCGATCTTGGCATGCTCCGGGTCTTCGGCATTCACCTCGGCCTGTTGCGTGGCACCCGCAGACGCCAGCTTTCTGCGCTGAAGGCGGCAAGCGAAAAGACGAAGAAACCCACAGTCGTACTGGGTGACTTTAACGAAAGGTCGCTTCGCATTGGTCTGGGTCGAATGGCGCGAGATTACCACATACGGGATGCCGGACCGACCTACCACAGCCGTCGGCCCGTCTTCGCACTGGATCGTATTGCGCATTCGCATGACATTCGAACGGTTTCGATCGGCCGGATGCTGGATGATGATGCGCGAAAGGGCTCGGATCACCTGCCGATTTTTGCCGATTTGGACCTACCGACCGTTCCCGCGCTATAGGCCGCAAATAGTCGAATCTCGAAAAGCATGGCGTTACCTTACATTTTCGTAAGTGGTGCAGGCATCCAAGAAGGTGCACGATGGACCCGTGCCCTAAGCGCAGAGGGATAAGGTGTATAGGGCGGTTGCAAATTAGGCCACGGTAGCGCCGGTATGTCCCCCGTCAGCGCCTATGGCACAGATTTGAGGTTGTGATTTAAGGATGGTTTGGGCTTCGTCGCAGTGACGAAGGAACGAAGATGAAGCCCAAACCATCCAATACAAAATCGCCGACCAAGCCTCCTGCAGAGCGAGTGGTCAAAGACATCCGGCGTCAGACCCGTCGCCATTTCTCTGCCGAGGACAAGATCCGGATCGTGCTGGAAGGCTTGCGCGGTGACGACAGCATCGCCGAGCTGTGCCGTAAGGAAGGGATTGCGCAGAGCCTGTATTACAGCTGGTCCAAGGAGTTCATGGAAGCCGGCAAACGCCGCTTGGCCGGAGACACCGCCCGCGCCGCGACCACCGGTGACGTACAGGACTTGCGCCGCGAAGCCCGTGCGCTGAAGGAGTGCGTGGCGGACCTGACGCTGGAAAACCGCTTGCTTAAAAAAAGCATGATCGCGGATGGGGGCGACGACGAATGAGGTATCCCGCATCCGAGAAGCTTGAGATCATCCGGATCGTCGCGCAGTCGCATCTGCCGGCCAAGCGTACGCTGGACCAACTCGGCATTGCCCGCCGGACCTTCTATCGGTGGTATGATCGCTACCTCGAAGGCGGGCCGGAAGCGCTGGCGGACAAACCTTCGGCGCCGAGCCGGGTCTGGAACCGCATCGGCAAGGATATCCAGGACCAGATCGTCGAGATGGCGTTGGAGGCGACCGACCTAAGCCCACGCGAACTGGCTGTGCGCTTCATCGATGAAAAACACTACTTCGTGTCGGAAGCAACGGTTTACCGGTTGCTCAAGGCCCATGACCTGATCACGAGCCCGGCTTATACGGTGATCAAGGCGGCCGATCAGTTCCATACCGAGACCACGCGGCCGAACGAGATGTGGCAGACCGACTTCACCTACTTCAAGATCATCGGGTGGGGCTGGATGTACCTGTCGACGGTGCTTGACGACTTCTCGCGCTACATCATCGCCTGGAAGCTATGCACCAACATGCGGGCCGAGGACGTGACCGACACGCTGGACCTCGCACTCGCCGCCTCGGGCTGCGACAGCGCCACGGTGCTGCACAAGCCCAGGCTGCTATCGGACAATGGCCCCAGCTACATCGCTGGCGAACTGGCGGACTACATAGAGGCTCGGAAGATGAGCCATGTCCGCGGCGCCCCGTGTCATCCCCAGACCCAGGGCAAGATCGAGCGCTGGCACCAGACCCTGAAGAACCGCATCTTGCTCGAAAACTACTTCCTGCCCGGCGACCTCGAGGCCCAGATCGAGGCCTTCGTCGAGCACTACAACCACCAGCGCTACCACGAGAGCCTGAACAACGTGACGCCCGCCGACGCCTACTTCGGCAGGGCGCCGGCCATCCTCAAGCAGCGTGAAAGGATCAAACGACAGACCCTCGAATATCGGCGCTTGCAGCACCGCAAGCTCGCCGCATAACATCATCCCGCAGACGAGGCCCGCTCTCCGCTAATCTACGCCCAGAGTTGCGCCAAATGTTCTGACGACGGACACAAGCGACAGGCTGAGCAATACGATGAAAATCCAGGATGCGGCCCCGAGCAATGCGGGACGCACGCCTTCCGCCGCCAACTTTCGGATGTCAGTCTCCAGCCCCATTGCCGCCAGCGCCATCGCAAGCAGAAACTGCGTGAGGCCTGTTGTCCACGGCTCCACGACTTGTGGCACCCAACCGGTCGAGGCAATTCCGACCATGCCGACAAAGCCAAGCACAAACCAAGGAATGGGTGCGCCCCCGGCCTGTTTTCCGTTGGCTTGCTTCGCGGCAAAATAGCCGAGGATCAGCACCATCGGCGCCAGCATCATGACGCGTGTCAGCTTCGCGATTGTTCCGAAATGCCCCGCCTCTTCGCCCTGCTGGAAGGCGGCGGCAACGACCTGCGCAACTTCATGGATCGAGGCTCCGGTCCAGAGGCCGTAGGCGTGCGGCCCAAGCTGCAGGAACGTTTCGGCGACCGGGATGAGGACCATAGAAAGCGAGCCGAATACGGTCACGCAGGCAACCGCATAGGCCACGTCTTCGTCGCTTCCGCGGGTCACGGTGTTCGTCGCGATCACCGCCGAAGCGCCGCAGATGGATGTGCCCGCCGCTATCAGCTCTGTCAGTTTCGCGTCAAGCCCGAGTTGACGGCCCAGCCATTTGGTGAAGAAGAAAGTAGCAACGAGCGTGGCCACAATAACGCCGACGCCGACCCAGCCCACGGCGGCGACCTGTGCAAAGGTCAGCTGCAGCCCGAGCAGTATGATACCGGCACGCAGTATCTTTTTCAGGCTGAATGTCACACCGGGTTTTGCGGCGGCGGGGGTTCCGATCAGATTATGCACAGCCATCCCGATCAGAATGGCCAGGATCAACGGAGATAACAGATTCAAGCCGGGAAGATAGCGCAAACCGAATGCAGCCATTGCAATTGCGCCCGTCAGCGCAAGTCCGGCCCAAGGAGACCGGGGCGCGTTTTGTTCGGCGGTATTTTCAGGAAGTACTGTTTCGGTCATTTCGCCCTCATTCAATCATTTGGAATCGGACATCCGCATAGATCGGGGGCGTCTATGGCTACAATCCAATCACACTCTTATCGCCATAAATGGCTGCAAACGTTTCTATTCCGAATGTTCGATGTCTTTTGTGGCGTCGTTCGGTAGCGGCTCCGAGGCATCTTCATAGAGCGCGGCAAACAGCGCAAATGCGACGGCCGCCGCCATGCCCGCCAAAGGGATCCAATGCCATCGTTTCGATTTCTCGAAGTCCGGTTCCTGGTTCGACATATTGTACCTCCAAAAAACGATCTGGCCGGGCGATCCGAAGAGCACCCGACCGTGAGAGGTTCAGTCGTCGATCGAGATCGGGCTGACCAATGGGCCACCATCGACGACCACCGGCTTGTCGTTCGCTGTGCTCTCGGGCCCGAATTCATAGACGCCGAGTTCGCCATCATCGACGTGAAGCATCGCGATGACCTTGTCGCCATCATATTCACCGGTCAGCGGCACATAGACGTTCTCGGTCATGCCGGCCTTGACATAAGTATGGCCGATCGAGGCCGGCACGACGGGCTTGCCGTCCTTGATTGCGTGGATCACGACCCAGCCATCTGCGGCGGCGGTCACGGACTTGACCACGACGGCGTGACTCAGTTCCTGTTCTGCGGTTTCGAGCGCATTCGACGCATGGCCGTCAGCCAGGGCGACGGACGCGGTGGCGGTCAGGGCCGCGATTGTGGCGATAATCTTCTTCGTGGTGTTCATTAGAACTCTCCTTTGAATTCGGTCGGAGCGCCGCTTTGGGCGGAGCTTGCAAGGTTCACGCCTGTCCGCTCGAAAACCTTCCCAAGTTTTTGTTCACGAACCCGTGATCTATATTCTGGAAAAGATTTCTGGGAATAAACCGGCAGGCTCAGGCGTCACTTTGGTGAATGCATCCAAGCGGAGGCACCATGCCGACCCACCACGCCCTTGCCCAAGAGGCCGACGCCATGAAGCGGTACGCGATCACGCTGACCCGTGACGTGCACACCGCCGATGACCTCGTGCAGGATTGCATGGAACGTGCCTTGCGGAAGTGGACGCTGCGGCGCGAAGGCGTGCCGCTTCGGGCCTGGCTCTTCACGATGATGCGCAACCTGCATGTCGACGGGTGGCGGGGCGCGAAACGACGTCAGACGGATTCTCTTGAGACCATGACATCTCCGCCAGAGATACCGCCGACACAGGAAAACCACGTCGAGTTGAACCGGCTGCTGGCGCGCGTCATGTCTCTGCCCGACGATCAGCGGGCGGCTTTGATACTGGTCAGCATCGAAGGCTTCACCTACCGCGAGGCCGCTCAGATTCTTGGCGTGCCCGAAGGCACGATCCTGAGCCGCGTGAGCCGGGCCCGCGCCGCTTTGCGCGAGGCAACAGATGAGGCCGCCCCCAAACTAAGGAGCGTGACATGACGAGCGCGCTAAAGGATATTCGTGAAGAAGATCTTGTCGCCTATGTGGACGACGCTCTGACGCCTGATCGGAGAAGCCAGGTCGAAGCCTATCTGAACGACACACCAGATGCCGCGCGCCGGGTGGAGGCTGACATGGCTATCGCCCGCGATCTGGGCCGTGCCTTTGCGGGGTTGGTTAGCGATCAACCAATGGGGGCGCTTCCGGCTAATGACCCGCGCAGACACATGCCTTTTGCATGGGCTGCGTCGGTTGCGATGGCGCTGATTGTCGGCGGTGCGGCAGGTTGGGTCCTGCGCCCCGACACAGCTCCGCAACCGACGCCGGGCCTTGTGGCCGAAGCCTTCGCCGCACATCGCACCTTCGTTGTCGAAGTGGCGCACCCGGTCGAGGTCGGAGCCGACAACAAGGGCCATCTGGCCACCTGGCTGACCAATCGGCTGGGACGTCCATTTGTTATCCCCGACCTGCGTGTCGCGGGCCTGTCGTTGGTCGGTGGGCGGCTCCTCCCCTCGCCCACCGAACCAGCGGCACAATTGATGTATGAAGATGGCAACGGTCAGCGCCTGACGCTCTATCTGCGGCGAGGAAGCGACAATGACCCGAGCTTCCGATTTGCCGAAACGGCCACCGAGCAGGCGTTCTACTGGAGCGATACCGAGTTCGCCTATGCCCTGACCGGCGCTCTGCCCCGCGCGCGCCTTCTGGACATTGCGCATCTGCTGCAGGCGCAATTCGAGGATGCCGGCGCGCCGACATGACCTCACGGAGGCGTGAACATAAAATAGGGAAGGGTACTGGATGTCGGTCCGTCAGTCCTGTGAAGACCAACTCGACCGGAGGTGGTCGATACACGACCTGACAGGAGATACCATGCGACTGACAACGCTTCTTGCCACCACGATCCTTGCCGCCGCGCCGGCCTTTGCAGACATCGCCGCCGATCGGCGCGGGGATACACCCTTCAATGATCCATCCATCGAACACGCGCCGAAGGACGGCGTCGTGAAGCTTTACGGCGCTGGCGGACCGCACACGGCGTTCCGGAAGGTCGCGGCCGTATTTGAAGAGCAGACCGGCACCAAGGTCGAAGTGATCGCGGGCCCGGAGTCAAAATGGACCGCTGATGCCCAGGCCGATGCGGATATTCTCTGGGGCACGTCGGAGCAGTCGATGACGGCGTTCCTGCTGACATATACCGCCTTCGATCCGGCAAAGGTCGAGCCGATTTATTTGCGTCCGACGGTGATCGCGGTGAAGGCCGGCAACCCGCTGGGCATCGAAGGCTTCGATGACCTTTTGGCCAACGGGGTGCGGGTCGTGGTGACCGAGGGCGCAGGGGTCTACAACACCTCGGGCACCGGCACATGGGAAGATGTGGCAGGGCGATTGGGCAGCCTTGACGACATCGCCGCCCTGCGCCGCAACATCGTGGCTTATGCGCTCGGGTCCGGTGCTTCGTATGGTGTCATTTCGGGCGGTGATGCCGACGCCTGGATCACATGGCCCAACTGGCCGATCACCAAGGATGACCTGGACATGGTTGAGCTTGCCGAGGAACGGGTAATCTACCGCGACGTGAACGTCGTGCTGTCGCCCGATGCCGACCCGGAGGCACAGCAATTTCTCGATTTCCTCGTCACCGAGGAGGCGCAGGAACTCATGGCGACCGAAGGCTGGCGTCGCTGATCCACTCTTGAAAACCGGAACTCAGGAAATCGGCCACACGCGTGGTCGATTTTTTTTGCGGGTGGCGGGAATAAAGACAGTCAGCCGGACGCCTCTCAGTCATACGGGTGCTGTATGCCATGGAATGCGGTGCCTTGAACCATGGGAGGAAAGCAATGAACATCCAGACACAAGTGAAGCGTCGCCACTTTCTGATCGGCTCGGCCGGAACAATGGCCGCGGCTGCGGTCGGCGGTTCGGTAACGGCGCAGAACGCGACCGATCCGCTGCCCGAGTACGTGGCCTGGAAGGACCCCGACGATTTCATCATCCATTCGAAGCAGACGCTTGAAACCAAGCGCGCGGTACAGGGGACTGAACTAATCACGCCGAGCGACGAGCTCTACATCCGCAACAACCTGCCCGCACCGTCCGAAGATATTGTGGCCGACCGCGATACGTGGGAAATCGAGATCAACGGGGTCGCGAACCCGGGAAAGATGACCGTGGGCGACATGAAGACGCTCGGCGTCGAAACGGTGGTCTGTGTGCTGCAATGCTCGGGGAACGGACGCGCCTTTTTCGACCATGAAACCAGCGGCTCGCAATGGTCGGTCGGGGCCGCGGGCAATGTGGTCTGGACCGGCGTGCCGGTGCGCGCGGTGATCGAGGCGATGGGCGGCGCGGATGCGGACGCCGTGTTCCTGACCGGTACGGGTGGCGAAGAGATCCCGGACGGCCTGCCACCCGAGACAATTCAGGTTGAACGATCGGTTCCAAAGGCAGCGATGGATCAGGCGATCCTGGCGTGGGAGATGAACGGTGAGCCTTTGCCGCTTGCCCATGGCGGCCCCCTGCGGCTGGTCATTCCGGGGTACTACGGCGTGAACAACGTCAAGTATATCAAGCGTCTGGCAATGACGGTCGAGGAATCGCCCAATAAGATCCAGCAAACAAGCTACCGCGTGCGCCCTGTGGGGGAAAAGGGCGATCCCTCGCAGCCGTCAATGTACGAAATGGTCGTCAAGTCTTGGATCACTGGGCCTCTGATGGATGCGGCGACGGGTAAGGTGCAGATCCACGGCGTCGCCATGGGGGGAGTCAGCGGTCTGGACAAGATCGAGGTGTCGACCGACGGCGGGCAAAACTGGGCAGAGGCACAGTTTCTTGGCCCGGACCTTGGCCCATATGCCTGGCGGCCCTTCGTGATGATCACAGAACTGTCCGAAGGCACACATATGCTGGCAAGCCGCGCCACTAACGAAGCGGGCGATAGCCAGCCCGAGACCTTTCCGCCGAATGAACGCGGCTATGGCAACAACGGCTGGCGCGCCCATGCCGTCGACGTGACCGTCAGCTGACCTCAACAACCGGCGACACCCGTTGTCGCCGGGTCGCCCCCAATCCGGAGACATATCTATGACCAATCTATCGACGCCGCCTCTCGGCGCCGTAATGTTCGTCGCCCTGATGTCCAGCACCGCAAGCGCCCAATCCGATCTTGATGCCGGCCGGACGATCTTTACCGAAACCGCGAAACCGGCCTGCGCCCTTTGTCACGCTCTGAAAGATGTAAGATCAGAGGCGGAGATTGGCCCCAGCCTTGATGAATTCAAACCGACGGTCGAGCAGGTCCGCGCTGCCGTGACAAGCGGTATCGGTGTTATGCCGGCTTTCTCAGAAACCTTGACCAAGGAAGAAATCGAAACGGTTTCGAAATACGTGGCCCAGGTCACGGGCGGACTAGGCACCGCGACCGAAAGCGAAACCGCGGACGAGTCAGCTGAAGCTGCCAGTGCCCAAGAGTCGGAAAAGCCCGACAACGAGGTACTGACGCAAATCAACACGGTTGCGGGCGAAAAAACGTTCAGAAAATGCAAGGCTTGCCATACGGTAGATGAGGGTGGGGCCAATCGCGTCGGTCCCAACCTATACGGCATCGTCGGTGCACCCGTGGCAGCGGCCGACGGTTTTCGCTATTCAGACGCACTCATCGAATACGGGGGCGACTGGACACCTGACCGGCTTGCCGCGTTTCTGGCCAGCCCCCGCAAGGCCGTTCCCGGCACGAAAATGAGCTTTGCCGGACTTCGCAAGGCGCAGGATCAGGCCGATGTGATCGCGTATCTCGACAGCTTGACGGACACCGCGAAAACCAATTGACCTAGCCGACGCAGGACCGCGCCGTCCGGATCGTCTCCGAAAGCGACGCCATGACGCTTTCGGAGGCACGCTCGCTGGTTTCAAGCTTGAGATAACTGGCGATGGCATCGAACCGCGTGCGGTCCATCCCTGTCGCGACAATCATATAGCGAAGTTGATCCTTGGACAGCCAGGTTGCCATCTGCTGCCCTGGCGTGTCATTGCCCTCTGGGGAAACGAACGTGCCTCGAAAATAGGTCAATCTGCATCCATTCTGACCCGCGTAGTGGACAATTTCACCGTTGTCCGATGTGCGGAAGAAAACAGCCGTCAGGTGTGCGACGGAAAGGTCGGGTATCCCCACCGCGCCGCCTGCTGCGGCGGACCGCAGCTCCGCGGACTCGACGTCAAATGCCTCAGCCGCCAGTTCGGCGTGAATTTCGAAAGCTGTCGGGGTGGTATCAAAAGCCGGGCCGAAAGCCACAGCTAAGGCAATTGCCGCAGCAACGGCACCGACCGCAAGCAAGCGCCGTGGGTGCCAGTTACTGTTTGCGGAACTGGTATCCAGCGCAGAGGCCGATTGCACCAGGCTTGGCCGCAAGGCCGCCAAGCTGTCAGAGACGTTCCGCACGTCCTCAAGCGCTGCAGCAAGCGCGGGCTCGGACGCAAGCCGACCCTCGAATGCGTGTAAGTCTGCTGCGCACAACTCACCATCGTGGTAGGCGTTGACCTGTTCCCAGTCCTTGTCGTGCAGTTCATTCATGTCTTCCGCGTCGCTTCCTGCTTTGACGTTTCGGCTCCATCGACGATTTCCAACAGCGCCTTGCGGGCACGGCTGATCCGGCTCATCACCGTTCCATTCGGCACATCCATCACTTTCGCCGCCTCGGCGTACTTCAACCCCATGATATCAACGAGACACAGAACCTCGCGGGTCTCGGGCGGCAGTTTTTCAAAGGCCAGCCGGATCAATACGTCCCGCTCGGTGTCCGATGGACCCGTTTCAGTGGATAGACGTTTTTCGGCCGCGAAATATTCCCGACGCACGCGCCTTTTTCTCAGCTCATCGTAATGCAGGTTGCGAATGACACGGAACATCCAGGGCCGCAGCTCATCCAGCAAAGTCGGCTTCCGGTCCGACCGCAACCCCCGCTCGACCGCATCCTGAACAAGGTCTTCGGCCTCGTGGCGGGAATGGCAGATGGCAATCGCATAGGCCCGAAGTTCAGGCAATAGGATTTCAATGGAAGTCAGCTGCGCCATGACGAACCGTACCGCGTTTGCAGGCCGGGTCAAAGCAAACAAAGCGCGCTGGAAATCTCAGGCCAGGGCGGCGTTGTTGCAGAACTCACGCCTGAGGCATGACTTCCCCTTACCCCGCTGATGTTATGCCACGCGAACGATCTCGGCGGTGCCGAGGGCATTGAAGCGGTTCATGAGGGCGACTCGGATATGGATCTCGGCGGTTTGGAGGTCGGGGTCTTTCGCGGCGATGCGCTCGCCGAATTCCTTGATACCTCGCATCTTCGCCTCCACCCGGCTTCGAGCGTGGAATCCGGTCCAAGTATTCCAGAATGCCTTGCCGTAGTGCTTGGTGGCGCGCAGCGTCTCGTTTCGGGCCTTTGCCGCCGGGCCGTTTTCCTTCCAGGGGCGCCCGTTCTTGCGGATCGGGATGATCGGAACAGCCAGCCGCGCGGTGATGGCCGCTTGGCAGCGGCGCGTATGGTAGGCCTCGTCGGCGGTCACTGTGCCGATTTGCTCGTCCTTGGGGATCTGGCCGAGCAGATCAGGTTGGATTGGGCTGTCGCCATCTCCGCTCGGAGTGAACTCGATCGCCCGAATGTCGGAAGTGGCCGTATCCATGGCCAAATGCACCTTGCGCCACTGGCGGCGGCCACGGACGCCGTGCTTACGGGCCTGCCACTCGCCGTCGCCGAGGAACTTGATGCCGGTGCTATGCACGAGCAGGTTGAGTCGGCCATCGACACGGCGATACGGTATCTGAACCACTAGGGTCTTTTGCCTCCGGCACAAGGTGCTGAAGTCGGGCACGGTCCAGTCCAGACCCGCCAGCCGGAGCAAGTGGGCCACCATACCGGCGGTCTGTCGCAATGGCAGCTTGAACAGCACCTTGACCGACAGACAGAACTGGATGGCGGCATCCCAGAAGACAGGTGAACGGCCGAGCCGCTTTTCGGGCGGTGCAAACCAGGCCATCTTCCGGTCGATCCAGATCAACATCGAGCCGCGCGTGCGCAGCGCCTCGTTGTAGCTGGACCAGTTCTTCATGCTATAACCGGCGGGAAGAGGCTTGTTCATGCGGCCCGACTAACCGACTGGACTCACACTGTGAATCTCACCCAGTCAGAGTTCTGTATCAACCCGTGGTGCGACGCTGATGGCGCTGCCGTTCTACGTCGTGGCCTCCTCTGAACGCGGAATTGACGCGGCTGATACCGGCATCCTGCTCGCGGCGCAGACCGCTGGCGCGCTGATGTACAATCCGCTTTGGGGCTGGCTCGGGGACGGTGCAGGTAAACGGACGATGCTGCGGATCGTCGCTTTTGTGAGAATGATACCGCCGGTGATTGTTTTGGGACTGCTGCAAACAGAATCTGGGTTGGTCGGTTTTGTGCTGCTCGTCGTGGTGATCCGGGGCGATGATGAAGGGCGTGACCTTGGGCTATCTGGACTACCTGATGGAAATCTCTCCCGATGATCGCAGGCCCGCCTATTCCGCTTATTTCAATGCGCTAGCGTTTCCCGCAGCACTTCTGCTCCTGCTCCTGCTCCTGCTCCTGCTCGGGGCCGGGTTCGTTGCGGTGATCTCGTTCCACGCGGTATTCGTGGCGGCCATTCTCGTGGCGCTCTGGCAGGTCTGCCTGCTCTCCCGGATTTCGCGATTGCTAAGGTATGCTGCGCCATGATCCGAGTATGGTGCGCTTTCACGCGACCGAAGACGTCGAGGGCTGGCGTCGGGGCCTTTCTGGCTTCAACGGTTCAAAGTCATGCAAGCATTGGCAGACGGATGAAGGTCCGAGTTAGTCTGGCAAGCTTGCACCCCGTCAAAAGGCCTCTTGGTTGAGTGCACACTGCCGTCCAAGGTCACTTGCGACGACGCGTCTCGCGCAGTACCGCTTCGCCGAGCACCAGCACGCATCCGGCGGCCAGTGTCAGGGCCGCCCCAATCGGTCCCAGAACCCCCTTGTCTGTTAGGATGGCCACCAGGACCACGCCGCCGACGACCGCCAGCGTGAGCCGCAGGTCGGCCACGAACATCTTGAGAAGTTCCTTGAAGACTTCGCCGAGGATGGTCATGCGAGGCTCCTTCCTGAAGTGGTGCGCGCAAGACGCGCAAGGCCGATGCCGGATAGCAGGAACAGCGCCGCCAGAGGCAGGAGCGCAAGGTCGGCCCCGGGCCATTCCGCGCCCAGCCCTTCGCCGGTCCAGAAGACACCGAAGGCGGACAGCATGACGCCCACACCGAACTTCAGCGTGTTCTCGGGCACCTGCGACAATGGCTTGTGCACGGCTGCGCCCACGATCAGGACGAGAGCGCAGGCTGCCAGGGCACCGAGCGAAGCCTCCCACAAGAGACCCTTGCCGGCGCCGACGGCGACGACGATGAAGGCAACCTCAAGCCCTTCCAGCAGCACCGCCTTGAAGGCGGCGATCCCTGCGATCCACTGCAATGTCCGCGGCGACCCCGTCTGCGACCGAAGCTCCGCGGTTTCCTCGTCATAGGCCAAGGTCTCGTCATGCAGAGCGATGACACCGGCCGAGCGCAGGACGGCTTTCCTGAGCCAGCCCATGCCGAACAGGAGCAGCAGCATGCCGACGACCAGTTGCAGGGCCTGGATCGGGATGAAGCGCAGCGCCGGCCCGAGGATCAGGACGACGAGGCCAAGGACGGCAAGCGCCGCGGCGGTCCCGACGATGGCCGGTCGCCATCCTCGCGCGGTGCCGACGGCCAGCACGATGGTGAACGCTTCCACCACCTCGACGATCGAGGCGAGGAAGGCCGCCGTGACGGCGGGAAACAGGACAGTCCAGAAATCCGGCGGCATGGGATCCTCCCCATATTGCGCTTGGCTACGATTCGGTTGCGACTCGCTTGTCGTGATTACTACATCTTGCTTGTAGCGTTTACAACAGGTATGTAGTGAACATGAGCAAGGCCACATTCTCCGACCGGATCTCCACCCTCGACGCGGCGGTTTCGCCCGCCGAGTCGCGCCTCATCGACTGGTTCGCCCGCAATCGCGAGACCGCCCTGCATGCCTCGGCCGCAGAGATCGCCGAAGCCGCGGCGACCAGCGACGCCACCGTGATCCGCACCGCGCGCAAGCTTGGCTATGCCGGGCTGGCCGATCTGCGCCACGCCCTGGCCGAGGATTTGCGCCGCGACCTGACGCTGGCGGACCGCATGGCGAGCGAACTGGCGCGGCCTGGCGCGGTCCCGGGCCTGCAGACATCGGCACAGGCCTTGCGCGCTTCGCTGGACGCCATCGAGGCGCTAGAGGAATCGGTCGTTTCGGACATCGTCAGGTCAATTGCCACCGCGCGCCGGATACACGTCTTCGGCATCGGGCCGTCGGGTTTCATCGCCGGGTACTTTGCGGCGCAACTGGGGCGCCTCGGTTTCGATGCGCGGGCCTTGTCGCGCACCGGCCTGCAGTTTGCCGACGATCTCGTGGGGATTGGCGCCGGCGACGCAGTCGTGGCCCTGGCCTATGATCGCCCCTATCCCGAGGTGCGGGCTCTGTTCGACCGGGCCTCGCGCCTGAACCTTCGCTCCCTCCTGATCACCTCGAACGGGCCGCGCCTTCCCGACCCGCGCGCGAGCATCCTCGTGCGCGCGCCCCGCGGCCGCACAGGCGGTTTCGGCCTGCACGCGGGAACGCTCGCCTTGCTCGAGGGTCTCCTCCTCGCGATTTCGGCGGCCGAACCCGACAGGACGAAGGCGGCGCTCGAGGATCTGAACGCCGCCCGCGAAGCACTTTCGGGGTCTGGCATGGGATTGTGAAATCTTCGGGCGCTTACTGTAACGGTGCGCTTGAGCAAGCCCGTTGAAGACTGCCACTTTGGCACGGCAACCGGGCAACTGACGCTGGCACACACTGGTTCGAAGTCTTTGTGCTTCTATGCTGATCAAATTGAGCGTGGGTCTATTGTGACGCACAGCACCGTGTCAGATTGCAGCCCGCCACATCCGAAAACGACCCTGACCTGTGACTTCCTGGACCAAGCTTTTGTTCTCCAACCAGGTCAGGTTTCGCTGAACTGCGGCCCGGCTCGCACCGGTCATTGCCTCGGCCATTGGGGCGGAGACAAGTGGCCACTCCGTCAGCATCTGGCGTAGCGCTCGCGGCGTTTTCCCCGAAAGCATTGCAGTCATTGCCTCCGCCCGCGTCGCCCAAGCTTCGATATCGTCCAAGTGACGCATCGCCGTTAGAATAGCGACGTTCAATCCGTCCAGCCAGTGGGCCAACCGTTCAGGTGGCAAGCCAGAGGCGCGTAGCCCCCCTGCTCCGCCCATGGCGAGAGGTGCAAATATGGCACCCCTTCCGTCGCTGGCCGCGATCCTCGACGCGGTGACGGCGGCCTCGATCTGGTCGCTGTGTTGTCCGAGGCCCGCCAGACTCCAGAGATGAAAGCCCATGCAAGCCCGGGTGATTGGGTGAAGCTCGGCTGCGGCTGTCATTACGTCCAGCCATCCGCCCGCGCGATCTTCGAAACGCTCAGCGCTGTCTTCAATAGTCTCGGGATCGCGGCGATCCAGGAAGGCGGCCAAATCAGCCTTCGGTCCGGGACCGCCTGTCAGGCGCCGAACAGCCCATCCAACTCTTGCAAGGGCATTTGGGTCATCCTGTGCGCCCGAGAGCCGCATCGATATCCAGAGCGCCAGACGATCAGAACTCACCCGATCCCCTGCGAACCAGCTGAGGTCCGCTGCCTCGATAAGAGCGAGGCGATGCCGCCAGCCTTCCGGGCCACGCAGCAGCCGGTCATCCAGAGCACCCAGGCGTCCAGCGACCCGTGCCAGTCGCGCAGCGTGAACGCCTTCTGCCTTTGTCCAGTCTTCGATGACAGCAGTGTCGGGCGGTTCCGCCCGTGTCCCGGGAGGCAAATCATCCGGTTCTTCTTCGAGTGGTCCCGGCAGAAACCAGAGATCCTCTTCGCGAGCCTCTTCATCCCCCTCGATGGTGATGAGGGGGTTATTGAAATCATCAGTAAAAGAGAATGCTTGGGTCTTCATATGTGCAAAATACTGTTCTTTTGCACATTACCCAAGTGACTTTGTGGCGGTTGCCTTCGCTCTTTATTTAGTATGCGCGCGCGACTGCCGGTGAAACCTCTCAGATCGCGCTCAGCGCAAGGAAACCAAGGGTTTTTGGACGAGCGCGACGAGAGATCACCTACTTGCATTCGTTTACAAACGGTCGATTGGTGACGTGATCCGCAATTGGAAAAAGCCAGAGAAAGGGAAGCCCGGGTGCCGGGCTTGATAGGATAGAGAGAGTCTCATCCGGGTCCGGCGTAACAAGGACCCTGACCATGGCCAAGACCTCAACCCGCCCGAAACCCGCCACCGTGAAGAAGACAGAAGCCGCCGCATCGGCAACGGCTGACGGAGCGACCGACATTCGTCTGATCCCGCTCGACCAGCTGGAGCCCAGCCCGCTCAACGTTCGCAAGGTGGCGCCGAGCGCCAGCGTCGAAGCCGAGCTTCTCGCAAGCATTCGCGAAACCGGCATCAAGCAGAACCTGGTGGTTCATGCGCTGTCTGAGACACGTTTTGCGGTTGATGCCGGCGGTCGCCGCCTCAAGGCGCTGAAGCAGCTCGCCGATGACGGCGTGATCCCAGTTGATCACCCCGTGCCCTGCCTCGTCGAGGACGAGCGCAACGCCATCCTCACATCTACCACGGAAAACCTCCAGCGCGCGGCGATGCACCCGGCCGACCAGTTCGAAGCTTTTGAGGCGATGATCGCCGAGGGGCGCAGCGAGGACGAGATCGCGCTGAAGTTCGGCGTCTCGGTCGACCTGGTGCGACGTCGTCTCAAACTCGCCCGTGTCGCGCCCGAGATCATCGAACAATTCCGTGCGGGCGATCTGACCCTCGAATGCGTGATGGCTTTCACGCTGACCGACGACCATGACCGCCAACTGGCAGTTTGGAACGCGGTGAAGGGCGGCTATCACATCCACCCACAGAGCATCAAACGCCAGCTGACTGAGACCGCGCATTCGGCGAACTCGGCCCTCGGGCGCTTTGTCGGCATCGAGGCGTATGAGGCGGCAGGCGGCGTTCTGCTGCGCGATCTCTTCGACGATCGTGCCAGCGCCCATATGGAAAACCCCGAGCTCCTGGAGCGCCTCGCCATCGAGAGGCTGCAGGCTGCGGCCAAGACTTTTGAGGGGATGTGGAAATGGGTCGAGGTTCACCTCTCGGTCGACTACGGCGCGTTTCGCAGTTTCGGGCGGGTCTATCCGCAGGATGTCGATCCCGATCCGGACTTGCTCGCCGAGGAGGAACGTCTCATCGCCCGCGAAGAGGAATTGGCGGCGCAGAACGACGGCGAGGATTGGTCTGAGGCGGAGACGGAGGAATACTACGCAATCGAGCCGCGTTTGCGCGAGATCGAAGCCCTGCAGCGCGAACGGCAACCGTACGCGGACGAAGATCGTGCCATCGCGGGCGTGGTTCTGACCATCGGTCATGACGGGGCGCTACGTGTCGAGAAAGGCCTCGTGCGACCAGAAGATATCCCCGCTGCGACCGAGCCGGGCGAGGATAGTGCTGAAGCGGGTGATGCCCCATCCCCTGCCCGCCCGCACGTGACGCCGCCAACCTCCTCGACGCCGGTGCCAACCTCCGATCCGGCGGCGACCTTGCGCAAGGCGGATGGGATTTCGGCGAGCCTCGCCGACGATCTGCGCGCGACGCGTCAGCACATCCTGCGGGCGCATCTGGCGGCGGATTTCGAGGTGGCGTTCGATGCGATGCTCTACGCGCTCTGCGAACAGGCTTTGGGGCGGTCCTACAACAACGAAGCGCTCGACATCTCGATCCGGCCTTTCCAGGCGCAAGACCGCGAGGTGCTGCATGCGGATACTGTCGCCCAGAAAATGCTCGAGGCACTGGAACAGGACCTCGCCACCGACTGGATGAAGCTCGAGAAACCAGAGGACTTCCGGGTGATGTCGGCGCTGCCTCTTGCCGATAAGCAGGCGCTTTTCGCCTGGGCGACGGGTCTGGCGGTAAAGCCGCAGCTCTCCTCCGACAATCGCCCCTCCCCAATCATCGAGGAGATTGGCGCGCGGCTTGATGTCGATGTGGCGGCCTGCTGGCGCCCGACCGCGCAAAACTACTGGGGTCGAGTCAACAAGGGCCATGCAGTCGCGACTGCGCTCAAGCTGATCAGCGAGGACTACGCCGAAGATCGCAATCGCGAGCGCAAGGGCGATATCGCGGCCGCGATGGAGCGGGCTTTCGCGGAAACCGCCGGCGAGACGGAAGGGTTCGGCGCGGCGACGGTTGCGAAGACGACGCGCTGGCTGCCCGACGGGATGGCGTTTGCCGGTGCGATGGACGCTGACGCCGACATGGGTGACGATGTGCCCGAGGCCGAAGAAGGCGACCAGCCCGCCTCAGATACTCAGATCGATGCCGAGAACGACGAACCGTCGTCCTTGCCAGCCTTCCTCAGTGGGGATGCTGCCTGACGAAGCGACCACCGACCTGAACCTGACATGATCTCTGGGCCGTCCTCACATCGAGGGCGGCCCTTTCCGGCTGGCGGGTTGACCACAGCCGATAACGGATCAGCTGGCCCGTCCCGGAGAATTCCTATGACCACCACACTCGACCTCGACCCCGTTCAGGAAGCCGCACTTATCGCTGCGCAGAATGACGCCTTTCGCCGTACCATCCTTGGCAATGCCCCAGTTGCCGATGCCCCGCAGGGCCAGTTCGTAATGACACGCGGCGTCGCGGCGCTTGGGCTCGATGTGCAGCTGGAACTCACCCGCCGCGTCGCCGCTTTCGACACCTTCATTGCCGACAGCGACCCCCATGGCTGGCACGAGATGGGTGTCATTGAGCTTGAGGACACGACGGTCTGGTTCAAACTCGACCTGTACGATGTCGACTACCAATACGGCTCCCCCGAGCCCTCTGACCTTGCGCAAACGCGTCGGGTCCTGACCCTGCTGCTGCCGTCGGAATACTGACGCCCCCCATCCCTAGTCACCGCCCCGGACCGCCCTTGCACAAAGGGCGGTCCTTTCAGGCTGGCGGGTTCCAAAGGGCGCGATACCCGCGTCCGGCCCGCCACAGGAGACCAGAGATGGCCAAGACACTCGACTACCAGATTACCCTCTATCCCGCGCATCGCGATGGCGCCTTCGTTGTCACTCAGTTCCAGATGATGGCGAGCTACCCCGAAAAGCGCATCCAGGCCGCGGGAATGGATGACCTGATCGACAAGGTGACGCAGTTCGCAATGGAGCACGGCGAGAGCTGCAGCGCTTCGGTGCGTTGTCTCGCCCCGCGCAAACCGCCGGGGTTCAAGCGCGCGACCGAGAACCTCTATTTCAACCTGGTAGATCGGACGGCTGAAGACCGCGGCGACGCTGCGGCCTGAAGCCCCGCAGGAAACTTCCTGGGCGACCCCGCGTAATGGTCGCCCTCCCATTTCCTCAATTCCAAAGGATCAAAGACATGACACAAGAGACTGATTTCTACGCGCAGATACTCGAATCCCAGAGGCGTGCTGCCGAACAGCGGGTAGAAACCCGCGCGACGCTTCTTTCCGAACTGCGCACCCTCGGCGTAACGAACATCGAGGTGCAATACGAAGGCTACGGCGATTCCGGCAATGTCGAGGATGTCGTGGTGACCCCTGACACGATCATCCTGACGGAAGACCTGCGGCGCCGGGCCGAAGATTTCGGCTGGGACTTCGCCTATGCCCTGTGCCCCGGGTTCGAGAACAACGAGGGCGGCTATGGTGAACTGACTTGGTCGCTTGAGACTGACAAGATCGATGTCAGTCATTCGAACCGTTACATCGAGACCAACACCACTGAACACGAGGGGCTCTGACATGGCACACCCCCTCCATCACGCTGAAAGCTCAGCCCGAAAGTTTGGCGGTGTGCCAAACGATTACCAGCATGTGCATGACTGGTTTGACTCATCCAAAGAGCACCTAGGTCTCTTTGTTCACAGAGCCCAAAAACATCATACCGTTGGGATCTATGATGCTGAACGCCACTTCGGTCGCAGCCTGACCAACAGCGCGGGCCGGGTTGTTCCCATCCGCTGGATCGGCGAGCAGCATGTGCGCGAAGACTGCCAAGGACGCATCCCGTCGCTGGCGGACTGGCTCGGGCGCATCCAGCCAGAGCCGTGGATGGCCAATGGCCGGATCGACAACGACCCGACACAGATTGTTGGCGATCCGCGCGCAGTTTGGGTCGCGGCGGTGGTCAATCACCAGACCATTCTCGGCTTCGAGGACTGGCTGCTGAAGGTTTCGGTTGAGCACATCCAAGATCGTCAGAACCGCGCTGCTGCCTGATCCACCGGACGGCAAACTCGCCGACCACCTGACCACGTCCAAATCGACCCGCCTGCGGCCTCAACCGGCTCGGCGGGTCGATTGCGTTTCAAGAAAGGATATCGAAATGCAAGACCCTGTCTACGAGGAGGCCTACCAAGGCCATACCATCAAGATCTACCATGACCCGGATACTGAGAGCCCGAGGGAGTGGTCCAACCTCGGGAAACTGATCTGCTGGCACCGGCGCTATCGGCTGGGCGACAGCCATCCCTTCGACAGCCCAGATGCGCTCCTGCGCGATCTCTCGGGCGTCACAGACCAGAGCGACCTCTCGATTGAGCAGCTGCGCGAGCGCGCCGAGCGCAAGGCGATCTTATTGCCCGTGTTTCTCTACGATCATTCCGGTCTCGCGATGAACACGATCGGGTTTCACTGCCCGTGGGATTCCAGCCAAGTCGGCTATGTCTACGTGACGCTCGACGCGGTCCGGGAAGAGTTCGGCGTGAAACGCGTCACCAAGGCGATGCGCGAAAAGGCCAAAAACATTCTGCGCGCTGAGATCGTCACCTTCGATGCCTACCTCGGCGGCCAGGTTTATGGCTATGTCGTCGAGCGTGACGGCGAGGAGGTCGATGCCTGCTGGGGGTTCTTCGGGCACTATGAGTTGGACTGCCTGTCCGAGGCACGAGCATTTGTAGATCACCTGACTTTGCGAGAGCTGCACAGACCTGCCGGCGCCGAACAGGGCGCAAGCCCACCCCCGAGTTGAAATGCCCGAAATACTCATATATCTTATTCATGCGTATTCTGGAGATGAGCATGGCAAGCACAAGCGTCACACTTGGCCCCCATTGGGACGAATTCATCGCCCTGATGCTTAAAGAGGGGCGTTACGGGTCAACCAGCGAGTTGATCCGCGCCTCTCTGCGCCTGATGGAGGAGCAGGAAGGTCAGCGGGCGCGGCTTCGCGTTGCGCTGATGGAGGGCAAACAATCCGGTGACGCCGGTCCGCTTGACATGGATGAGATCAAGCGCGAGGCGCGGAGCCGCTCTGGCGCTTCTGATGCGTGAAATCCATCACTCCCAGGCGGCAAAATCCGATCTCGTCGATATCTGGGTCGAGACACATCGACAATGGGGCGAGGCGCAGGCGGACCGCTATCTCGACGATATCGAGCGTGCTCTGAAGGGACTGATCGCCAATCCTCAAATGGGGTCTGACTGTTCCGATCTCTTGCAGGGCGCGCGGAAACTGATCACGGGTCGGCATCTTGTGTTCTATGAGGTGGACCCGGACAGGATATTCGTGATCCGGGTTTTGCAT
Source organism: Thioclava sp. JM3 (assembly GCF_002213185.1). NCBI lineage: Bacteria > Pseudomonadati > Pseudomonadota > Alphaproteobacteria > Rhodobacterales > Paracoccaceae > Thioclava > Thioclava sp. JM3. The sequence goes on from NZ_NBOB01000012.1 coordinate 53,478, forward strand.
CAATCCATGGACGTGCCGCGGCATCTGCGGTCGTTCTGACACCGGACAAATACGCATCGGGGCTTTGCCAGAAAGAGCGAGAGGCAGGGCGGGAGGGGTGACCCCTCCCGGGTGAGAGAGTGCGCGCGGGGCTCGGGGCCAACCCTCAACCCCGGAGATTGCCGATGAACGCTCACCCCCATTCCGCCCCGCTTGCGCCCGAGCCCGAGGCCCCTGCCCGCCCGGAAGCCTCGCGCTTCGCCCAAAACCTTTTGCTGGCTGCGAAAACCCTCGTCCCCCAGTTCGAGGCGGGCAAGCCCATCGACGCCGCTGCCCTGCGCGCCGCGATGGAAGAAGCTTCCGGTGCCAGCGACACCAGTGGTGCCTGGGTCTGGAAAGACGCCTATGAGGCCGCCGAGGTCGCCCAGATTTTGATGCTGTCGCGCTATGGCGCACTGATGCAGCGTCAGGCACCTTCGCCACAGGCCTTCCTCACCATGATCGAACGTCTCGCCGGTCTGGCGCCTTCTCACACGCGGCGTTCTGAGGACAGCGTCCGTCTGCAACAATTCTCGACCCCTCTTCCGCTCGCGGCCATTGTTGGGCAGGCGGCAGGGTTTCGGGTCGAAGATCTGGTGCTCGAGCCATCCGCTGGCAACGGCCTTCTGGCGATCTTCGCCCGGATTGCGGGCGCGCACCTGGCGTTGAATGAACTCGCGGAGACCCGCCGCGCGTTGCTGGGACAGCTGTTCCCTAGTGCCGTCGTCTCGGATCACGATGCCGCCTCGATCGATGACCGGCTGGATCGGTCGATCACGCCCTCGGTCATCGTGATGAACCCGCCGTTTTCTGCGGCGAACCATGTCGAGGGTCGGTTCCGGCATGCCACCAGCCAGCATGTACTCTCCGCCTTGGCGCGCCTCGCGCCGGGCGGACGTCTCGTTGTCATCACTGGCGAGAGCTTCCGACCCTCGACGAAATCCTTCCAGTCGACGTTTCAGCGGATTGGCCAAAGCGCCGACGTGGTGTTTTCCGCCGCCATCGACGGCAAGGTCTTCGCACGGCATGGCACCACGATCGACACGCGGCTGACGGTAATCGACAAGCGTGTAGTCTACGAAAGCGAGACCGCACCTGTCGACAACGCGACCACCTACCATCCGATCTGCGCGACAACGGCCGATCTTCTCAACGCGGTGCTGACCCACTGCCCGGAGCGCCGCAGCCCCCCACCCTGCCCAACAACATCGGCCCTCTCGGACCCGTCTCGGCCAACCCGCACCAACCTCCATGCCCTGCGCAATGCCGCCCGCAGAGAAAGCCGTGCGCTGGCTGCAGATCGCGCCAAACATCCCTTTGATGAAATCGAGACGACCACGCTCGACTACCTGCCGCAAGCCTGGACCGAACCCGACGGTGCGCTGCAGGACACGGTCTACGAGGCCTATGACCTTCAGGCGATCCGGATCGACGGCGCGGCTGAACATCCGACCGCGCTGGTGCAATCCGCCGCCATGGCCTCGGTCCCGCCGCCAGTGCCGACCTACCGCCCGCTCCTGCCGAAGAGCATCGTCGCGGACGGCCTTCTCTCCGCACCGCAACTCGAAAGCGTCATCTACGCGGGCAATGCGCATCAGACGCATCTCAAGGGCTGGTTCAAGCGCGGCGAGATCGAAGGCCAGCTCATGGCAGCGGCCGAGGAGGACGAAGGCGCCTTCCGCCTGCGCAAGGGTTGGTTCCTCGGTGATGGTACCGGCTGCGGCAAGGGGCGGCAGGTCGCGGGCATCATCCTCGACAACTGGCTGCAGGGACGACGCCGGGCTGTGTGGGTCTCCAAGAGCGACAAGCTCATCGAGGATGCGCGGCGCGACTGGATGGCACTCGGGGGGCGCGAAAGCGATATCGTGCCACTCTCGAAGTTCCGTCAGGGCGGCGACATCAGGCTTCCCGAAGGCATCCTTTTCGTCACCTATGCCACGCTGCGCTCAGCCGAACGCGAGGGCAAAGCCTCCCGCCTCGACCAGGTGACGTCCTGGCTCGGCGAAGGGTTCGATGGGGTCATTGCTTTTGATGAAAGCCACGCCATGGCGAATGCCGCCGGCGAAAAGTCCGACCGTGGCGACAAGAAGGCGTCCCAGCAGGGCCTCGCTGGCCTCGCACTGCAGAACGCCGTGCCAGATGCCCGCGTGCTCTACGTCTCGGCCACTGGCGCGACGGTCGTCGGCAATCTCGCCTATGCTTCGCGGCTTGGCCTTTGGGGCACCGGGGATTTCCCCTTCGTGACACGGGCCGAATTCGTTGCCGCGATGGAGGCTGGGGGAATTGCGGCCATGGAAATGATCTCGCGTGACCTGAAGGCGCTCGGGCTATATCTCGCGCGGTCCCTCTCCTATGCCGGGGTCGAGTACGAGATGCTGGTGCATGAGCTGACACCTGCCCAAGTCGCGATCTACGACAGCTACGCCGATGCCTATCAGATCATTCACACCAACTTGGAGGCGGCGCTTCAGGCGTCGGGTATTTCCTCCGAGACGGGCACCTTGAATGCCCAGGCGAAATCCGCCGCGCGGTCGGCTTTCGAGAGCAACAAGCAGCGCTTCTTCAACCATCTCATCACCGCCATGAAATGCCCCTCGCTCATCCGCGCCATTGAGGCGGACCTGGCGGCGGGGCATTCGGCGGTGATCCAGGTGGTCTCGACCAGCGAAGCGGTGATGGAACGGCGCCTCGAAGACATCCCGCCTTCGGACTGGGACGACCTGCAGGTCGATTTTACGCCGCGCGAGAACATCATGGATTACCTGATGCACAGCTTCCCAACGCAGCTTTTCGAGCCCTACACCGACGAGAATGGGGATCTGCGGTCGCGCCCTGCCCTCGATGGTGATGGCAATCCGATTATTTGCCGTGAGGCGGAGCGGCGACGGGATGATCTGATCGAACATCTTGGTGCCCTCGCCCCAGTGCAGGGTGCGCTCGATCAGATCCTCTGGCATTTTGGTGCGGACGCCGTGGCCGAGGTCACGGGGCGAAAGCGGCGCATCGTGAAGACGCGCGAGGGACGGCTCAAGGTTGAGAACCGCCCCGCCTCCTCCAACCTCGGAGAAACCCAGGCCTTCATGGATGATGCCAAGCGCATCCTTATATTCTCGGATGCAGGCGGCACCGGGCGCAGCTATCACGCCGATCTTGGGACACAGAACCAGCGCCTCCGGGTACATTACCTGCTGGAGCCGGGCTGGAAGGCCGACAATGCGATTCAAGGTCTCGGGAGGACCAACCGCACCAACCAGGCGCAGCCGCCACTCTTTCGACCCGTTGCGACCAATGTGAAGGGTGAGAAGCGGTTTCTCTCCACCATCGCGCGCCGCCTCGACACGCTTGGTGCCATCACCAAGGGGCAACGCGAGACCGGTGGCCAGAACATGTTCCGTGCCGAAGACAACCTTGAGAGCCCCTACGCGCGGGCGGCGCTGCGGCAGTTCTTCTACAAGCTGCGCGCGGGCAAGATCGAGGCCTGCTCTTACGCCAAATTCCAGGAGATGACCGGGCTGACGCTCGATGAGGCGGATGGCACGATGAAAGAAAACCTGCCGCCGATCCAGCAGTTCCTGAACCGCTGTCTTGCGCTCCGCATCGACATGCAGGACGCGATTTTCGAGGCTTTCGGCGGGTTCCTCTCGGCCATCATTGAAGACGCGCGCCAGGCGGGCACGCTCGACGTGGGCCTCGAGACCCTGCGCGCCGAAAAGTTCGTGATCGTAGATCGCAAGGTCATCTTCGAGCATGAGGCGACGGGGGCGACGGCCACCGCCCTGACCGTTGAGCGCACGGATCGCAACGACCCGCTGACCTTGCCCCGCGTCAAAGCGATCTGCGCCGATACAAATGGTGCGACACTGTGCTGGAACACCTCCTCCAAACGCGCGGCCCTGATGGTGAAGGCGCCCGCCTTCATGGACGAGGATGGTGTGCCGATCCTGCGGGTGAAACTGCTGCGGCCCATGGGAACCGAGATCCTCGCGCTTTCAGAGTTCTCGAAGTCGCACTGGGAAGAGATCAATGATGCGATGTTCGAACAGCTCTGGCAGGCCGAGGTTGACGCAGTGCCGGAGTTCACCACCTCGAAGATCACGCTTATCTGCGGGCTCCTCTTGCCGATCTGGGACCGGCTGCCCGCCGACAACATGCGCATCTATCGCCTGCAGACCGAGGATGGGGAGCGCGCCATCGGCCGTCTCGTCAGCCAGGAGCAACTCCTGAACGTCTACGCGCGGCTTGGGCTCGATTGTCAGATCGAGATGGCGCCGCAGGAGGTCTTTGCTGCGGTGATGGAAGCGAGGACGACCCTGAACCTGCTCGGCGGTTACCAACTGCGCCGCTCTATTGTCATGGGCCAGCCAAGACTTGAACTGATCGGCGCGACGGGTTCGGCCTTACCCGCACTGAAAGCGATGGGCTGTTTCACCGAGGTGATCCAGTGGAAGACGCGGGTCTTCATCCCGGTGGACGGCACCGAGGTTCTGGCGCGAGTACTCGCCGAACATCCGGTTGGCGCCAGCGGCGCGGATGCTGCCGCATGAGCGCGCGCCGCAGTATAGCAGACCTCTCGGTCGATCTGGCAGACCGTGCCGAGAGTTTCTGCCGCTGGTATTTTCCCGAGGGGCGCAAGCAGGGCAATTATTGGCAGGTTGGCGATACCTCGGGGGCCAAAGGTCAGAGCCTCGCCATCCGGCTCCACGCGCAGGGAGGGCGCAAGGCCGGGTCCTGGCAAGATTTTGCGACGGGGCAATATGGCGACCTGATCGACCTGCTGCAGGAACGGCTTGGTTCGGTCACGCTCAAAGAAACGCTGAGGGAGGCCCAGTCTTTCCTCGGCGAGGCCCCCTGCCCTACCGTAACTCGTGAAACGCAAAGGGCCGAGCGCCCGGATGCTGCCTCCAGCAAACACATCCCGCGGGCGCGGAGACTTTTCGCCGCTGGCAAGCCGGTCCTTGGCACATTGGCTGCCACCTATCTGCAGGGGCGCGGGATCACACGGCTCGGCCCGGCCCTGCGTTATCACCCGCGGGTCTTCCTGCGGCACGGCACGGACGACGCCGATCCGCCGCAAAGGGCCCCTGCCCTGCTCGCGAAGATCACAGACAATCGGGGCCAGATCACCGGATGCGCGCGCACCTATCTTGACCCGTCCACCGGCGGGTTGGCCGCGATCGAGAGTCCGAAACGGATCCTCGGGCAGCTGCACGGCCATGCCATCCGCTTTTGGTCCCTAACGGGCCACTCTGATCTCATCGTCGGCGAAGGTCTCGAGAACTCCCTCTCGGTTGGCACCGCTCTCCCGGAGTTCGATCTCGCCTCCTGTCTTACCGCCACCCATCTCGGCCTCTTCATTCCGCCGCCGGGCGTCAAGCGTATATGGATCGCACGGGACAACGACGAAGCTGGTCACAATGCATCAATGAGATTGCGTAACCAACTGGAATCGCTTGGAATTACCTGTGGTGACCTCGTGCCGCGCATGGGCGATTTCAACGACGATCTGCGGGCATTCGGCAAGGATGCGCTGCGCCGCTCCGTGCTCAAGGCCATGAAAGCACATGGTCTGGAGATCGAGGACGGGTAACCGCCAACCTCCCTTGTGATGTCCGACAGGGCAAAGGGTACGCCGGTTCGATCTGATCCCGTTTGGACAAGGGGAGCGATGGACCGGCGGGTCGGGGCTGAGTGCCCCTCGCCCGGGCAGCAATGCGCCCCGAACCAGAAAATTCCCCTGAGCCTTCGGCTCATTCCTCGCGGGACCAATTTTCCGGCCCGCGGCGCATTCTCCGCTGTGCTCCGATCCTGACGGATGCGGCCCGATCGCCGCCGGTCCTGGTATCGCCCCATCCAAATCGGGTCAGATCAAACAGAGGAACCAGAAAATGCCCCATCAGACAGACATCCAAGAGGAGACCGGCGTGACCTCCGCCATCCTCGACCACCTGGCGCTTCACGGCGCAACGCCCGGGCCCGGCGAGACCGATCATCGCCCCCTACCCCAGCCCGACGAGGTCGAGCTCGCCATGGCGACGCTCTTTGACACCACCATCGGCCTCCTCACCGGCAGCCAGTTGGAAGACAATCTCGAAGAGATGCTCTGGTCCCTCACCTCGATCTTCCATCGCCGGCTCACCCATATCCAGAAGCTTCTCGACGACAACGAATTTGAGGTCCGGGAAAGTCTGGCGATCCAGGACGGCTCCGAGGTCGCCTCAGTCGAACTCGAGCGCCTCCAGATGATCGGGCTCAAGCTCTGGGACCATCGCGACGCCTTCGAGCAGATGCGCGATCTGGCCGTGGATCACTTCTCGGCCGCCACCGGTTCGCCCTGGCTACCCCGCACCGGATCCAAGGTCTCGCATCGCGGTCTCACCTCCGCCGTGGTGGACAGCCGGGCCTATCTCTCGGCCAAGCGCCGCAAGGAGGCCGAAGTGCACTGCCCCGAAGGTACGCGGATCGCTTTCTCGGGCGGGGACTATCACGCCTACGATCTGATCTGGTCCGTCCTCGACGCTACGCACGCCAAATACCCCGACATGGTGCTGCTGCACGGCGGCACGCCCAAAGGTGCCGAGATGATCGCGGCCCGCTGGGCAGATACCCGTGGTGTCACCCAGGTGGTCTTCAAGCCCGACTGGAAGAGCCACGGCAAGGCTGCCCCCTTCAAGCGCAATGACAAGATGCTCGAGACCATGCCCCAGGGTCTGATCGCCACCCCCGGTTCGGGCATCACCGAGAACATTGTCGACAAGGCCCGCAAGCTCGGAATCCGCATCAAGAGGATCGGGGCTTAGGCCCCGGTTCACGCCCCGCGCAAGAGGTCCTGTACGACGGAAGGCTTCTTGGCGATCAATGCCAGCAGAACCTGTGCTGGGCCTGTCGGGTGCCGGCGCCCGTGTTCCCAGTTCAGGAGCGTACCTTTCGCGACGCCAATGCTCTTGGCGAACTCGGCCTGGGACAGGCCCGTCCGTTGCCGGACTTCGGCGACATCGACCTCCGCCACGGACACTTCATGCACTTTGGCGTCGGCCAAATCGCCATTCGCGAAGGCCAGAGCCTCTTCGAGGCCCTTGGATACAGATTTGAATGCACTCATTTTGCGTCGATGCTCCTTGGCCACGGCTGTTTTGCTGGGGCAGTAAGATACTTCGGCTTGAGCAACTAGCTATGGCCGTAGGTAAGATTAACCTTGCAAATCTTCCGTATCGTGGAGTAATTGCAAGGTATGTACAAACGCAAGACCCAACAATTCGTTCAGTCTTCCTTGGAGAGCCAAGCGGCTGTGGTCCTTCTCGGCCCCCGACAGGTCGGAAAGACAACACTTGCACTCGACATCGCATCAGAGCGCCCATCTGTCTATCTCGACCTTGAGCGTGAGGCGGACAGGCAAATCCTGACTGAACCAGATCTCTATCTGGACGAACAGGCGGGCAAACTCGTCATCCTCGACGAGGTGCAGCAGATGCCTGACCTCTTCAGAACCTTGCGCGGCCAGATCGATCAGCGTCGGCGGGCCGGGTTTCGGACGGGACAGTTCCTGCTATTGGGATCGGCTTCCAATATCCTCTTGCACCAAACGGCGGAATCCCTCGCCGGTCGTGTTCGATATGTTGAAATGCCCCCCTTGCAGCCTGACGAGGTGGGGGCCGATCAGTTGAACTTGCTCTGGCTGCGCGGCGGCTTTCCCGACAGCTTTCAGGCCGCGAGCGATCGGGCAAGTATGGACTGGCGTCTGGATTTCCTGCGCACCTATCTGGAGCGAGACATCCCTGCCCTCGGACCTCGGATTCCGGCAGCGACCTTGCGGCGGTTCTGGACGATGCTTGCGCATGTCCAGGGCGGCCTTCTGAACGCCGCGGCCCTTGCCGAGGGATTGGGCGTGTCCGGCCAGACCGTTGGGCGCTACCTCGATCTGCTCGTCGATCTCATGCTGGTGAGACGCCTGCAGCCCTGGCACGAGAATGTCGGCAAGCGTCTGGTGAAATCGCCAAAGGTCTATGTGAGAGACAGCGGCATCGTGCATGCGCTGTTGGGCATCGGCACGACAGAAGGCTTGCTCGGGCACCCGGTCGTCGGTGGCAGTTGGGAGGGGTTCTGTATCGAGGCGCTTCTTGCTGCCGCCCCTTTAGGCACCGAACCTTTCTTCTATCGCACTTCGGCCGGTGCTGAACTCGACTTGGTTTTGCGTTTGCCAAGCGGCGACATCTGGGCTGTTGAGATCAAACGGACGACTGCACCAAAGGTTTCGAGAGGATTTCACACAGGGGCCGAGGACATTGGAGCCAACCGAAAGCTCCTGGTCTATGCCGGTGAGCATGAGGTCCCCGTCGCGAAGGACATTCGAGCGTTACCACTGGCACATGCAATCGAGTTGTTGAGCGCGCTATGACCTCGTTTTTATCTCTGGCTCAGGACACTTCCATTGGTCTGAGGATAACAGCGACACGCGAAGAATCTCAGAGCCAGGTCTGGCCATTAGTCGGGCACCAGAGCGGATGAGTGTCTGGCAACTCGATGGTATCTGGACGCCTGCATCTCCGAATGCGAACGCAAACGCCCCTGTGATGCCACGGAAGGATGGGCGAATGCTCTGCCGTTGCCATCGATTTGTGATCTGACGGCTTTGGTCTTCGAAGAGTCTTGAAGTTTGGATGGACGAGAAGACAATCCCTACTCCTTGCGGCATCTCTCTCGTCTGTTCCCCTACTTTCCTTCATGGCCACCGCACTTCTCCCTTTGTCTGAGTTGCATGACATGCTGGTCGCAGCTGTCGTCCCGTCCACAAAGGTTGTCGCCGATCTTTTTC
>NZ_NBOB01000013.1:0-57847 GCF_002213185.1 Thioclava sp. JM3
GATCTTGACGATTTGAGCCAGGAGTTCGGCACCGATGCCCAGAAGCTGCTACCGTGCCTGACGGAAATGGCCACGCGATTCGCGCCATTCGCAAGGCTGACGGGAAAGCGCATCAGCATTGCACCGGAAGGTCGACCGTTAACACGGATGATTGCTTCGGTTTTCGATCAGCATGTGCCGGAGGGTGTGCGCTATTCGCGCGCGTCGTAAAATGCCTGAGAGTCCTGGACGCCCTTGCGGGCAGGCTAAGACGCCCTCGCATCCCGAAGGCGGGTTAACCTTCTCCGCCGATCGGCCGAGCCGGATTTCAAGCGATCTCCCGATGTGGCCGTCGGGGTCTGCGACGTAGCCTCAAATGCCACCTTGGTAGCCGCCGGGATGAGGGGTTCTCGAAGTTCCCTCAAGTTCCGACAAGACCGCGCGCGTCGTCAAACCAGTTGCTTATCGCATCAATTGAGAACGGAAGACGGCACCCGTATCCGCCCGTAAACGCGTCATAGGCGGGCCCGTTCAGACCGTTGATGCCGACGAGGACGGGAATGCCCCGCGAGATCGCCTCCGCGATAACCGGCCGAAACCCGCGTCCTTGGGCTTCCATTTTGCCGAACTTGTTCACCACGAGCAGATCGGCCCCGTCGGCGAGACTGCGCGACACCGCCGCGACGGAGGTCTCGAGCGCGCGGGGATCAAGACGGCATCCGCGAGATCCCGCGCCGAGGGCCTGAGAAATCGACAGAACGGGTCCATTGGGCAGGACCTGGATGTCCATGTCGCAAGCGTGGCTTTGGGGTCGATCGATATTGACCTGCACAACGCCACACACGCGAAGTCCTCGCGAAATCGTCTGTCGCGCAAATCGCGCCATCATGAAGTCCGCGTCGCCCCGACCGGGGCTTTCGATAGCGGCAATGGGAAACATCTTTTGTCCTTTCCGTTCAATCCGCTGCAGCACTAAGGTGCGGAACATCCTCACCGAAAACACTGGCGCGGGTGATCGTGCAGTCAAGATCGGCAAGCACGCCGTCCTTGAGGCCATAGATTAGTCCGTGAACCTTGACTGGCTCGCCGGCGGCCCAAGCGCGCTGAAGTATTGGTGTCTCAGCAATACGCCGCACCCCCTCGATCACATTGAGCTCCGCCAGCCTGTCGCGTCGGGCTTCGATCTCGGCCAGTTGGCCAAGATCGATCGCGTAAGCGCGCGCCAGGCGACGAATGGGCTCGAGCCAGTGATCTGTCAGACCGCCCAGCATATCCTCGGTCGCCGCCTTGACCCCGCCGCAGCCGTAATGGCCGCAGACGATTATCTCGCGGATACCGAGACTTTCGACGGCGAATTCGAGTGCGCTCAGCAGGTTCATGTCCGAGGAATGCACGACGTTGGCGACATTACGGTGGACGAAGACCTCGCCGGGATCGAGCCCGGCCACGACATTCGCAGGCACACGGCTGTCGGCGCAGCCGACCCAGAAAAACTCCGGGTTCTGGCGCGTCGCGAGACGCGAGAAGTAACTCGGCTCTTCGGCCTTGCGGCGTTCCGACCAGGTGCGGTTGCGCTTGAAGAGGTCACTCAGCATCGCGTTCGCCTTATGCCGCCAGCTCGACGCCGGAGACCTCCGCCCGGGCGGCCAACTCGCCAACGAAGCCGCGCACGGCGCGGGTCCATGCCGCCTTCTCCATCGCTTCGGCAATGCGCGGACGCACGGTCTCGTAGGGCAGCGGTGCACCTTCGGCCGCTGCATCGAGCCGGATTACGTGCCAGCCGAAGCGGCTCAGCACCGGCTCGGCGGTGATCTCCTCTTCGCGAAGTGCACGCAGGGCCTGCTCGAATTCAGGGACTGTATCGCCGGGCCCGAGCTGGCCGAGGAACCCGCCCTCGCCCCGAGATGAACAATCGCTGTTCTCCTTGGCCAAGCGCGCGAAGCTTTTCGGGTTTGCCACCGCCTCTTTCGCCAGAGCGCGCGCGCGGGCGGCTGTCGCCTCGCGCTGAGCCGCGTCGCGCGGGTCGCAAGCGATCAGGATATGGGCGGCTTCCCAGAGCGGCGGCGCGCGGAAACGGGTCGGGTCCCGCTCCCACTCGGCGCGGATCGCCTCCTCGGAGGGAACGGGAACCTCCACGGCATCTTCGAGAAGAGCACGAATGAGCGCCTCGTCCTCGGTCTCGGTTTGTCCCGGGGCGACTTCCTGCGGATCGGCGACAAGCGCACGCCGCGCCGCTTCCTGCAAGAGCAACGCCCGGATCGCGAGCGCATTTGCGGCCCGACGCCAGGCGATGCCGGGCTTCTTGCTCGGGCCGCGATGGTGTTGGGCTTCCGCAGCGATTGCCGCGGAAGGGATCGTCTGGCCGTTCACGACGACGTCGGGAAAGAGCGGTTTGGTCATGTTATTCACTCCGCAGCCGAGGGTTGCTTCGCCGCGACGATGCGCGGTTTCTTGACGACGGTGGCGTCGCGTTCTGGCAGAGCGGATGCGCGACGGGACCGCACGATCTGGTAACCGGGGCGCAGCAGCAGGTAACGCAGCGGCGCGAAGATACCCGAGGCGATGTGAACGAGCCGCGTGAACGGGACCAGCAGGAAGATGGTCAGTCCGAGAACGATGTGCAGCTTGAACACGAGCGCCGCGCCCGCGACATAGTCGGCAGCGCCCGGCTGGAAGGTCCAGATCATCTGCGCCCAGGTCATGAACTTGACCATCTCGTGACCGTCGGCATGTTGCCAGCTGACCGGCACTGTTCCGAGCCCGAGCAGCAACTGCACCAAAAGCAGTGCAAGTATGCCGATATCGGCAAAGCTCGACGTCAGACGGATGCGCGGATCGGTCCAGCGACGATACATGAGCATCCCGCCGCCGATAAGCGCCATCACCCCGGCGATGCCGCCAGCGACCATGGCGAGGATCTGCTTGGCACCATGGCTGACATGCAGCATGTCGAAGACCCAGATCGGGGTCAGAAGCCCTACGAGGTGCCCCGCGAAGATCACCAGAACGCCGACGTGGAACAGGATCGATGCGATAACGAAGTGCCGCCGCCGCAGCATCTGGCTCGACGAGGTTTTCCACGTGAAGGGGTCACGTTCGTAACGGGCGATGGAGCCCAGGAACATCACGGACAGTGCGATATAGGGATAAATCCCGAAGAAAAACGTATTCATCTGTGCCTCCGTCATTCCGCCGCGGTCTTGGCGCGGTGCTGTGTGGGCGAGTCCATTTGCGCGAGCATGTCCCGCACTTGCGGGCAGCCGGCATTCGGGTCTGGACCGAAGGTCACCTCGGTTTCTTCCCAGATCTTGTCGATCTCCTCGAGATCGGTGGGGGACGGATCGGGCCGCGCGAGGATCTCGGCCACCGCGTCTTTGTCGGCCGTTGCACCGGACATCTGCACGAGGGCCTCGAACACCGCGGCATAGGCGCTTTCGCGTTTGGCCAGCCGTTCGCCGATCGCGGCGAGGATATGCGCTGCGTCGGCCAGCATATCGCTCGCCTCCTGCGCCGGTCGGGTCGACAGAAACTCCAGAAGAACCGGCAGGTGGTCGGGCAATTCGGTCGTCGCCGGTTCGAAACCGGCGGCGCGGTAGGTCTCGAGCAGATCGACCATGGCGCCTCCCCGGTCGCGACTCTCTCCGTGGACATGCTCGAAGAGGTTGAGCGAGAGGCTGCGCGAGCGGTCGAAGAGCATCACATAGGTCTCTTCGAGCGCGTAGATATCGCGTTCGCCGATTTCCTCGACGAGCGGCCGCAACGCGCGCCGCGCCGCAGCGGTCAACCGGGTTTCGGAGGCGAGAACGCCCCCGATTTCCGGCGCCGCGCGCTGCAGCTCGATCGTCGGATAGCTCAACAGGACCGAGAAGGCCTTGAGCGTGCGGTCATTGGGTTGATGCGCCATCACTGCACCTCCTGCGGCATCTTGAGCGGACGTTTCGACCCACCGAAGAGCGAACCCTTCGAGATGCCGGTCGAGCAGCCGTTGCAATCAGTGAACCCGGTGCCCGCGCGCAGGTCGTAGGCATCCTCGACCTGTTCGCGATGCGTGGTCGGGATCACGAAGCGATCCTCGTAGTCGGCAAGGGCCATGATCTTGTACATATCCTCGATCACCCGCCCCGAGAGGCCGACACGCGCCGCGATGCCTTCGTCGCGAACGCCGTCGACGGTCTTGGCACGCATGTAGGCCCGCATCGCCAGCATTCGCTCGAGCGCGGTCGCGATGGGCGCCTCGTCCCCAGCAGTCAGCATGTTGGCGAGATAGCGCAGCGGAATACGCAGGCTCTTCACGTCCGGCATCGCGCCATCCATGCCGATCGAGCCAGCCTCGGCGGCGTTCTGGATCGGCGAGAGCGGCGGAATATACCAGACCATCGGTAGCGTCCGGTATTCGGGATGCAGCGGGAAGGCGACCTTCCACTCCATCGCCATCTTCCAGATCGGGCTTTGCTGCGCCGACTTGATCCAGTCCTCGGGAATGCCATCGGCACGCGCGGCCTCGATCACCGCCGGATCGTTGGGGTCGAGGAAAACGTCCAGTTGCGCGTCATAGAGCTGCTGCTCGGACGGCGCGTTCGCCGCCTTCTCGATCTTGTCGGCATCATAGAGCATGACGCCCAGATACCGGATGCGGCCCACGCAGGTCTCCGAGCACACGGTAGGGTTGCCGCTTTCGATCCGCGGATAGCACAGGGTGCATTTCTCGGATTTCCCAGTCGACCAGTTGTAATAGACCTTCTTGTAGGGACAGCCCGAAACACACATCCGCCAGCCGCGGCACTTTTCCTGATCGATCAGGACGATGCCGTCTTCCTCGCGCTTGTAGATCGCGCCCGAGGGGCAGGACGCCGCGCAGGCCGGGTTGAGGCAATGCTCACACAGGCGCGGCAGGTACATCATGAAGGTGTTTTCGTATTCCCCGTAGATTTCCTTCTGGACGCCCTCGAAGTTGTAGTCCTTCGAGCGTTTCGAGAATTCACCGCCGAGGATTTCCTCCCAGTTCGGGCCCTTTTCGATCTTCTCGATCCGCTCTCCGGTGATCTTCGAGCGCGGGCGTGCGGTCGGAAACGCCTTCATCTCGGGCGCGTTGGCGAGGTGCTCGTAGTCGAAATCGAACGGCTCGTAATAGTCGTCGATCTCGGGCAGGTCGGGATTGGCGAAGATATTCGCCACGATCCGCCACTTCGACCCCTGCCGCGGCATCAGCTTGCCCGATGAGGTGCGTTTCCAGCCGCCGTTCCAGCGCTTCTGGTTCTCCCAGTCGGTCGGGTAGCCCGTGCCGGGCTTCGTTTCCACATTGTTGAACCAGGCGTATTCAACGCCATCGCGGCTGGTCCAGACGTTCTTGCAGGTCACGGAGCAGGTGTGACACCCGATGCATTTGTCGAGGTTCAGCACCATGCCGATTTGTGCGCGGACTCTCATTCTGCTGCCTCCTGGGTAGCGGGCTCATCGAGCCAGTCGATCTTCTTCATCTTGCGGACCACGACGAATTCGTCGCGGTTCGCACCCACGGTGCCGTAGTAGTTGAACCCGTAGGAAAGCTGGGCGTAGCCACCGATCATGTGCGTGGGCTTGAGCGTCGCGCGGGTCACCGAGTTATGGATGCCTCCGCGCAGGCCGGTCTTCTGCGAGCCGGGCGTGTTCACGATCTTCTCCTGGGCGTGATACATGAAGATCGTGCCCTCCTTCATCCGCTGCGAGACGACCGCGCGGGCGGTCAGGGCGCCGTTCACGTTGTAGGCCTCGATCCAGTCGTTATCCTCGATCCCGGCTTTCTTGGCGTCGGTCTCCGAGATCCAGACCACTGGCCCGCCGCGGTTCAGCGTGAGCATCAGCAGGTTGTCCGAATAAGTGGAGTGGATGCCCCACTTTTGGTGCGGCGTGATGAAGTTGAGCACGACATGCTTCTCGTCGCCCGCGACCACCTCCTGCGTCACCGTCTTGAGGTCGACCGGCGGGCGATAGGACACGAAGCCCTCTCCGAAGGCACGCATCCACAGGTGATCCTGATAGAGCTGCTGGCGGCCCGTCAGGGTGCGCCACGGGATCAGTTCGTGGACGTTGGTGTAGCCCGCATTGTAACAGACCTCCTCGCTCTCGATGCCCGACCAGGTCGGCGACGAGATGATCTTGCGCGGCTGCGCGGCGATGTCGCGGAAGCGGATCTTGGTGTGCGCCTGTCCCTCGGCGAGATGCTTGTGCGCGCGGCCCGTGGGCTTCTCGAGCGCTTCCCACGCCTTCACCGCCACCTCGCCGTTGGTTTCGGGGGCGAGCATCAGGATCACCTCGGCCGCATCGATATCCGTCACGATCTTCGCGCAACCCTTGGCGGGACCGTCTTCCCAGACACCGTTGAGCTTGCGCAGCGCCTCCACCTCGTGCTCAGTCTTCCAGCCGATGCCCTTGCCGCCGTTGCCGAGCTTGTCGAGCAGCGGCCCCACCGCAACGAACCGATCATAGAGCGTGGTGTAGTCGCGCTCGACTGTGACGTAGTTCGGCGCAGTCTTCCCCGGGATCAGGTCGCACTCGCCCTTCTTCCAGTCTCGCACCTCCGGCTGGGCAAGTTCGCCCGCCGTGTCGTGCAGGATCGGAGCCTGAACGATGTCGGTCTCGACACCCAGAACCTCCGGCGCCACCTCCTGGAATTTCTTCGCGATCGCCTTGAAGATCTCCCAGTCGGACTTGCTCTCGTAGGCCGGGTCCACGGCCGCCTGCAGCGGGTGGATGAATGGGTGCATATCGGAGGTGTTGAGGTCGTTCTTCTCGTACCAGCTCGCCGTCGGCAGCACGACATCCGAGTAGACGGCCGTCGTCGACATCCGGAAGTCGATGCAGACCAGCAGGTCCAGCTTGCCTTCGGGTGCTTCGTCACGCCAGACGGCCTCGGTGGGCTTCGAGCCGCCCTCTTCGCCGAGATCCTTGCCGATCACGCCATTATCGGTGCCCAGCAAGTGCTTGATGAAGTATTCATGCCCCTTGCCGCTGCTCCCGAGAAGGTTCGACCGCCACACGAACAGGTTGCGCATCCAGTTCTCGGGCGCGTCCGGGTCCTCGCAAGACATCTGCAAGTCGCCCGACTTGAGCTTCTCGGCTACGTAGTCCTTCGGATCCATCCCGGCGGCTTTCGCGGCTTTCGTGACCTCGAGCGGGTTGGTCTTGAGCTGCGGTGCCGAAGGCAGCCAGCCCATCCGTTCCGCGCGAATGTTGTAGTCGATCAGCGACACGTCCCAGTCGCCCTTGGGCGCCGTCGGCGAGAGAATTTCGCGCACACCCAGTGTCTCGTAGCGCCACTGGTCGGTATGGGCGTAGAAGGCCGACGTGCCGTTCATCTGCCGCGGCGGGCGCGACCAATCGAGGCCGAAGGCCAGCGGCAGCCAGCCGGTCTGCGGACGCAGCTTCTCCTGCCCCACGTAGTGGCTCCAGCCACCACCTTCCTGACCGACACAGCCGCACATCACCAGCAGGTTGATGATGCCGCGGTAGTTCATGTCCATGTGGTACCAGTGGTTCAGACCGGCCCCGAGGATCACCATGGACTTGCCATGCGTCTTCTCGGCATTGGTCGCGAACTCGCGGGCCACGGCGATGATCTTGTCGGCCGACACGCCGGTGATCTTCTCCGCCCAGGCGGGGGTGTAAGGCAGGTCATCGGCGAAATCGTGGCTCACCCAGTCGCCGCCCAGCCCCCGGTCGAGACCGTAATTGGCACAGAGCAGGTCGAACACGGTGGCGACCATGGCCTCGCGGCCATTGGCGAGCGTGACCTTCTTCACCGGCACGTTGCGAGTGAGCACCTCGGGATGCTGGCACTTGACGAAATTCTCGGTGGCCGCGCCGCCGAAATAAGGGAAATCGACCCCGACCACCTCATCGTGGTCCTCTTCCATCACCTGGCTCAGGCGCAGACGCGTTTCGCACGCACCGGCGCGGTCCTCGAGGTTCCATTTGCCCTCTTCGCCCCAGCGGAAACCGATCGATCCGTTGGGCACGACCAGATTGCCGGAGGTTTCGTCATGGGCGACAGTTTTCCAGTCGGGATTATTCGCCTCGCCCAACGCGCCGTCGAGATCGGACGCACGCAGCAGCTTGCCGGGGACGTGGCGGCCGTCCTGCTCGTCGAGCACCACCAGCATCGGCATGTCCGAATAGCGCCGCGCGTAATCCTCGAAATACTCGGCCTGCCGGTCGAGGTGATATTCGCGCAGGATCACGTGCCCCATCGCCATGGCGAGCGCACTGTCCGTGCCCTGCTTCGGGTTGAGCCAGATGTCACCAAACTTGGAGGCTTCCGAGTAGTCGGGGCAGATCACGGCGGATTTGGTGCCGCGATAGCGGGCCTCGGTGTAGAAATGCGCGTCCGGCGTGCGGGTCTGCGGCACGTTAGAGCCCCAGATCAGCAGGAAGCCCGCGTTGTACCAGTCGGCCGACTCCGGCACGTCGGTCTGCTCGCCCCAGGTCTGCGGCGAGGCAGGCGGAAGGTCGCAGTACCAGTCGTAGAAGGACAGGCAGGTGCCCCCCAGCAGCGAGAGGTAGCGCGCGCCGGCGGCGTAACTGACCATCGACATAGCGGGGATCGGCGAGAAGCCGAAGACGCGGTCGGGGCCATAGGTCTTCGCGGTATAGGCATTGGCGGTCGCCGCGATCTCGGTGGCCTCGTCCCAGCTTGCGCGGACGAAACCGCCCTTGCCGCGCGCCTTGGTGTATTCGGCGCGCAGCACGGGGTCGCTCTGGATCGAACTCCAGGCTTCGATCGGCGACTTCGTCTTGCGCATCTCGCGCCACATTTTCAGCAGCTTGCCGCGCACCATCGGGTGCTTCATCCGCGCGGCGGAATAGAGATACCAGCTATAGGAGGCGCCGCGGGCACAGCCGCGCGGTTCGTGGTTGGGCAATCCGGGACGCGTGCGCGGGTAATCGGTCTGCTGGGTCTCCCATGTCACGATCCCCGACTTCACGTAGATCTTCCAGCTGCAAGACCCGGTGCAGTTCACACCGTGGGTCGAGCGGACGATCTTGTCGTGACGCCAGCGGGACCGATAGGTCTCTTCCCATTTACGGTCTTCGCGGGTCACCTGCCCGTGGCCGTCGGAGAACTGCTCCAACTCCTTGGATTGCAGGAAATTAAGTCTGTCGAGCAAGTGGCTCATGTCGCGTCTCCTTGCGGAAATGGGTTTGAAGCGCGCGCCGCGGGACGACACGGCGCGCGCCGGTCGTGTCAGCAGGGAACGGAGGCGCCCTTGCGGCTGTAGAAGAACCAGGTCACCACCACGCAGATTGCGTAGAAGATCATGAAGCCCCACAGAGCTGCGTTGGGAGCGCCGGTCAGGCTGATCGACGTGCCGTAGAATTTCGGGATGAAGAAGGCGCCGTAGGCCGCGATCGCCGAGGTGAAGGCGATGATCGCCGAGCTCTCCAGCTCCGATTGCTTGAGCGTGGCGGCCGCGTCGAGATGCGGGTTCAGACGCGGCACTTCCTGACGCATGATCGAGGGGATCATCTGGAAGGTCGAGGCATTGCCCACGCCGGTCAGGAAGAACAGCGCCATGAAGCAGGCGAAGAAGCCCCAGAAGCTACCGGCGTCACCGGCCGAGGGCAGGAACTGCAGCACGCCCCAGACGGCGACGATCATGCCGACGAAGGTCCAGAAGGTCACCCGACCGCCACCGAACTTGTCGGAAATCCAACCCGTGCCGGCCCGGCTCAGCGCACCCACGAGCGGCCCGAGGAAGGCGAATTGCAGCACGTCCACTTCGGGAAACTGCGTCTTCATGAGCAGCGGGAAGCCCGCGGAATAGCCGATGAAACTTCCGAACGTGCCAGTATAGAGGACGCACATCACCCAGTTGTGGAAGCGCGAGAAGATCACCGATTGCTGTTTGAACGAAGCGCTGGCCGATGCGATGTCATTCATTCCGAACCATGCCGCGATCGCCGAAAGAACGATGAAGGGCACCCATACGAAGCCGGCGTTCTGCAGGAAGAGCTCACCCCCTGCCGACAATTGCTGCGGCGCGCCGCCGAGGGAGCCGAAGACGCCCGTGGTGATCACGATCGGCACGACGAACTGCATCACCGAGACACCCGCATTGCCGAGGCCCGCATTGAGAGCCAGCGCGTTCCCCTTGGTCTTCTTGGGGTAGAAATATGCGATATTGGCCATCGAGGAGGCGAAGTTTCCGCCACCGAAACCGCAGAGCAGCGCGAGCAGCAGGAAGACGACATAGGGAGTCTCGGGATTCTGCACCGCGAACCCGATACCGAGCGCGGGCAGCAGCAGCGTCGCGGTCGAGAACGCCGTCCATTTGCGTCCGCCGAAGATCGGGATCATGAAACTGTAGAAAATGCGCAGGGTCGCGCCCGACAGCCCGGGCAGTGCCGCCAGCCAGAACAGCTGTCCGGTCGAGTAGTCGAAGCCGATCGCGGGAAGCTTGGCGACGACGACGGACCACACCATCCAGACCGAGAAGGCGAGGAGAAGGGCAGGAATCGAGATCCACAGGTTGCGGGTGGCGATTGCGTGCCCGCGGGTTTTCCAGAACTCCGGATCCTCGGGACGCCAGTCGGTCAGCACGTGTCCGCTCTGACCGGAAGTTGCTATTGTCGTGGCCATTGGAGTGGCTCCTTGAGAAATGTGCGAGGGGAGAGACGGGCTACCCGATGGACAGCCCGTCACGAGCATCAGGGCATCGACTTCGCGAACGGCTCGTCGGGCACGTCGGAGAGATACTTCTCTCCTTTGAGGCCGGGGTGCCGGGCGTGTTCCATGCGGCGAATGGCGACGTGCATCCAGATCACCGAGACGAGGACCAGCACGAAGAGAAGCATGAAGGGCGCCGTCCAGACACCTGTCCGATCGAGGAGGAAGCCGAAGCTGATGGGCAGGAAGAAACCGCCCAGTCCCCCGATCATGCCGACGAGACCGCCGACGGCTCCCACATGATGCGGATAGTAAACCGGGATGTGCTTGTAGACCGCCGCTTTCCCGAGGCTCATCACGAAGCCGAGGATCACGGTCATGACCATGAACATCGTCGCGTTGAGACCGAAGGTGAACGAGATCGGGCTGTGGATGCCCACGACCGTGTAGCTGGTCTCGGGGTAGCTCATCACGAACAGCAGCACGAGCGAGACGAGGAAGGTCAGATACATCACGAAGCGTGCGCCCCATTTATCCGACATCCAACCGCCGAGGGCGCGGAACACGGACCCGGGCAGGGAGTAGAAGCCAGCGAAGACGCCGGCCGTCGTGAGCGGCAGCCCGTAAGCGCCGACGTAATAGCGCGGCAGGAACGAGGCGAGCGCGACAAAGCCGCCGAATACGAAGAAATAGTAGATTGCGAAGCGCCAGACCTGGATATTCTTGAGGGGCGCGAGTTGGTCGCCTGCCGACACCGGCTTGGCCCCGGTCTTCTTGCGTTCCTGCTGCACTGGGTCGGTCTTCGAGGTCAGGTAGAAAACCACCGCCGTCGCGGCGAGAACCAGAGCGTAGACTTTCGCGGTACCCTCCCAACCGAGCGCGACGACGAGGAACGGCGCGGCGAAGTTCGTCACCGCGGCCCCGACGTTTCCCGCACCGAAGATGCCCAAGGCAGTGCCCTGACGCTCTTTCTCGAACCAGCGAGACGTGTAGGCGACGCCCACGATGAAGGACCCGCCAGCGAGGCCGAGCCCGAGCGCCGCGATAAGGAATACCTCGTAGCTGTGAACCGTGGCCAGCAGCCAGACGGCGACAGCGGTGATGAGCATCTGCAGCGGAAACATGATCCGGCCGCCGAACTGCTCGGTCCAGACGCCAAGGAAGATACGGCTGATTGACCCGGTCAGAACCGGCGTCGCGACCAGCAGCCCGAATTGGGTATCGGACAACCCGAGCTCTTGTTTGATCTTCACGCCGATGATCGAGAAGATCGTCCAGACCGCGAAGCAGACGGTGAAGGCGAATGTGCTGAGCCCCAGTGCCCGATATTGGTCCGAGCGCGTGACTCCTTCGAGTGTATGCATTGTCTCTCTCCGAAGTTTGGCCGACGTGAACCGCCGGTCCGGTTGCGGACAGATCAACAGGGAGGGAGACTGGAACTGGTTGATCGAAATCAAACCGTTAAGCATGAAGGGTCAAAATAAATCAGCGGGCGGCAAGCATCATGCCTGCAAAAAACGCATATCAATACGATCGCGGACAGGTGACAATCGACGGCCTGATATTTATCAAGCTAAATATGTCAGGCACGATGAGAGGTGAAACATGGCCATCCGTTTGAGCGACGACGAAGCCAGCGAGATTCGCAACCTCCAACTCTTCTCCGGAATGGATGACGAGAACTTTTCCGCATTGATCCGCGGGGCCTATGTGCAGAATTTCCCTCCGCAGATCGAGCTGTTCACCGAGGGCGAAACGAGCGATTTCCTTCACGTCGTCACCGGCGGATCGGTGGAACTGTTCGCGACATGGAACGGGCGCGAGACGACAATGGCGACCTTGCAGCCTGTCTCGACCTTCATCGTCGCGGCGACCGTCAAAGCGGCGCCCTACCTGATGTCCGCGCGCACGCTCGAGAAATCGCGTGTCATTTTGGTGCCGTCGGAGGACGTGCGCGCGATCTTCGACGCCGACCCGACATTCGCGCGCAATGTAGTCACGGAACTGGCGCACGGATATCGCGGGATCGTGCGGACCACCAAGAACCTCAAACTCCGCACGTCTCTCGAGCGTTTGGCCAACTACCTTCTTCATCGCCACGCAAACGAAGACAAGGCGGATGAATTCGAGCTCGGGATCGAGAAACGGCGCTTGGCATCCTACCTCGGGATGACACCGGAGAACCTGAGCCGCGCAATCCGTCAATTGAGGCCTTACGGCGTCGAAATCGAAGGGAGCGGTGTGACGATCACCGATGCGCAAAGTCTTCGCGCTTTCGCCAAGCCCTCGCGGCTGATCGACGATCCTTGCTCTTGAAGGCTCAGGGAAAACCTTAGTGGCCGTCGCCTCTATCCAATGCAATCTTGCTTCAAATTTTCTACTTTTCCGCCTCCGCGGGCCCTTTCGATCGTCTCAGCGCGACGGGCGAACACATTGTCCGACCGGCGCAAGCGGAGCGCGCCCTGAAACGAACGAGGAACACGGAAACAGCCGGTCCTTTGGGCACGATACGACCTACGAGCCCCTACATCTGCACTTTTCGAGCCGCGGCGCCGCTGGAGATGCGGGCTAATAACGGACATTCGCTGAAGCATTCAGCAACGGCAGCAACGGGCCGAACCGGTCAAAAAATAGGACGGGTCCCACCCGGCCTCGGCCTTGTTAGGCAACCTCTCCCATTCTGGGTGATCGCTGACTATTCAACAACAGGCTGAGCCCGTTTGCGCTCTGATCCGTCTGGCTCGCTTGCTTCAGTAGTGAGCTCGTGAAGGGTTTCGCCGCAAAGCTCGCGTTCGCCGATAAGCGCATTTCCTACCCGCTCCACCGCTAGGGTATTCTCACGGACCAAGTCGCATGCGCGCTGCCATGCGGTGTCCAGCCGTTTTCGGACGTGCGAACGAAGCGCGCGCGGGCTCCCAACGGTGAGAACGTCTTCAGGGCTCCACAGTAAGCCGTCGCTTCCCATTCCGTATCTATGCTCGATAGCCATGCAGAGTTCGGTTGCAAGCGCGAGGTCAGATCGATCCCCACCTCCGGATCCGTTCGACACTGTGCCGAGAAGGACGTGCTCTGCGGCTCGGCCGGCAAGGAGTGCTACGACTTGGTCTTCGATGTCAGCAAGCAGCATCGAAACGGGGGCGGGCGCACGCTCGATAAAGCCATGAAGTGGCGAAACTTGGACCCTGCGAACTGAGCCGGGACGAAGAAGATCGGCGACGACAGCGTGCCCAGCTTCGTGCATGGCGATACGCTTCAGGTCTCCTGATGTCTCTTCGCCATGCCCCAGAAACGTCCGCAGCATCGGTGCATCGAGCATTCGGCCACTGTGCCTAGCTTCGGATTTTGCCGCCCGGATCGCAGCGTCGAGCGAGGCAGGCGTGTGTCCGATGGCGACGCGCGAGAGTTCTGCGAAATCCGCGTCGGTTAACGTTCCAGCCAGCGCGTCACGCAGCATGGCTTCCAGGAAGTGACGATCAGGTAGCGGCACTTCGAGCGACACGTCGAAGCGTCCCGGTCGCAAGATCGCTGGATCAATGCGGGTAGGGTAGTTGCAGGCACCGACAAGCAGGACGCCTGGTTCGCGGGAGAGCGCATCGACTTCTTCAAGGAATGCGTTGATGACCTGGTCGCGATAGTTTCTATTGCGCGGATCACGATCTTCGCGACTGCCCACGGCGTCGATCTCGTCGATGAACATGACGCAAGGCGCCGCCGCGCGCGCCTCGGCAAAACTTTTCCGCATAGCGGCCAGCATGTGACCGAGGTGTCCTTCGGCTTGCCATTCCGCGAAACTGGTCTGCACCAAGGCGACGCCGGCGCTTTTGCCCATCGCTTGGGCAATCCAAGTCTTGCCGGTCCCGGGTGCGCCATGAAGGAGAAGCGAGCGTGTAAGTTCCGACCAGTCGACCTCTCCTGCCTTCCAGGCAGCGAGATCTCGCACCATCCGCCACGCTTCCGCGTGAACCGGAGTGCGTTTTGCCATGGCCTCAAGATCAGGTAGGACCCTTCCCGAGAAAGACTTTCCTGCGCGGTTCTCGGTGAAGCCTGCGAACCGCTCAGCGACCGCGTGGGCTGTCGGTGCACGTAGTGCAATCAACCACTGCTCGCGACTGAATTTGGCCATCGCTTCGGGCGAGGGCAGAGTGGCGCGAATTGCCTCTTCGTCGATCGCTTCCATGTCCCCGCGGCTCGCACGCAGCAGAAACATCAAAACATCCGCGTCAGGCGGTAGGAACGTGACCTGTTTGCAGGGCGGACGCAGGTAGGCATTGGGCAAATCGCGGGAGGCGATATGGGCAATGAAGAGCGGGGCACGAAGCGCGAGCCGCTCCGGGAGGAGTGCGGCCCCAACACCGCTTTCCGCGAAGAGAAGCGTTTGGTGCGGCGAGCCGCGAACGACTCTTTCGAGTGCCCAACCCGGTGGCAACATCGCGTCTTCAATGACGGACGTCAGGAATTTGATGTCATCCGTGTGGAGCCCGTGGAGAACGGTGATCGCTCCTTGAGCGAGTTGCTCGCGGAACTCGGTCTCGTTCCCGAATGCGGCCGCAAGTTGCAGGGCGATCAAGAGTTCGTTCGTCGGGATCGCGATGTCGGCCGGGTCTTCGTCAGGTTCGTCGCTGGGTCCCATTTTTTTGTCACCTTCGCCGGTGGCGCCCCTGTTCGGCGCCACGCGGTCGGAGGCTGGTGAGCGACATGATGAGTTTTCTCCAGTAGAGTTCCCCACGGTCTCCCAATCCTCAACGGGCGCGGGCCCATTGGTGTCCTCCGCGAAACTGGACTCCCATTCTCCAGGATTTCCGCATGCGCTGTCTAAGATCAGCGCATGGCGCAACCGAAGCCGGGCGATGACGTGTTCGGCGAAGGGTGCCCAAGGCGGCGCGGGGGTGATTTTGGTTCTTTTCATAAGGCAGCTCCAGGCAGAGAGGAGATGCACCCCGGCAAGAGCCGGGGTGGGAAAGGGAAGAAAGCTAGCGAGAGGTTCTTAGACCTTAACCCCGCCGCTGGCCTGCGCGAGCACGACTGCATCGAGAAGACTCTCAATCTCGGGGCGGGCCCAGGGACGATATACTTCGCCAGTCGTATTCAGGAGATGCCCGAACTCCGTTTGCGGCACGACCGCTTCGGTGAGGTGACGCGTAAGGGTGCCGTGCATTGTCTTCTCTGCGGAGCAGGCAACGCTTCCCGATTTCATTTCGACCTGTCGCAGGATCGTCACCGAAGCATCTTTGGGAATGCCGAGCTGATAGCGGTGGCGGCGCTCGGGGTCATTGCTGTAGCCCAACTTCAACACATGATCCTCGCCGTGTCGGATATCGAGGAGATAAATGACGGAAGATCGCGCAGACCAGGATGCGCCGCAGGCACCACAATCGACATGTCCACTCTGCATGTTGGCGCGTGCAACCCGTTGTTCATGGCCGCATTCGTGCCGATACATGCGGTAATTCGGGTCATTCGCAAGATCCGCGCCGAGCCGCTCCCAACCTCTCTCGATCGCTTCGTCTTCTTCGCGCGCGAGGTGGCAAATCTCGCAGCGCGCTTCCACTTCGCCTCGAGCAGCCCGTCCGACGAGCTCGAACTGTCGGCGCAAGGTGTGGCCACAGCTTGCCTCATAGAAACCGTAACTGGCGTCGGCGATGTCGTAGCCGAGGAAATTAAGACCGGCCAACCTCGCTGCTTCGCGTCGCCGAGCATCCTCACACGCTGTGCAGGCGACACTTGCGGTGCGCAGGGTGAAGAGCTTCTGTGCAACGTGCGCTCCGCATTCCTCACATTCGAGGACGACGTGGTAGCGATCGCGCACCCGGCGGTCGATGCGAAAGCCCTTGTCCATCGCGATCTCGATCCACGCGTCATGGATTTCGCCGGATACCTCGTGCCACTCCTCCGCTGGCGCGGACCGCGAACGACGCGGAATATAAAGAGGGGGGTGGTTCCCGGGAGGAATGACAAAGGGCGACTGCGGGGTGGGGGTAGAAACGTTGTGAGTCATGGTTGCCTCTGAAGTAAGCGCATAGAGACACGCGCTGCGTCTAAGAGATGGCGCAGGTCGGTCATTCTGGGCAGTGATGGACGGGAAGGGCGCTCAGGCGCGCGAGACGATGAACGAAGCGTTCTCGTCGAACAGCTCGGTCTTCAGAGGCGGGTGGCGCTCAGGCGCTTTGACGTTACCGTTGAGAGTGGTATTGGCTTGAGTAGTCATTGTCTGGTCTCCACGAAAGATCAGGGATTGGCGGTCCTCGTCGATGTTGCAACCATTGGCGAGGGCCGGTTTCGGCGTATAGCATTTGTATATACACCGAATTCTGGGACGTAAAGAGGATGTATATACAAAAATGTCGCGAGAGCCGAAGACCAAGCAAGTTAATCTCCGGATCACTCCGACCTTGAAGGATGCGGCGGATCGCGCTGCAATGGATGATCAACGGTCGCTCACATCGTTGATTGAGAAGCTTTTGACGGACTATCTCAAAGAGAACGGCTACTTGCCGAAGTAATGCGAAAGGGCGGTGGCGCGTGCAGCAGAAGCTGTATCGAGCGCAGCTTCGATTACAGGCATTGGCGTCTTCTCTTCTACCGCTTGTTCAGGATCGTTCTGTCCTCTCGACCTCAACGCGCCCGCCTATGCGTGTCGACTGAGGTTTCGGTCACTTTCGGCTGAGACCGGCCGCCAGCACGCTTCAAGCGGTGGTCTGGTGAGCGCGGCAGGTCGTGACCAAAGGTGCGAGGCGGGTGCAGATTTCACCCAAACGCTCCGTGGTAGGCGAGCCGGGTAGGGCTCACAGCTCCGGCCCCCTGTTGATCTCGGGTGGCACCTTTTCCGGGCCGCCGCCCATCGCCGTGACGACGCGTTGCAACAGGCCTGCGAAGCGGATGACCATCTTCTGGACAGTGCTGCGTTCGTCAGGCTCTGTCGCTGCGATCTGTTGCAGAAACTTCGGGGCCCGATGGAGGAACTGATCCGGTTCATTCATCTCCAGAAACCGCCCATCCTCGACCATGTCCAGCATGTCGCGCATCGTCTTGAGACCGGCCTCCGACTCCTGAAGCTTCCGCGTCGCGACCTGCTCGCGAAGCTCTGCGGCGTTCTCCCGCTCGGCAATCTCGTCTTCTTGCGCGTCGACCTTCTGTTTTCGCCGCACGAGCTTTTCGTTCTCCGTTTCGATCCGCTGCAACCTCTCCTTCAAAGTATCGACCTGTTTGCCCAACGCCTTTTCCTCTTTCTCCAACCTTTCCGCTTTTGTCTTGTTCGAAAGATCCAATTCCCGCTGTGCGGCTTCAACCTTCGCAATATGGCGTGCATGCGCCTTGCGCTCCGCATATTGCACCGTAGAGAGCCGCGCGTTCCGGGGGCCGTGGCGCAGCAGGCCACAGAGTTTGCCGACGGCCTCGTAATAGTCGTCCTGAAAGGACGCCATCGCGGCCTCATAGGCCGCCTTTTCAGAGTTCTTCTCAGTTTTGTTTTTGCGCGCCTTGTGCATGTGACGGTCATTCTCGAAGGTCCAAGTCGCGAGAGCCTCGGAGTTTTGCCGCTCGATCTCGGCGCAGCGCTCCTGCCACGCAGCGATCTGCTCCTCATAGAGGCTCATGCGCCGGGCCTGCGTCACACGGTTCTTCGACGGCTTCGGGCGCTTGGGTTTCAACGGTCGCGAAAGAGGCTCCGGACGGGGCAGGGAGGTGAGTGCCTCAGCAGGACCATGGGCGGTGCGCAATGCTGCGGCTGCGACCTTGCCCACATGCAGCTTGTTCGCGCTGAGTTTCGGATCTGTCAAATTGACGGCGAGGACGTGGATATGGACATATTTCTCGTCGAGATGCATCACCGCCGAGGCGGAGAGGTCTTCAGGCATTCTTGCCCGGAAATCCCTCAGCAGGCGATCGGCCCATGTCTCGATCTCGGCGATGATCTCTTCCGAGCCGCCAAGATACTCAGCTGAGGTGATCGGGTGGGAATGGATTTCCGTGTAGAGCGTCGGTGCGTCCGTCTTCAGCCCCCGCTCGTAGCTGCCACCGCCTTTCTTGCGCACGGTTTCCCGGATCTCGGTCCGATGCGCATCATGGAGACGACGCAGCTCAGCCGGGGCGATCAAGCCGAAGCCAGTCAGGATCTGAGGCGGGCGGGGCGTCGCGATGTGCTTGGAATATCGCTGGTCTCGCAGCGCCTCGCCGAAGACCTGATTGAGGTCGTTGTAGTGATCCTTCGTTCTCTGAACCAAGGTCGGCTTGAGGCTGTAAGTCTGAATATGGACGAACTGGTAGGCCACGGCGCACCTCTTCAATTGCGATCATGGCTGCTCATTTATACAGGCCCAGCGAAAATCCGAAACGGAATCCGGTCCTCTTGAAGCGAAGGTGGGGATAACCTAGGATGCTGATAACGTTTGCGAAATTCTATTTCGAAAACGGCCCCGGTGTGGGCTAGATACAGCGACAGACTGTAGGTAGCTAAAGCTACCATCGTCTGCCCCTTACGCCGGGGAGGCGCTCCGTCGGGTCGAAATCCGCTGGCGCGGGATCTCGACCCAACTGCGCGGATGGCACGCCATCCTTGCCAAAGCGTCGCACCAGCGCGCGACGAGATGCAAACGGCCCGCCCCGGGCGCGCGCCGCAGACAAGGCGATGTGCTGGGATGGGATCGGTGTGCTGGACCTATGCGGGGCGGGGTGGTTCGAGAGCGGCGGCGGTCAGAGCCCCATCGCGACGCCCTCGCTCGCGCGCCGGATCTCGAGCAAGGCTGGCAATCCGCCTTCGATCGCGACATCGACCGGCCGCGCGCCTGCGAAGAGCGGCCCGGCATTGGCCCGCGTCATCCAGAGGCGCGCCATCGGATCCTCGAAATAGGTGCCGAGCGCCTTGTAGATCCCGAGAACCGCCGAGAGCCGCAGCACCTGATCTTCGGTGAGGCTAATGGTCTCATCAGGATCGCGCGCCCGGCCCAAGTCAGCCTCGTTCAGCCCGACGAGCGCGGCGGCCTCCGGCGCGGACAGCCCCCATTGCGCGATGATGCGACCATAGGCCTTGAGCCCGACAGCTGCCCTCTGATCTGCGGCGGTCTCAGTCATGGGGGTGACCTCTCTCGGTGGGCGCGGTGTCGCCTGTGGACTGCGGCGCGGTCTGTGGCAGGTTCGTTGAGCCGCAGTCTGGACCGATCTCCGATCTCACGCAATCTTTGCCAAGGCCGCGCCGGTGACAGCGGCGCGTTGATCGCTCAGTCCTGAGCCAACGCATCCAGCCGCGAGATCCGCCAGTCACCCGCGTGGCCACGCTTCAGATAGGCCGCGACCAGCTGGAACCCGCTCTGCGGCCAATCGCGTGGCGTGTCGATCAGCACCAGCTCCGCGATCCCGAAGCCATGGTCCCGAAGATCCCGCAGCCGTGCCTTGGTCGTGATGTTCACGATCGGCACCAGCCAGACGATATGATCGGCCACCATCATCGCGTGCTGCGTAAACGCTCGAATCTTCGACCAGGGCGGGTTGGTGATGATCCAGTCGACCGCTGTCTCCCAGTCGAGGAAGTCACGCCCGTCTTCCACCTCGCACCAGGAGCGGTCGAGATGCTCGGGCAGTTGATCGTAGAATGCCCCCGAACCCCGCGCCGGATCGAGCATATGTCCCGAGATCCGATCGGCGAAATGCGCGATGATCGTGGCGGCGAGGGCAGGGGGCGTCATCACGCGATCCCGCTCCGGTGCGTTCCGCATTGGCACGAGCCCGGGCTTGCTGGCACGCGGTAGCTCTCTGACCGCTGTTCGAAGGCCCAGCACGCCTAAGACCCGTAGAAACGTCTCGATCCGCCCCGTCAGATCGCGTTCTAGCACATGGATGGTCGGCCGCGAGCACCCGACCCGGATAGCCAGCGCGCTCTGGCTCAGACCGGCGGCGCGCCGCCGCTCCGCCAGCGCCGGGCCGACAGCTGCACCGTCCACCCAAGACCAGCGCAGTTCGAGAACCGGCAACACCCGCGCAAGCGAGCCAATCGCGCCGCGGCCGGTCTCTAGATTGCGCAAGGCCGGGATGCTGATGCCCGCTGCTGAGGCGACAGCTGCCTGAGTGTGGCCGAGTGCGCGGCGGCGGGCGCGTAGAGGGAGGGCAGGGAGTGTCAAACTATGTTTCTGAAATTGTCGTTGGAAATGGAACGTTAGTTTTACATGGATCTAGGACTGTGCGCGAGATTGAAAGTTCGAGTGATGACCAAGGTCACCTGACCACAGACAACTTCGACGATGAAGACCATCATTGGCTGCTCTGTTTGTCCGATGCTCTCACTGATCACCAATGCTCCAGGGAGAATAGTGGAATGACTTAGGTCAGTCCTAATCAATGCTATCGAAAATCGTTATTTTAGTTAACCTGTCCCGGTTATACCGAGAAGGGACGAGGCCCTCGTGCCACTTTCGGGCAACGAAACAAACCGTTGGGGACTGCGCTGATGAAGATTGAAAACACCAATACGCTCGTCATTGGTGCGGGGCAGGCCGGGATCGCCATGAGTGAGCACCTGACGCGCCGGCGGATCGCACATATCGTCCTCGAGCGAGCGCGCATCGCCGAGTCCTGGCGCACGCGCCGTTGGGACTCGCTCGTCGCGAACGGACCGGCCTGGCATGATCGCTTTCCGAATATGGAATTCGAGGGCCACTCTCCTGACGCATTCGTCGGAAAAGAGGATGTGGCCGCTTATTTCGAGGCCTATGCTGAACGCTTTGCGGGTCAGATACGGAGCGGCGTCGAGGTGACGGCGCTCGCGCCGCTGGACGGGCGCCCGGGGTATCGCGCGGACACGTCGGAAGGAGCGATCGAGGCGCAAACCGTCGTCGTTGCGACCGGTGCCTTCCAGACACCAGTGATCCCTCCGATTGTCCCAGAAGCCGATTGGCTTAACCAGATACATTCCAGCGATTACCGAAATCCGGATGCGCTGCCGAAGGGGGCGGTGCTCGTTGTTGGAGCAGGATCTTCCGGAGCGCAGATCGCGGATGAGTTGATGCGGGCAGGGCGACGCGTCTTCCTTTCGGTGGGACCGCATGACCGGCCGCCGCGCAGCTATCGTGGCCGCGACTTCGTCTGGTGGCTGGGCGTGCTCGGGAAGTGGGACCGGCAGGCGAGCGCTCCGGGCGCCGAGCATGTCACCATCGCGGTCAGCGGAGCAAACGGGGGGCAAACGGTCGATTTCCGCAGGCTTGCCCAAAAAGGTATTATCCTTCTCGGACGCACCGAGACTTGTGCCAATGGCGTGCTTTCCTTCGCCGCGGACCTCGAACGCAACATCCGCCGTGGAGACGAGAACTACCTCGCGCTTCTCGACGAGGCAGACGCCTATGTGACGCGCAACGGACTCGACCTGCCTCCCGAGCCATCGGCCCGGGCGCTTGCCGCGATGCCGGACTGCGTGACCGATCCGCTGCAGACGCTCGACATTCGCGCGGCTGGCATTTCCACTATCATTTGGGCGACCGGTTTCGCTAACGATTACGGCTGGATGGCGGTCGATGCCTTTGACGAGGCTGGCCAGCCCGCGCATCAGCGCGGCGTGTCGCGCGCACCGGGGGTGTATTTTCTCGGCCTGCCATGGCTTTCGGGGCGCGGATCCAGCTTCATCTGGGGCGTCTGGCAGGATGCGAAATACCTCGCAGATCACATCGAGATCCAGGCCAGCTACCGTGCTTATCGTCCCGATCCCGCAGCGGCCCGCGCCGCTTCCCGCCCCGCTTGATCCGAACAGGGAAACATCATGGCTCATACCCGAATTCGCGCCTTCAACACGAAGGACACTTACCCCGAACAGAACCTCGACAATGATCTCGCGCAGGCCGTCGTGGCGCGTGGGCAGATGATCTTCCTACGAGGGCAGTGTCCGCAAGACCTCGACACCGCGAAGAATATCGATAGCCACGACCCGGTCGAGCAGACCCACAAGGTCATGCAGAACATCCGCCAGCTCATCGAAGAGGCAGGAGGCGAGATGGCGCATCTGACCAAACTTGTCGTCTACCTTACCGACGTGCGCCACCGCGAGGCCGTCTACCGGACAATGGGCGAATACATCCGCGGTGTGCATCCTGTTTGCACTGGTCTCGTAGTGGTCGCTCTTGCGCGACCCGAATGGCTGGTGGAGATTGACGCAACAGCCGTAATCCCCGACTGACCCGATTTCTGCAGCGAAACGGAGCACGCATGACCTTTTCTATAGTAGCCAGATGTGCGCAAAGCGGCCAGCTCGGCGTTGCAATATCCTCGTCTTCACCGGCGGTCGCAGCGCGCTGCGCGCGGGCGCGGGCCGACGTCGGCGCGGTCTCGTCGCAAAACGTGACCAATCCCGAGCTGGGGAAAATCATGCTGGACCGGATGGCAGCGGGCGAGGGCGCAGCGGATGCCGTGGCCGCGGCACGCGACGGCGACGATCATCCCGATTATCGCCAGCTTCTCGCAATTGACGCGCGCGGCGCGACATCGGTTCATTCGGGTCCGAAGGCCCTCGGGATATGGGCCTCCGCCGAGGGCCGCGACTGCGCCGCAGGCGGCAACATGCTGGCGGAGAATGGTATCCCGGCGAAGATGGTGGCGGCCTTCGAAGCGGCGGACGGTCCTTTCGGGGATCGCCTGATCGCGGCGATGAAGGCGGGTCTCAAAGCCGGCGGCGAAGCCGGGCCAGTGCATTCCGCGGGGCTGTTGATCGTGGACCGGCAAAGCTGGCCCTATGCCGATCTGCGGGTCGACTGGCTCGACGAGGGCTGTCCGATCACCGCGTTGTCCGATCTTTGGGCGCGCTACCGTCCGCAGGCCGACGATTACGTGACCCGCGCGTTGAACCCAGGCGCAGCACCGTCCTATGGCGTTCCGGGCGACGACTGATGCCGTTGCGGATCACGCTCCGCCAGCTCGAATACTTTATCGCTGTCTGCGATTGTGGTTCCATTACGCTCGCGGCCCAGAAGCTGAACGTCTCTTCGCCCACGATTTCCGCTGCCATTGGCCAGCTCGAGGCAGAGGTCGGCTTGATGCTCTTCAATCGGCGTCATGCCCATGGCCTGACCGTATCGCAAGTGGGGCGTCGGTTCCTAGAGGGGGCGCGGGAGGCCGTCGCACGGGCGGAGGCGCTCGGCGATCTGGCGAGCGACTTGGCCGGCACAGTGCGAGGCGACCTGCATGTAGGCTGTCTGATCACCTTCGCGCAGATCGTGCTACCGAAACTGCGCCGCAGTTTCATCGACACCTATCCCGAGGTCGTCTTCCACCAGTTCGAACGCGATCAATCTGAGATTTTTGAGCAGCTGCGGGATGCCAGGTTGGATGTGGCGATAACCTACGATCTCGACATTCCCCCCGATCTCGATTTCCAGCCATTGATCGACCTGCCGCCCGTTGCCCATTTCGCGCAGGATCATCCTCTGGCCGGGTTGCGCGAGGTGGCACCCTCGGAGCTTGTCGACCTGCCGATGATCCTACTCGATCTACCGGTGAGCACCGACTATTTCCTGTCGCTCTTCGGTGCCACGGGACAGCGCCCGCGCGTAGTGGAGCGGACGCGTGATATCGCGGTGATGCGCTCACTGGTGGCGAATAACTTCGGTTATTCCATCGCCAATATCCGGCCGATCACGGACCAAGCTCCTGACGGTGGCACGCTGCGTTTCGTGCCGATCTCGGGCGGACCTCGGTTGCTCAAGATGGGCATTCTGACGAGCCGGGGAGCGGAAACCTCCCGCACGGTCGCCGCTTTCGTCGAGCATGTCCGTGAAAATTTGAGCGATGCGAGCGAATTCAGTTTCGCGGCTGCAATGAGGTAAACCATGGAACTCTCCACCAAAGACATCCTCGCAGCGCTCGTCGGTTTTCCAACGGTCACGGACGGGCCCAACGGCGCATTAGTCGATTGGGTCGAAGACTTCCTGCAGTTGCACGGTTTCGCGACATGGCGGCTCGTGTCCGCCGATAGCCTGAAGGCGGGTCTACTTGCAAAGCGCGGGGAAGGAGACGGCGGCCTGCTCTGCTCTGCACACTCCGATGTCGTGCCGGTCGCTGGGCAAGCGTGGTCGCGAGATGCCTTTGGCCTCTTCGAGCGCGATGGCCGATATTTTGGGCGCGGCACGACCGATATGAAAGGCTTTCTTGCCTGCGTTCTAGCCGTCGTACAATCACTTAAGGTCGAAGCCCAGAGCATGCCTCTGAGCCTCGCGCTCAGCTGGGATGAGGAGATCGGTTGCCGCGGCATAGCCGAGATGATCGATACGGTAATCCCTACGCTGGGACGGCCAGACCTCTGTCTTGTTGGAGAGCCGACTTCGCTGAAGATCGTGACCGGACACAAGGGCAAGGCAAGCTACCGGGCTGTCGCGACTGGCGAGGCTGGGCACTCGGCGATGGCGCCGCAGTTTCGGAACGCGCTGCACCCGGCTGCCGACCTCGTGCAGGCGATCCGGGAGCGGCAGTCCACACTCGTGAAGGAGGGCGCGCGGGACGAGCGTTATGACCCTCCCTTCTCGACAATCCATGCCGGGGTCTTGCGTGGCGGCACCGCGTTGAACATCGTTCCGGACCGCGCTGAGCTTCTGTTTGAGATCCGCCACCTCACTGCCGAGACGCCCGAGGCGATCATGGCGGGTCTCGATGTGCCCCGCAATGTGACGATCACGCAGACAGGGAGCTACCCGGGCCTTTGCAGCAACGCAGAGCACCCGGCAATCCGCGCTTTTGCGTCTAGCCTTGCGCAGCCGGACGCCGGCACCGTCGCATTCGGCACGGAAGCGGGATTTTTCGCAAAACTCGGCCTTGCCACGATCGTCTGGGGGCCAGGCGACATGGGCGACGGTCACCAACCCGACGAATCGATTGCGATCTCCGAACTCGAGAGCTGCATACGAATTTTGCGCGCTTATCTTTCCTGTTGAAGGTGGTTCTGCAGGCCTCTTGCGGGACGGGGAGGCGGTGCGGCGCGCGTGGAATCCGCTCGTCGCGCAGTTTGACCTCCGGTTGCTCGTTTAGTCCTAGCCTAAGCCAGACTAATAGAAAAATTTCTTTCAACGAAGCAGGGGCGGCGGCATTCAGGAGAGGTCCGGAATGAACATCTCCGGGCCAGATATGGAGCCTGCGATGAACGAGAACACTCCCGTCACCATCCCTCGGATCGATCCTGTCGCCGAACTCGCCGCCAATGTGGCGGTCCCGTTCGAGCACGCCTTTGCTATGCCGAGCTCCGTCTACACCTCAAAGGAGTTTCTCGCCGTCGAAGAGGAGCGGATCTTCGCGAAGAGCTGGCTCTGCGTCGGTCGCGCTGACTCGCTCGACGGACCGGGCGCCTACTTGACGACCGAGGTTGCCGGCGAGCCGATCATCGTGCTACGCGACGCCAAGGGCGCACTGCGAGCGATGTCGAACGTCTGCCGCCACCGAATGTCGACGCTGCTGGATGGGCGTGGCACCGTGCGAGTCATCACCTGTCCTTACCACGCCTGGACTTATTCGCTCGACGGATCGCTCCGCGGCGCGCCGGCAATGGAGATGAACGGCTCTTTCTGCAAGGAAAGTTCGGGCTTGCCCTCGGTCCGCTGCGTCGATTGGAAGGGCTGGATCATGCTGACCCTCGATCCTGATCTGGCGGAGCCCTCGGAGATCTATTCCGAGGTGGACGATCTTGTCGGCTACCTTGACATGGCGAGCTATCGCGAGACGTTCCGCGAGGAGCATCGCTGGAACACCAACTGGAAGATTCTCGCCGAGAACTTCATGGAGAGCTACCACCTGCCGGTCTGCCACGCGGGTACGATCGGTGGCGCGAGCAGGCTCAAGGACATGGTCTGCCCTGAAGGTTTCGAGAATTTCAACTTTCACCACATCCTCAAAGCCGATTCCGTGCCGCTGGCACTGGCGCATCCGTCCAACACCGTCCTGGAAGGTGACGACCGCCGCCGCACGTGGCTGCTGGCGATTTACCCGTCGCTGATGATCACGCTCACCCCGGGCTATTTCTGGTATCTTTCTCTGCGTCCTGACGGGCCCGATCACGTGAAGATTCTTTATGGCGGCGGCCTCTCGCCCGATTTCCTCGCAGATCCGGACGCGGAGGCCCATCTCGCCGCTCTCAAGAAACTGCTCGACGAGGTGAACGCGGAAGACAAGGGCTGCACCGAAAAAGTCTGGAAAGGTATGCAAAGCCGCTTTGCCAAGCCCGGGCCCCTCTCGCATCTCGAACGCCCGAACTACGAATTCGCCCAGTGGCTTTCGCGAATGGTATCGACCGGCTGACGTGGACAGTGCCGGCTCCCGTGAAGAACGCCCGGCACTAATTCATAGACTCCGGTGTGCAGGTCGCCCTTGTAATCGTCGATGGGACCCTGATTACAGCCGGGTT
Organism: Thioclava sp. JM3; assembly: GCF_002213185.1. Classification (NCBI taxonomy): domain Bacteria; kingdom Pseudomonadati; phylum Pseudomonadota; class Alphaproteobacteria; order Rhodobacterales; family Paracoccaceae; genus Thioclava; species Thioclava sp. JM3. Next base: position 26,976 of record NZ_NBOB01000013.1, read on the forward strand.
CGTGACCCTCGAAATTCTTCTGCATGGTCAAGGCGTCCTTCGGCGTTCCCGGAGCGTTCTCGCGGAAGTACGGCTCGGGCACAGTTGAGATGGTGTCGTCGCCCAAGACCGAGTTCGAAAGCATTTCGACCGGCAGATCTATGTCTCTTGATTTTATCAAGCAAGAATGAGGTCTTAACCTTTCTCGCGCACAGCGCAGCGGGGATAGTCGTAGGCAAGAAGGTGTGTTCGTAAGCGAGGTTTACGACGCTCTGAACAGACGCCGAGCAGCGAGACGGGTTAGCGAAGCAGACCAATTCGCAGACCAAATCCCACGAGGTGTATGTAGTAGCTCCATCACTTCAAGGATCGTTTCATGCTCTCCATCGTTTTACTTGTCTTAGCAGGTCTCATGGCCGGAATGGTTAATGCGATCGCGGGTGGCGGCACGCTTCTCAGCTTTCCAGCTTTGGTCTGGCTAGGTGTCCCGCCCGTGATGGCAAATGCCACTGCGACGCTGACAGCGCTGCCGGGATATATTGGAAGTACCTGGGCGTTCCGGAACGACGTTCGTGCCGAGGGAAGTCTTGGCCTCGCAGGCGTGGTAGGGACTGCGGCTCTTGGCGGACTTACAGGGGCTGGTCTGTTGCTGATTACCTCCGGAGAAGCTTTTGTCGGCATCGTGCCGTGGCTCATCTTCGCCGCGACATTGCTCTTCGCTGCAGGGCCTCGTCTCGTGGCGATAGTGCAGGCCCGCGGCGTGAAGGTAGGACCGGTGCTTTCGGCTGTCGCGATCTTTCTCGTTTCCGGCTATGGCGGCTACTTCAACGGCGGGGTAGGAATTATGCTTCTCGCGATGTTCAGTCTCATTGGCTTTCGCAATCTCCACGGCATGAACGGTCTAAAGAATCTTCTGTCCGCCGTTCTCTCGCTGGTTTCCGTCGCAGCTTACGCGAGCGCTGGCCTGATCGCTTGGGACTCCGCTGCCGTGTTGGCCGTCTCGACCACATTGGGCGGCTATATTGGGGCGCATCAGGCGCGCAGAATCCGGCATACCGAGTATCTTCGTGGGCTGATCGTAGCGATCGGTGCGGTGTTGACGCTGGTCTTTTTCGTCATCTGACCGGCACGCCCGTCAGGGCGGGCGCGGACCGTCGTTTCACCGGCAATTCGGCGTCCGCCCGAGATCCGGAAAACGCTGGCTGCCCGGACTTGCTTTCCGTGGTGTCCGGCCCGAACATCAATGCGATCAAGGGAAGGGCGGTATGCGAACTGATAAAGAAGCGGCACGGGGACGGCTATGGCGCATAATAGAGGAAACCGCGCCCGCACCAGGAGACCGGCTTCCGCCTGAGCGGCTGTTAAAGGACCTTGTCGGATGCAGCCGCGAAACGTTGCGCGCTGCACTCCGCGCGTTCGAGGCGGAAGGTGAGGTCTGGCGGCATGTCGGACAGGGGACATTTCGGGGCCGGGCGCCGTTGTGGCGACCGGTAAAGGATACCCTTCTGCTGGAAGCGACTACGCCTGCGGATCTGATGGACGCGCGCAGACTGCTCGAACCGCAGGTCGCGGCGGCAGCGGCGATGCGACGGGAGACAGAGGACACTACTCATCTTCGCCGGTGTGTTGCTGAAGGGAAAGCGGCGCGCAACCGCGCCGAATGCGAACGGGCAGATGATGCCTTCCACCAGACTGTTGCCCGGGTGGCGTGCAACCCGGTTCTGATTGCGCTCCTACGACATTTTTCAGGCACACGTTGCCGCGCAGTCTGGCAAAGGGAATGGGATCGAACCTACCGTCGGGTCGGTGTCGAAGAGTTCACCCTTGTTCATTGTGGTCACCACGAAGAGGTGGTTGCGGCGATCGCGGACAGGGATCCCCGTGCGGCGCATCGTGCCATGGCCCATCATCTCGAAGTTGTCAGTAGCGCGATGCGAGACGCCGATCCGTAGAGACCCAGCCGGTTGAGCTGCGCTCTAACGTTAGGCATGCCGAGAACCGCCCCACCGAAGGAAGCTACATGCTGCATCTTTTCGTCTGTATCAATTATTGACCATTGCGCCAGACAGCACGTTCCGTAAGCTACCCTCGATCTGATTTCTGTTCTCGCGGGGCGTCGAAGACGATCGTCTCGCCCGGAACCACGAGATTAAAATCGATGAAGATCGCGCTTCCAAAAGCTCACGTCGGTTTTGTCGGTGTCGGCGTACTCGTTATGAACTTCGGAGCCTTGCGTGCGAACGTCTCCGATTCCTTCCGCTACTTTGACTTATGCCACCCCTTAGGATAACCCAGCCCGGAGGTGCCCCCCCGACGCAGGAAAAAGTTGACCGGGCAAGGCTCCGGAAATCCCAACGATCGAAGGGCGCGATGGCGTCTCGCCCCGATCCAGTTTTTGTCCTGAACGCCCGGACCTGTCGCTGGCGGTGTCCGGCGGCCTCCCGAGGAAGGACGCTAAATGCTTCACATTCCGGATGTGCGCCTTCTGCGTCGTCTCGCACAACCCGCGGGTGTTCTTGTCCTCGATCATCCGCTGGCGCAGCGGGGTGGTGTTCTTCTCCTCCGTGGAAATCTCCTGTCTGAAGGGGGGAAGACCCCCATCATCAGCCCGGAAAGCTCGGCCACATAGAAAAACGCGGAAATGACGGGCAACACCAGCCACGAGCGCCATCGCCGCGGAGCGGCTTAGTCCTTACGCCCTTTGTTTCCCGGGGCTGCAGGCGCAAATGGTTCACTGGAAATATTCGTTATGTCCGCCAAAATGTGGCCAGACTATCCCAACGCAACGCGGCAAGGGCCGCCTTCTTCTTGTGTCGTCCCGTAGCTCCCTTATACATACAAAACTCGCCAAGCTTTAGTCCTAGAGGTTTGCATGCCGTGGAAGGAATTCGAAAAGCACGCCGAGGCCAATTCACAGCAGATTTATCGCACGGTGATCGAGGGTGCTCCGGCAATGCTTTGGCTTGGCGATGCAGAGGGCAAATGCGTTTTCCTGAACAAGATGCAGCGCGAGTTCTGGGGCGTCGCCCTGGAGGACATTCCCGATTTCGACTGGACGAGTTCACTGCATCCCGATGAGGCCGCCCAATTGGCTGAGCCGTTTCGTGCGGCCATGGAGAACCAAACCGAGATGCAGGTTGAGGCCCGATACCGCCGGTCCGATGGCGTGTACCGGATACTCAGAACCGTCGCGCAGCCCCGCTTCTCCGACGGCGGCGAGTTCCTCGGCATGGTTGGTGTGAATACCGATGTCACCGACCAGAGGGAGAGCGAGGAACAACTGAGGCGGGCGATGGAGTCGCTCTCCCTCGCCACGAATGCTTCCCAGCTGGGATGGGGGACGTGGGACACGGGTGCCGACATCGCCGAGTGGGACGCGCGGGGCCGCGAGATCTTGGGGCTGTCACCTCATGAGACAACTGTCGAGTCGTGGCGGCAGCGCATCCACCCGGAGGACGGAGATGCGGTGCGCAGCGAACTTGAAACCTGTGTCGAGAGCGACCGCACCTTTGACGTCGTCTATCGTGTTCTTCACCCGGACGGGAAGGTGATCCGCGTGCACGGCACTGGCATCTTGCATAAGACACCAGAGGGCTTGAGAGGCACCGGCCTGGTTCGCGATGTGACCGAGCAGGCGAGGGAAGAAGAGTTCCAGAAACTTGCCATCCGAGAACTCAACCACCGGATCAAGAACTTGCTTGCCCTCGTTAATTCGCTGGTATCGCAAACCAACGCTACCGGGGACGCGGCCGACTACAAGGCCACCCTCCAAGGACGGCTACGAGCACTGGCGGCGACAGTTGGGATCTCCGCTTACGGCCCGTCGAGTAGTGCCGACTTGGAAGAGCTCGTCGAGGCGGTGTTGGGTCCTTATTCCCTCGACAGACCGGATAGTATCCGGATTTCAGGCCCCGCGGCCCGCTTGCCAGAGCGTTATGCACGGATCGTCGGCTTGGCGTTGCACGAGTTGGCCACGAACGCGGTAAAGTACGGAGCGCTCTCGTCTGCGGAAGGCCACGTCGACCTTAGCTGGACCCATGCGAGCGAGAACGGCTCTGACCGTATCCGGATAGTCTGGTCGGAGACGGGCGGCCCGATCGTGGAGGCCCCGTCGAGAAAAGGTTTCGGTTCACGTCTGTTGCAGGACCTCGTTGCGATGGAGGCCGACGCCCAGTCGGAGCTGAGATTTATCTCGACGGGCGTCCGGTACAGCCTCGATCTCCCAATAGAAAGTCCGCCTTCCGCGCCGGCGCGCGAGCAGATTGCAGAGCAGAAAGAAGCGTAAATATCCAGAGATGTTCCCGCGACTACGAAGTTATTTGCCCGGACAAGCTCCCGCCGCGCCGGAAGCTACATGGACGGCGAAACAAAGGCGCGGACCGACACCCACGGACGCACGTTCGGAGACTTATTCTGGCTCGAAGTTTTGGGCCGGGTGCCGACCGGGGAGCCATCGCGCAGACACCGGATTTCGCAGGCGCGACGGGATCGCTTGTGGCGACGCATGGCGTCGAGAGGCATAGTTGTCCGGGAATACGCGCAGGAGCCAGAGAACGTCTTCTCAGTCCACCACAACAGCGTCGGTGAATGTTGCGGCGAGCATCGGTCCTCCTATCTGATTACAGCGGTGCTGCGGACGTAAAGTGTTCTCTCGTAAGGTGCTAGAATGTAGGTGTCTCTAGTGCTCCGACGTCGCCCCCATCCTTAGCCTGGCAAACCGCCATCGGCAAAAAGGTTCGGAAAAAGCCGTTCTCGATAGTCCATCGGAAAAGCAAGTCTTACCGGCGTCTTTGGCGAAGCGGACGTCAGATACCCGGCATCGGTCAGTTTACTGAGCGTATTGCGCGCCGTGCGTTCGGAAGTCTTGAGAACAATCTGCGCCTCGCCACGCTCAAGCTTGCCATAGCGGAGGACGGCCGAGATCAGATCTGGGGCGCGCTTGTCGTCAATGGTGTCTGCGACAAGGCGTCGGTAGCGATTTTCCAGGCCTCCGAGGTCGAACAGCTTTGCGCAAAACGTGATCTGATCGAGCGTAACTTTCAGAAACCATTCGCTGAACGCCTTCAATGCTGCTTCAGACAGGTTGCCGCGTCCGTCGCGGTCTCCGCGTCTTGGACTGTCTGCAAGGTCCATCATGCGCTTGTATTCACCGCGATCAGTCAGTCCGCGAGCAAGTCCGCGGGAAACTGACCAAAGGCCTTGGCCGCCAATGCCGGCTGTCAGAGCCATGGCATGGGACATCAATCGGCTGACGCGCCCGTTTCCGTCTGGGAATGGATGGATGTAATTCAGTCGATGATGCGCCGACGCAATCGCGATGATCCGCCCGCTTGAGGACCGCGCAGCGATCTGGAAGCGCTTGTCAAAGTGTTCCATGAAAGCGGCAACGCGCGGCGAAGAAGGAGGCAGGTGACGCCCGACTGCTACTTCCTTGTCGCCGTCCTGACGCATGCGCCCGGGAATGATCGGTTCGAGTGTTCCGTCTGGGTGCTCTATGACTCGAAACTCATCAGGCATTTCGTCGTAGAAAGCCTTGTGCACCCAAGTGAGAAACTCAATGGACGTGGGGCGGGGCAGGGTGCCCTTTTGATGCATCTCGTCGATTGCCCTTTGAACGATGACATGCGCGCGCGCTTCCAGCGCAAGCGGTCGGGTCTCCTCCTCGAGTTCCGCGCCAGCGAGCGCGCGCTCGATATCTCTTGGGCGTGTGTTGTGGCCTTCAATCAAGTTCGAGTAGTAGCAGTTCATCACGCGAACGAGGTCCGCGAGCTCAGCCGCGCTGTCCGGGTGTAAGCCTTGTCCGAGGTGGGCCGCTTCCCTCTGAATGTCGACCGAAAGATCGGCAAGTTCTGCGGGGATGTGTTCCTCGAAGAAGCAAGGTTAGATTCTGCCGGGAGTTTCCAACATTTTTGCCGATCTTCTCTTTCTGCTAAGGGCCATATAGCATTGGGCCTATCCGAGATAAAGTCCAAGGGGTTGCCGATATTGATTGCCGATCTTGGAGGTTCATCCTGGCGCGTTGCTGCCTCAGCGGTCGGATGGCTGGTTCTCCGGCAAGTCGAAGAGTGCCCGTTATTTGAGCACAGTAGAACCTTTTGAAGCGACATTGGGCGCCACCGCTCCTCTCCACAATCCTGTCCCCAGATTCTGGGGATAACTGCGGTGGTGCCGCAGGTCAGCTGCCGCCGCAGACCTCGTGTCTACCGCCTCAATGTGTTCTTGGATCCGATCTATCCTTATCTGATCTCGACAGGAGTTTGTCCTGGATGACCGCGAGCGCGCTTGAAAGAGAGCTTGCCTCTCTCGAAGAGTTCGAGGCTTTGAGCGCGACATAAGTGCCGTTCGCAATATTCTTGGCCGCCAGCGCGAGGCGTTCGACGGGGTGGAGCAACAGCTTCAGGAACAGTAAGGTGCCGGCCAAAATAGAGATCGCAGCTATTGCGATGGCAGAGAGGACGACCCAGGTCAAAGCGGGCAGATCGCTCTCCAGTTGATTTTGACGAAGCACTACGAAAACCGGCCACTCCAGACCGGGTAGGCTGGTTCGGAAGAAATCAGGGGCGAGGGCATAGGTGGCCCCGTCTTTTCCTCCGACAAGCTGGAAAGCGCCGGAAGACTTGTTGTGCAAGCTCCCATTCGCGGTCAGGCTCTCGGGCAAAGTTGTAGGCTCCGAGCGGGTATCAATGACTGACTTCCCGTCGTTATCCTGAACGATCACGTCGATGCCGATGTCTTTGCTCGCCCTGAGAAGAAAAGTGCGCACCCATTCAATTCGCAAACGGTAGTCGAGAACGCCTGCCACTTGGCCCCGCGCACCGCGAACCCGCGCGGACAAATCCAGATATCCCTCGGGGGTGCCGACCGTCGCATCATTTCCGGCGTCGGTATTCACGTTGACGGAGGGACCCTGAAGACCATCCAGGAACCATCGCCGAGCGCTGACGTCGCTCCCTTCCTCGCTACTGTCCGATGCTGACTGGATGGTGCCGTCGAGCGACGCGAACCCTACCCACGCGACTTGATCACTGGCCCTCATAGCGGCGGCTAAGAAGGGTCTCTTCTCATCAGGCGGTGCGAAGCTGATGGCGTCTGCGACGGCATGAAGGCTACCCCATTCCCTTGTCAGGGCAGTATTGAAGCTTATTGCGACCGCATCGGCGCCACGGAGCAAAAGCTTATGCTCAGCGGATGTCCGGAAGTTGAGCGCCTGATCAGACAAGATTTTAGCGACAAAGATGGACGTCGCCAGAACGCAGAGAGCCATCGCTATCGCGGTGCGCCGGAAGATACCCGGCAAGCCCTCGGTTCGATGAACGTTCATTCTCCAATCCTTACTCGGGTCAAAGGTCGAAAACAAAGAAACTCGTAAACCCGGCGTTGAGATGCATATGGATTAGTTGTTTCAATATCGGATTATCGTACTATTCTCCCAATTTGGGATGTTAGGGTCAACGAACCATGGCGTTTTGCGGACGAGCCGCACTGAGCCTCAAAAGACTGCTCCGATCGCGCAGGAGCCTTACCTGAACTTCTTAAAGATCACCCGTGCGCCATGCTGGATCGCAACTTCCATGCCAGGTAACGCCTCCTTGGAGTCAAAGGCAGGCTTTGCGGCGCCAAAATCATCAAACTCTTCGTCGCTGACGATTTTCCCGCTCGCATCGCGTATGACGACACGGTGAGGAACATAGACCTTACCCACGGCACTCCACTTTCTTAGGCTGTTTCATCTCTGTCATTACCGTCGTTATGGTAGCTCGAAGCTTTTTTCGATCTCATGCATGCCAACTGGGCCGCCATAGCGGAATAGGCGCTGCTCAGCCTCCTGCCAAACGTCAAATGGTTGCTCGGCGTTCACCGTGATGACGCCGGTTGGTTGAGAGAAGCGTTGCAGGACACGTCGCCCCAAATTGCCGCTGATCCTCATGACCCGCGATGAGCACGTATCGCGCCGGATGGCGCTAGTTTGGGGCATGCGGTCTATGCAGGAACCTTCGATCAGCGACTACAACTCTATGGTCTCCACCGCGAAAGACGAATGCGCGCGCCTTTTGTCCCCGGCGATCGGAGATACGATGGTTGTCCTGTCGGGGTCACCTTTTGGCAAGGTCGGCAGCACCAACAACATTCGTGTCGCGACGTTTCGATAAGGGAGCCCTAGGGTCAGGATTCATAACCAGTAGATGACGAGAGCCGCTAGGGCGATGGCGGAGAGGAAGACCTTCGGAGATCGGTCATAGCGGGTCGCCACACGCCTCCAGTCTTTGAGCCTACCGAACATTATCTCGATCCGGTTACGGCGCTTGTAGCGGCGTTTGTCATATTTGATGGGCGTCTTGCGTTGCTTTCGGCCCGGGATGCAGGCGCGTATCCCTTTGTCCTGCAACGCGTCTCGGAACCAGTCGGCGTCATAGCCGCGGTCCCCGAGCAACCAGTCGACCTTGGGTAGGCTGCTCAGTAGCGCCCGCGCACCGATGTAGTCGCTGACCTGCCCAGCGGTGACGAACAGGCTGAGCGGTCGCCCTTGGCTGTCGCAGATGGCATGCAGTTTGGTATTCATGCCGCCCTTGGTTCGCCCGATCAGGCGACCGCGCCCCCCTTTTTCGCGGCCAGGCTGGTCGCGGTGCGGTGTGCCTTCAGGTAGGTCGCGTCGATCATCACGGTCTTTTTCTCGCCGTGTTCGGCAGCTAGGCCGGCCATCATCTGGGCGAAGATGCCTTTCTCGCTCCAACGCTTCCACCGGCTGTAGAGCGTTTTGTGCGGGCCATAGGCGGCAGGAGCATCACGCCAACGCAAGCCATTGCGATTGACGAAGATAATCCCGCTCAGCACCCGTCTGTCATCGACCCGCGGCTTGCCGTGCGACTTCGGGAAGAAAGGGGAAAGCTTGGCCATCTGCTCGTCGGTCAGCCAGAAAAGATCGCTCACGTCACCGCTCCGTTTTCGGAGCCGTGAATCACGCGACGCAACAGAAATCAATGCATCCTGACCCTAGTTCCGGCCAGAACGACATCGAAATATCGGTTCTTTTCCAGCGGCTTGAAACCGCCAAGATCATAGGCCTCCGGGTTTTCCGAAAACACCCGGCGCGAGCGCATGTTGGGCAGGTCGTAGACAGAGGCTGTGGTCAGACCCTTACCGACATCGGCGTTGAGCCCATCCAGCAGGTAGGCAAAAACCTGACGGGCGGCATCGGCGCCAGCGGCCAGCTTGAAGAGATGTGCGGTATCCATCGGCATCACGCGGCCTTCATGAAGTTACGGGCTACGCGGCCGGATTTCACGACCATGCGCAGAGTTTCCTCGGGGCGGCCCAGAAGGGTGACATCAGCAAAGGGATCGCCATCCACCACGATGAAATCAGCACGAGCGCCCTCAGCGATCACGCCGATTTCGCCGTCGCGCATGCAGGCCATTGCGCCGATCTGGGTGACCGAGCGCAAGATTTCTGCGGGCGAGAGAACCTTGGCCAGGATGTCGAACTCCATTCCGCCGTATTTGCGCAGCTTGCCCAGCAGGTCGGTGCCGAAGGCCATGGGCAACCCGGCGTCGCGCATGATCGCCAGAGACTCCAGCCCCTTGTCACGCACGATGTCGATCTTGGCCTGCTCGGAGGCACCCAAGCCCAAGGCCGCTCCCTCCAGTTTTAGCCCCTCGTAGGCAACCAGCGTGGGCACGGCGAAACAGCCTGCTTCGGCGGCCATCTTGGCCGTTTCGGCGGTGATCAGATTGCAATGCTCAAGGGACTTCACACCCAACTCGACACAGCGGCGGATCGCCTTGTCGTGGTAGACGTGGGCAGAGACATAGGTGTTGGCATTCTCGGCTTCCTCAACCATTGCGAGGATCTCGTCCCGAGAATATTGGATGGAGTCGATGGGGTCGTTGGGCGAGGAGACGCCTCCATTGGCCATGACCTTGATGAATTTGGCGCCTTCCTTGAGCATCTTACGGCAGGTGAAGCGGATGTTGTCCACGCCATCCACTAGCACGCCCATGTTTGCCAGTCGCCAGCCCATTGCGTCAGGGCGGATGTCGGTGCGAGCGCGCAAATCGGTATGACCGCCGGTCATCGAAAGGCCCTTGCCGCAGATGACAAGGTCCGGACCATCGACCAGCCCGTCCTCAACTGCCCGCACTAGACCCAAATCCGCTCCGCCGAGGTCGCGTACGGTGGTGAACCCGCGATCTAGCAGCTCCTCCATGATCTTAGCTGCACGCAGGGCCGCAAGGGAATCGGGGGCCGTGACGTTGCCCCAGAGGTCCAGGGAATGGGCGACGACATGAAAGTGGCTGTCGATCAATCCAGGCATCAGGGTTCGGCCGCCAAGGTCGACCACTTTCGCGCTCTCGGGTGCGGGGTGGCCGATGCTGTCGATCCGGTCGCCTTTCACCACAACAGTGGTGATTTGCCCCAGGCGTTCTGCATCCAGGTCGAGCAAGCGGGCGTTCGTATAGGCGGTCAGGGTCATGTTGATGCATCCAGCTTGTTTGGGCGAACCAGTGCTGCCAGTCGATGGGGGGCAGCGGGCACATAAAAGAGCGTCTTGATTAGGAATTATATATCTAGTCACGCAGGTCTTGTCGACTATAAAAATATAGCGAAGGTGTTTTCATGCATGCGACGACGTCGTAAAGTCTCCGGGAAGTTAGTTAGGAGTGTCGGATGAGCAGGGTGCCTTCAGAGCGCAAGGTGTCGCAAGTCAAGCGAGGTAGTGGGGTTGCCCATGTCTACGAAATGCTGAGGAACGAGATCATCGATCTTAAGCTGGCACCGGGCAGCCCGATTGATGAAACGGAGCTTTCGGAGCGCTTTTCCATGTCGCGCACACCAATCCGCGAAGCGCTTGTGCGCCTTGCGGCAGAGGGGCTGATCACCACACTGACCAATCGCACGACGATCGTTTCCAACATCGATTTTGTGCAGCTGGGCGCCTTCTTCGACGCGCTGACATTGATGTACCGCGTGACTGCGCGCCTGGCTGCACAGCACTATGGTGAAGCCGATCTGGCGGCGATCCGAGAGCATCAGGCGAGTTTCTCCGCGGCGGTGGAGAGTGGCGATGTGCTGGGCATGATCGCCACCAATCGGGATTTCCACGTCGCAATCGCCGAGGCGGGTCGCAACAAGTACTACACGGACCTGTTCCGGCGGCTCCTGGATGACGGGCGGCGTATCCTGCGGCTCTACTACCGGTCCTACGATGACAATCTGCCGCGTCAGTACGTGATCGAACACGAACGCATTATCTCTGCCATGATCGCCCGTGACGTCGAGGAGTCGGATCGCCTGGCGTCTGAGCATGCCGATCAGATCGTCCATCAGATCCGGTCCTATATTTCGGCGGATTCGCGCAGCGCCTCCTCAATCTCACTCTGAAATGGTGTCCTTTGATCGCTGAAACTCTCGCGCGCTGATGGTTTTGAATTTTGTTTGTCGACAAGTCGGCGGCAGGGCGTTAGGAGTCTTCCCAAGGAGGGCTCCGCTTCGATCTGCGGTCCCCGAGAGAACTGGCTCGCCCTGTCAATGATTGCCTCGTGAATTCGAAAGGACACCTCGTGAACGACTCCATTTTCACCGGCTGCATCCCGGCCCTGATGACCCCCTGCAAGGAAGACCGTACACCCGACTACCAAGCCCTGGCGCGCAAGGGCAAGGAACTGATCGAGGCCGGAATGTCCGCGGTTGTTTACTGCGGATCGATGGGAGACTGGCCGCTGCTGACCAATGAGCAGCGCATGAAGGGGGTCGATGCGCTGGTCGAGGCTGGCGTGCCCGTTATCGTCGGCACCGGGGCCATCAACACAAAATCCGCCGTGGCGATCACCGCCCACGCTGCCCGCGTCGGCGCCGCAGGCCTGATGGTCATTCCGCGCGTGCTGTCCCGCGGCACCTCGGTTTCCGCACAGAAGGCCCATTTCTCCGCCATCCTCGAGGCCGCCAACGGTCTGCCGGCGGTGATCTACAACAGCCCCTATTACGGTTTTGCCACGCGCGCCGATCTCTTTTTCGACTTGCGCGCCAGCTACTCCAACCTGATCGGGTTCAAGGAGTTCGGTGGCGCCGCTGACATGTCCTATGCGGCCGAGACCATCACCTCCGGCGACGAAAACCTTACCCTGATGGTCGGTGTCGACACGCAGGTCTTCCACGGCTTCGTGAAATGCGGCGCAACGGGCGCGATCACCGGCATCGGCAACGCCATCCCGAAGGAAGTGCTGCACCTGGTCGAGCTGTGCAAGGCCGCCGCGAAAGGCGACGTCGCGGCCCGTGCTAAGGCGCAGGAGCTCGAAGAGGCGCTGGCCGTGCTGTCCAAGTTCGACGAAGGTGTCGACCTTGTACTCTTCTACAAGTACCTGATGGTTCTGAACGGCGATGCGGAATACACGCTGCACTTCAACGAAACCGATGCGCTGACCCCGGCACAGCAGGCATTCGTTGAAACGCAGTACGCCCAGTTCAAGGCCTGGTACGCAGCCTGGGCAGCCTGAGCTCCCATCTGAAGCGTCGAATCCAAGGAGACCGACATGCATGTGATCGACAGCCACACCGGCGGTGAGCCCACGCGGGTCATTCTTGGTGGTTTCCCTGATCTCGGCGACGGGCCGCTGCCTAAGCGGGCCGCCCGCCTTGCTACCGAATTCCGCGATGCCTATCGCGCTGTGGTGCTCGAGCCGCGGGGCCAGGTGGCAATGGTGGGCGCGCTGCTCGTTCAGCCCACCGATCCCACCTGCATCACCGGGGTGATCTACTTCGATGTCGAGGCTGTGCTGGGCATGTGCGGTCATGGCACCATCGGCTTGGCCGTCACGCTCTTCCACATGGGCCGCATTGGCACCGGCAGTCACCGTATCGAGACGCCTGCCGGCGTCGTCACGGTGCTGGTCACCGATGCACATACGGTCACCGTCACCAATATCGAGAGCCGCCGCACCATGACCGAAGTCACCATCGATGTGCCAGGCCTCGGCGCCGTCACCGGCGATGTTGCCTATGGTGGCAACTGGTTTTTCCTCGTCGATCCCAGCCCGCTGCCCGTGGCGCCCGACAATATCCGCGCGCTCACCGATGCCACCGTCGCCACCCGCGAGGCGCTGCATGCTGCCGGTATCGCCGGAGAGAACGGTGGCCTGATCGACCACATCATCTTCTACGGGCCTTCGGAGGATCCGGCAGTGCACAGCCGCAACTTCGTGCTCTGCCCCGATGATGCCTATGACCGCTCGCCCTGCGGCACCGGCAGCTCGGCGCGGCTGGCGTGTCTTGCCGCTTCCGGCCGCCTGGCCGAGGGTGAGCAGATCACCCAGCATTCCATCATCGGCTCGGCCTATCGCCTCTCCTGGGCGGCGGGCCCCACCGGCGGCGTAATCCCCTCGATCACCGGCAGGGCCCATGTAATGGCCGAGAGCACGCTGATTTTCGATCCCGACGACCCGTTCCGCAACGGCATCGCTCCCTGAAACTCCCCCACTGCCGGGCGGGCCATCCGGTCTGTCCGGCATTTTTTCTTCCATTCTAGACGAGCGATCGCAACAGCACAGGCAACCCCGCCCGGCGGTAAGACGGACGCGGTACAGGCCCAGAAGAGGGGGCAGACATGTCCGAGAGTTACAACCAGAGCGGGGGCACCTCCGTCATCGTCATCGGGGCCGGCATCATCGGCGTCAGCACGGCGCTGGCGCTGCAGGACCGCGGGCATGCCGTCACGCTGCTAGACCGGCGCGGCGTGGCTGAGGAGACCTCGCGCGGCAACGCCGGGGCCTTCGCCTTTACCGATGTCGAGCCGTTGGCCTCTCCGGGCATCCTGCTCAAGGCGCCGAAATGGCTGCTCGATCCGCTCGGGCCGCTGTCGCTGCGTCCTGCCTACGCGCACAAAATGCTGCCCTGGGCGCGGCATTTCTATGCCGCCAGCCGCCCGCGCCGCCATAAGGCCTCGATCTCGGCCCAGGCCCGGCTGATGACCCTCTCCCGTGCCGCGCTCGTACGGCTGATCGCCCGTGTCGAGGGCGAGCCCCTGATGCGCCGCGAAGGGCAACTTCAAGTCTACGAGGGCGAGGCTGAGTATCGTGCCAGCCTACCGGCCTGGGAGCTGCGCCGCCAGCATGGCATTGCCTTTGACTTGCTTGAAAGCCCGGAGGCCATTGCCGAGATCCAGCCCGGCCTTGCGTCGCGCTTCACCCACGCGGGTTTCACCCCCGACTGGATGAACACCGTCGACCCCAAGCTTTGGACCGAGCACCTCGCAGCCTGCTTTCGTGCCGCCGGTGGCGTGATCGAAACTAACGACGTGCAGGCGATGGTGCAGCAGGGCGATGCGGTTGTTCTCGAGACCACCGCCGGGCTGCTCCGGGCCGATCAGGTTGTGGTGGCCGCCGGTGCCTGGTCGCATCGTCTCGCCCGCACCCTAGGCGATCGCATCCCACTGGAAACCGAGCGCGGCTACAACACTACATTCCCGACATGCACTTTCGACCTACGCACCCATGTCACCTTTAGCAATCACGGCTTTGTCGTATCCAAGATCGGCGACGGGCTGCGCGTGGGCGGCTCGGTCGAGCTCGGCGGGCTCGAGCTGCCGCCGAATTACAGGCGCTCCGAGGTTCTCGTGCAGAAAGCCGTGCAATTCCTGCCGGGCTTCGATGGCACCGGAGGCACCCAGTGGATGGGATTCCGCCCCTCCATGCCCGACAGCCTGCCCGCAATTGGCCGCTCGCCCCGCGCCGACCGGGTGACCTATGCCTTCGGTCACGGGCATTTGGGCCTAACCCAGTCTGCCGGCACCGCCGAAATCGTGGCCGATATCGTTGCGCGACGGCCTCTCGCGCTCAATATCGCGCCTTACGCCCCCCTCCGTTTTGGTGGTCAGCCCTGACCGGCTGGGACAATCCGGACTAAACGGCGGCATCTTGCAAAGATGCTGGGGACCGTACGGCAGTTTCAACTGGTCGTCAGGGCCTTGTTATGCAAATGCGGCGGGGGATTCACTGCGCGAATCCAGCATGATAGCTGGCGGCCATGAGCAGACCGGCGAAAACCCCGTACAAGACCACCAACTGGCATAGCTACAATCAAGCGCTGAGGCTTTGTCGCAAACTTCTGCGGTTGACGCGAGGGGGGCCGGAGCCAGACGTTGCGTTCATCCAACAACACCAGATAGAGGCGGAGCGATGATCTCGTTCAAGGGCGCGCAGTTTCCGAAGGAAGTGATCCTCTTCGCAGTGTTCTTCTATGTCCGCTACACGGTCTCGTATCGTGACCTCGAAGAGATCATGGCCGAGCGAGGCGTACGAGTTGACCATGCGACGCTGAACCGCTGGGTGACCAAGTACTCGCCGCTGATCGCAGTTTCGGCTCGGCGGCGGAAAGTCCCGGCGGATCGATCCTGGCGGATGGATGAGACCTACATCAAGGTAAAGGGTGAGTGGGTCTACCTCTACCGAGCTGTCGACAAGCTGGGCAAAACCCTTGATTTCATGCTGTCGAAGCGGCGCAACAAGACGGCTGCGACCAAGTTCTTCGCGCGCGCCCTTGAGGTGAACGGCCTGCCTCGCAAGATCGTCATTGACCGCAGCGGTTCCGCACTATGTTGGTCTGTCATTTTTCCCCTCCCTTTCCAACCATCGGCACAGGCAGTCCCGCAGCACGACGGCGTTATTGTGTTCCTCGTCCTTAGAGGCATAGAGCAGCGTGACGACATCGCCCTGCGCGTATCCGGCAAGCTCACACACCAAATCTTCGCGCGTGGCGAGTTCCGCCCGGTAGCGCGTACTGAAGTCCTGCCACTGATCAGGATTGGCATGAAACCAGTGTCGCAACGTATCGCTAGGCGCGATGTCCTTGCACCAGTCGAACAGCCGGGCGCGGTCCTTCGCCACGCCGCGTGGCCAAAGCCGATCGACCAGAATCCGCTTGCCGTCCGACACCCTCGCCGCGCGATAGATCCGCTTGACGCGGATACGCTCGCCGGGGGTGTCGGGGATGGGGGGCCTTGCAGGGGGCATCAGCTGTCCGGTTGGCCCGTGTCGCCGATCATCTCCACCGCCTTCAGCGCGTGGGCCCAGGCCGCCCCGGCGCGCATTTCGGATGCAACCCAGATGGCTTCCATGATCTGTTCGCCCGAGACCCCCTCACGCTTGGCCGCCTTGACGTGGCCTTCGATGCACCACGGGCATTGGGTCACATGCGCTACGGCCACCGCGATGAGCTGCTTGGTGCGTGTATCGAGCGCCCCTTCGGCGAACACCGCTTTCGAGAACGCGCGGAATGCGTCTTCGGCATCGGGTGCCAGAGCATGACGCCGGTCGACAAGGTCCCTGGTAGGTTTTGGGAGGTGTAGCTCAGACATGGCCCGTCTCCCGCGTTTCGAATTGCGGAAACAGCACATCGTTTTCCAGCCGGATATGCTCTTCGAGGTCGTCAAGGAATTCACCGACCCCGGTATAAAGCCGCGTCCAGCTTCGGCAGGCGCCGTCCGGCAATGTCAGGTTGTTGGTCAGGTGCCGGATTTGGCCGACTTCGGCTTCGTGGTTGTCATGATCCGCGCGCATTGCCGCAATCGGCGCATCCAGCCCCGCCGCCGCTTTGCGAATGGCGGGGAACAGGATCAGTTCCTCTTTCTTCATGTGAACTTCCAGGTCACCGATCATCCGGTGCAATAGATCGGCCAAACCCGCGGGAACCTCCGTTTGCCCGGCATGGACCGCTTCGACCTTTTCCGACAAGGTCGCCAGTTCAGGAAGCTGGGCACGGTGTTTTGCGTGATACTCGGTCTCGATGAAACTGGTCAGGTCGCCCGGGTCTTGCGGGGGCATTGGTTTTGTCATGTTCGTATCCTCGGGTCAGAGCAGTGATGGAATTATCCGGGGCTTCGCATCCTCGACCGCCATATGCAGCGAGCTCGCGATCCGCTCGGCGCGTTCGATGACATGCGCCGCGCCTTCGGGCGGGCAGGTTTCGGCCGCGGTTTCGCGGAACAGCGTCAGCCAGCGGTCGAAATGATCCCAATCCACGGGCAGGCCGACATGCGCCGGGACCGGGGCTCCGTGATACCGGCCCGTCATCAAGGCGACCGAACACCAGAAGGCCACCATGCGCTCCAAGTGCGGGCCCCAATCCGAAATCCGTTCAGCGAAGATCGGGCCAAGCGCCGGATCCGCGCGCACCTTGCCATAGAAGCAATGCACCAGTTCGGTCAGCTTTTCTTCGTCCAGCCCGGTCCGCGCCATGATCTCGGCAGTCATTTGCGGGCGGGCGGAATTGATCTGTGAGACGGCAGTCGACATGAGGCCCTCGGGAAATTGGTCTTGAGTCTCATGCTATCTCTGCTAAATAGGTGTTGTAAATACCGATTTGAAGATCTGCGGGATGCCATGAACCTTACCTCCTTCACCGACTACGGACTTCGAATGCTGATGCGGATGGCGAGCGCGCCCGACCGGGCGTTCTCAACGGCAGATTTGGCAGAGGAGTTCAAACTGTCGCGCAACCACCTGGCGAAGATCATGCAACGGCTCGCACAGGCAGACATCGTCGAGACCCGACGCGGGGTGAATGGGGGCGCTGTCTTGCGATCCAGTCCGGCCGACATCCGGCTTGGCGACGTCGTGCGGCTGCTCGAACAGGGACAGTCGCTCGTCGAGTGTTTCGGGCCGGATGGCGGAGACTGTTCGATCGAGGGATGTTGCCGCCTGAAATCCCGGCTTCGACAGGCGGAGCGTCAGTTCATCGCCGATCTGAACAGATCTACGCTCGCCGATATCGCCCTTCCCGAACGGGCGGCCGCATGACGAAGAAAGGCAGATCAAGATGACAGCATCGTTGTCGGTTTCCGAACGTCGGGTTGGCATGGCCCTGTCGGTCCTGTTGGCCCTGATGGGCCTTGCCATGGCTGCATCGGCGCGTCACGGGGTCATGTCGACCCACGGGTTCATGGCGCTCGGGCTCGGGATCGCGCTCGCATTTCTGCTCGGCGGCGCGCTTTATGATCCCGAACCACCGGCCAATCGGTTGCAGCGCTACTACGATGCGCCGACCCGTTTCGGACTCGTCATGACACTGATCTGGGCGATGATCGGCATGGGAATCGGAGTCTGGGTTGCAGCGCTCTTGTACTGGCCAGAGGGAACGCCGCCTTGGCCGGCTACCAGCTTCGGTCGACTGCGTCCCGTGCACACCACCGGGATTATCTTCGGCTTTGGCGGCAACGCGCTGATCGCCACGTCTTTCCACGTCCTGCAACGCACCTCGCGCGCGCGGCTCGCCGACAATCTGAGCCCCTGGGTCGTGCTCATCGGCTACAACCTGTTTTGCGCCTGGGCCGTCACCGGCTATCTGATGGGGTCGACCCAATCCAAGGAATATGCCGAGGCCGAATGGTATGCGGATCTTTGGCTGGTGGTGATCTGGGTGACGTATTTCGTCTTGTATATCCGCACGCTTGCCCGCCGGAACGAGCCGCATATCTATGTCGCCAACTGGTATTACCTGGCCTTCATCCTCGTCGTGGCGATGCTGCACATCGTCAACAACATCGCCCTTCCCGTGCGCTGGACGACTGCAGAGAGCTTTCCGATCTGGTCGGGCGTGCAGGATGCCATGGTGCAATGGTGGTATGGCCACAATGCGGTTGCCTTCTTCCTGACCGCGGGGTTCCTCGGGATGCTCTATTATTTCCTCCCGGTGCGTTCCGGGCGACCGATCTGGTCCTACCGCCTGTCGATCGTCAGCTTCTGGGGCATCACCTTCTTCTATATCTGGGTGGGCTCGCACCACCTGCATTACACCGCGCTGCCTTACTGGGCGCAGACGCTCGGCATGACATTCTCGGTAATGTTGCTGGTGCCAAGCTGGGCCTCGGCGGGCAACGCCATCGCCACTCTGAACGGCGCATGGCAGAAGGTGCGCGATGACGCCACGCTGCGCTTCATGTTCGTGGCCGCGGTGTTCTATGGGCTGTCGACCTTCGAAGGATCGTTCCTCGCCATTCGCCCGGTCAATTCGCTGTCGCACTATACCGACTGGACCGTGGGCCACGTCCATTCCGGCACACTTGGCTGGGTGGCGATGATCGTCTTTGGCGCGATCTATACGCTCGTTCCTCAGCTCAGTGGCAAGACGGAGATGGCGTCGCCACGGGCCGTCGAATGGCACTTCTGGCTCGCCGTCGCCGGAACACTCGTCTACGTCGTGTCGATGTGGAATGCCGGCATCACGCAGGGGCTCATGTGGCGGGCCTATAACGAGAACGGCGCGCTATCCTACAGTTTTGTCCAGTCGGTGGAGGCGATGGCCCCCTATTACCTGTTGCGCACCATCGGCGGCGGGCTGTTCCTGACCGGGGCTGTGATCTGCGCTTGGAACTGTCGCGCCACGATGCGCGGAACGACGGGGGATGCCACCGACCGCCCCCTTGTCGCGCAGCCGGCGGAGTGAGCCCATGCTGAAACTGCACTATAATCTGGAAAAAATCTCCATGGGGCTGGTGGCCGCAATCATCGTGGCCGCTTCGATTGGCGGGATCGTGGAAATCGCGCCACTGTTCACCATCGACGAGACGGTTGAGCTTCCCGATGACCTGCGCCCTCATACGCCATTGGAACTGGCGGGCCGCGAGATCTATATCCGCGAGGGTTGTTATGCCTGCCACAGCCAGATGGTGCGCAGCCTGGCCGATGAGGTGGACCGCTACGGTCCCTATTCGCTGGCCTCGGAAAGTGCCTACGATCACCCGATGCTCTGGGGATCGAAGCGCACCGGCCCGGATCTGGCGCGACTGGGCGGCAAGTATTCGGACGACTGGCATGTGGCGCACCTGATCGACCCTCGCAGCGTGGTGCCGGCCTCGATCATGCCGTCCTACCCTTGGCTGACGCGTCCCCTTGATACCGATCTGTTGTCTGACGCGCTGGCCACGCTGGCCCGGCTTGGCGTACCCTATGACGAGGACATGATCGCGGCGGCGGAAGCCGATGCCCTGGCGCAAAGCCGCCCCGACAGCGACGCGGTGGACGGATTTCTGGAGCGTTACGGCGAACGTCCTGCGGCCCGTGTCTTCGATGGCAATCCGTCTCGCCTGACAGAGATGGATGCGCTTTTGGCCTATCTCCAGTCGCTGGGCTCCTTGACCGATGCGCCCTACCGGATACTGGCGGAGGGATCCCAATGACCCATGACATGCTGGTCTATCTGTCCAAGACGGTTGGCCTGATCTGGCTTATGGGATGCTTCCTGATTGTCGTCATCCGCGCCTACAGCCCGTCACGGCGCAAGGCCTATGACGCCGCCGCCCGGTCCGTGCTGCCTTCAAAGGAGGGCGGAGATGACTAACCCGACCGATCCGAGGCAACTGCCGGGCGCCGATCCTCATACGGGCAATCGCAAGACCGATCCGGTCACCGGCTACGACACCACGGGGCACGACTGGGGCGGTATCACCGAGCTCAATACCGCGTTCCCGAAGGTCGTGATCTGGGCACTGGTGCTGACGTTTCTTTATTCGGTCGTTGCCTGGGTTCTCTTGCCCGCCTGGCCGACCGGACGCGATTACACACGTGGCTTGCTCGGGCTGGACCAGAGCGAAGAAGCGATCAAGGGCTTCAACAGCCTTGCCGACAGGCGGCAGGACTGGCTGTCTCGTTTCGAGGGCGAGAATTTCGTCGCTCTGCAATCCGACGCGACACTGATGGCGACCGCAATGCCCGTCGCCGCGCGCCTGTTCGCCGATAACTGCGCGGCTTGCCACGGCACGAACGGGCAGGGAGGGCCGGGCTTTCCGGTCCTGTCGGACGACACGTGGCTCTGGAGCGGTGACGCCGGAGAAATCGCCACGACGATCCGTCATGGCATCAATGCCGACGATCCCGACACCCGCTATGCCGAAATGCCGGCCTTTGACTGGATGGAGCGGTCTGATCGGTTAGCCTTGGCCGATTTCGTTTCCGAGATGCCCGGTGGAGCTGTCGATTTCGAAAGTTCCGTGGGCACGGTCTTCGCAGAGAATTGCAGTTCGTGCCACGGTTCGACAGGGGACGGCGGTCTCGAAATCGGCGCACCGTCCCTTACGGATGAGGCCGTGATTTATGGACAGGACCCGGGAACGGTGATGCAAACGCTCCGACGCGGGCGTCATGGGGTGATGCCGGCTTGGTCGGGTCGCCTGTCAGAGGCCGAAATCAACCTCCTGGCGCTCTATGTGGCCCGGCTTGGCCAATCTGTAGGAGGCGAACAATGAGGCCGGCCGTACAAAAACGGTTGGCGGTCGGCGCGGCGCTGGCCGCCGTCCTGCTGTTCCTCGCCGCGAATGCGCATCTGCTGACCGTTGCCCTGCGATCGCAGCCGGATTGCCGCGAAACGGCCGGGGCGATGCCTGCCAGGCGGTCCTGCTGAAAAGGAGAACGGGATGCTGGAACCACTACCAACCTTGCGAAACCCGGATCGGCCGGCCTCGCCCCACGCACGCAACCTGCCATCGACTTCGGCGGCGGACTGGTTGCGAGCAGGTTGGCGTGATGTCCGCAAGGCTCCGTGGTCCAGCCTTGCCTATGGGCTGTTCCTGACACTGGTATCCTATGCGGTCCTCTGGGCGCTCAACGCTAGCCATCTCTTGTATCTCGCGCTGCCCGCGATCTCCGGTTTCCTGATTGTCGGTCCGTTCCTGGCGATCGGGCTTTACGAGAAAAGCCACAGGCAGGCGCAGGGTGAACAGGTTTCGCTTTCCGACATGCTGGTGTTCCGGCCGGCGTCGGGCGGGCAATTGGCCTATGCGGGATTGCTGCTCGGACTGCTCGTCCTGTTCTGGCTCAGGGCTGCGGACCTGCTCTATGCGCTGTTTTTTGGCCTTAGCCCGTTCCCCGGCGCGGAGGAGGCGTTGACCAACGCATTGACGACGCCACGGGGATGGGCGCTAGTTATCACCGGTACCCTGGTGGGCGGGTTGTTCGCGGCCTTCGCCTTCGCGATCAGCGTCTTTTCCATTCCCATGCTGGTGTCGCGCAAGACCGATGCGCTGACCGCCATGGGGCTGAGTTTTGTCATGGCGGTGCAAAATCTGCGCCCCATGCTGGTTTGGGGTCTGTTTGTCGCCCTGGGATTGGGCCTGTCAGTCGTAACCGGCCTGATTGGGCTGATCGTCCTGTTCCCGGTTCTTGGTCACGGCACCTGGCATGCTTACCAGGCAATCGCAGGTGAGCGGCAGTGAGCTTCCTGTTGCTCATACCTCTCTCGCTCGGACTAGGTTTGCTAGGTCTCTGCGCGTTTTTCTGGGCGCTCAGAAACGGACAGTTCGATGACCCTGATGGTGCCGCGTGGCGCATCATCCCCCCTCATCACCCACTCGAAATGGAAGGAAAACCCGATGGCAGATTGGCTACCGACACTTAAAACGGCAACGCCCGAAGAGGGTTATGACCTTGCGGTAAAGCTTGCACGCGTCGCTGTGAAGCTGACCCAACCAGACGCCGAGGTGCGCGACCGGTTGCGGCCGGAATACGCCGAAGACTCCGATGCCCTTATCGCTGTCAGCCAGGTGGTCGCGACGCATTTCGCCACCGTCGCGTCGGCAAATGACTACTGGCAAGACAGGACATGACCGACGTTGAACGACGCGGGGACCAATTCGTCGTCGATGCGCTGGTTCTGGCCGACGCGTTTGACCTGTCCGTCGAAGAAACCCGTCACCGGATGCAAGGCGGGCAAATCGCATCTCTTTGCGAAACGGGAGAGGGTGAGGACGCGGGCCGTTGGCGATTGACATTCCGTCACCAGAGCCGCGCCCTGCGGTTGATCGTGGATGCCCGTGGCGAGATTCTGGGCAAGAGCACGTTTCCAGTCGGTCATCCGAACAGGGCTGTCCAAGCAAGATAACGTGGAACCTGCCACAACCAGGCGCGCCAAAACCTGAGGGCGAAACATTTCTGCGAACCTTTCTGACTCTGGCGCATCAAAGAGACAGGTGGCCACGACTGTGGCACCCCAGACATTGAAAGGAAGCAAAATGAAATCCGCTCTCACTCTCGCCGCGATCGCGCTCAATTTGTCCACGGGCAATGCCCTTGCCCATGACGAGGACGCCGCTGCAGATGTCACCCCCGGGCGCGCCCTATATCCAGGTCAGCGATGCGCTGCCCCTGCCGGAATTCATCCCGGGTCTCGGCACGCTGTTCGTTGACCCGGATACGCTCCCAGCCGGCCCGTTCCTGGCCTATGACCATTACGGCAAGCTCTCGGCCACGGTATACATGACGCCGTTGGAAGATCTGTCGAACGGGACCGCCTACGACGGTCTGGGGATCGGCAGTCACACGGTGTCCGGCGTCGACGTCTACTTCAACGCCGGGCATCCCGGCGTGGACAGGGCCCATGCCCATGTCGTGCTGTTCCATGACGAGGACGCCAAATCGAGGCTCGCCGAATGATACGGGGACGCCGAGAGTTTCTTATGGTCGGGGTGGCGTGATCGCCACCCTCGGCTTTCCGTGCGTCACATTGGCGGGCCCTGTTGAAACCATTGAGATGAGGGGAACCGCACGGGGAGAGCATGTCTGGTTCGCACCGGTTGGCCTTGCGGTGGCCCCGGGCACGACCGTACGTTTCATCAACCGCGATCCCGGAAACAGCCATACCGCGACCGCCTACCATCCGGACATTTTTGATCGGCAACGGCGTATACCGATTCTGTGGAAAAACACCCGCTCGCGATTGCAGAAATTGGAAGCTTTCGTGATGTGCGACTGCCTTTCCTATAAGGCTTTTCGCGGTTGCTGCGGTGCGGGAAGGATCTTTGCCAGCTTCCTGAGGTTCTGGGCGGTTGCGGCGAGGAGAAATTCGTCATTTGCGCCGCACGGGCCACGTAGTCGGAGGCGTCCGAGGCCAAGGATGCGTTTGAGGTGCGCGAAGAGCATCTCGACCTTCTTCCGGAGCTTCATCGAGACCTCGTATTGCCTGGTCTTTGCGATGTCCCTGGCGACCTGGCGGGCGTCTTCGTGTTCCTCGCGGGTGATGGACCGGAAGTCCATGTTCGGGCAGCAGTGCTGCTTTGATCTGATCCCCGGAAACTGGACCGTTTGAAGCTGGAGTTTTCCGCTACGCTTCCTTGGCTGGAAGAGGAGTGGAGTCGCATGAAGGCGAGCAAATTTTCGGACGCGCAGAAAGCGTTCATTTTGAAGCAAGGCGAGGAAGGCACGCCGGTCGCGGAGATCTGTCGGAAGGCAGGGATCAGCCAGGCGACCTACTTCAGTTGGAAGAAGAAATACGCGGGCCTTCTGCCTGACGAGATGCGACGACTGAAGCAGCTCGAGGATGAGAACGCCAGGTTGAAGAAGATCGTCGCGGACCTGACGCTGGATCGGGAGATGTTGCAAGACGTCATCCGCCGAAAGCTCTGAAGCCTGATCGCAAGCGCGAACTGGTTCGCGGGATGTGTAGCGATTGGGCGGTCTCGATCCGAAAGGCCTGTGGGGCTATGGGGTTCGACCGTTCGACGTTCCACTACAAGTCTCGCCGCGCCGATCAGGCTGCTGTCGCCAAGCGGATCCGGGAGATCTGTGAAACGCGCGTGCGGTATGGCTACCGGCGCGTTCACGTCCTGCTCGAACGTGAGGGCTGGAACATCAACATCAAGAAAGTCTATCGGATTTACAGGGAGTTGGGATTGCAACTCAGGAACAAGACGCCGAAGCGCCGTGTGAAGGCCAAGCTGCGTGACGACCGCGCCGAGGCGGTCGGCCCGAACGACGTCTGGGCAATGGACTTTGTTCACGATCAGCTTGCGACAGGCAAGAAGCTGAGGGTTCTGACAGTCATCGACACCTTCTCACGCTACGTGCCAGTGCTCGATGTCCGGTTCAGCTACCGCGGCGAGGATGTGGTCGCAACGCTGGACCGGGTGTGCCGACAGACAGGCTATCCGAAGACTATCCGAGTCGATCAGGACACCGAGTTCGTGTCTCGCGACATGGACCTCTGGGCCTATCAGCGTGGCGTGACCCTCGACTTCTCGCGCCCCGGCAAGCCGACCGACAATGCATTCATCGAAGCGTTCAACGGCAGGTTCCGGACCGAGTGCTTGAACCAGCATTGGTTCCTCACCCTTGCGGATGCGACCGAAAAGTTGGAGGCTTGGCGTAGATACTACAATGAGGAACGGCCACACGGCGCGATCGGGAACAAGGCTCCGATCACGCTGACGAAATCAGGGGGCGTCACCAGCCCGTCACCCTGAGCAAAGCCGGGAAACTCTGCCTAAGGGGGGTAGAGCTCTGGGGTGCGGATCACAAACCTGCAGACTCTCGTTATGAACGAGGGCCCCAAGGGGGGCAGGTCAGCATCGAGATCATGTTCGGAAGACTCAAGGACTGGGGGCGTGTGGCCACCCGATATGACCGGTGCCCAAAGGTCTTCCTTTCCTTTCGGCCATCGCCCTCGCCGCCCTCGTCATCTACTGGTTATGAATCCTGACCCTAGAGGCTTCTTCGTTATTTCTGTAGACATTTGATCAGCGCTGCTATGGTCAAAACCACCAATACCAGAATTAGAAGACCGAAAAGCCAACCGATCACCATTTCGAAACTCATTCCATTTTCCATGTCACTCTGGTCCACTGTTTCGTTCTCATGATCGTCGGTCGACGCGCGGGGACGCACCCGGCTATTCGGGACTGACGTCGGCGGGGCGCACTAATCTGGTGCGAACTCCACCGCGAATGAGGGCGGAGACGAGAATATCCCGAAGCCGCGCCCGTCGTTGTCTTCCATCACGCTGGGATCTCTCGAACGGCTTTTGGGTGTGCGGTCAGCACAGCGGATGAAATACGCGGTGCCTCGAGTGAGAGCCGGCGTCACAGTTCGAGCGTGCGTCGAATGGCACCCACTCCCCACAGCAGCAGGCCAGTGGTTAGCGCGCTGATCCCAACGCTGTGCGCCCATGGCCCCGCAATGCCCGTGTCGCCGAAGGTGAAGAGGGTGATTCCGGCCAACGAAAGCCCGAGCCCAGCCATGAGGCGACACTCTCCCGGGGTCGGGCACGGCCTTCGCCCGTCATTGCTCTCCTCCTTCGGCGCGGCGGGTTCGCTCCCCGTCACGCTGTTCGCTCCGTTCAAATCGCTGTTTCTCATGGCCTTACGAACCTCCTTTCGAGACACTCTTTCAGCGCGACGTCAGTCGCATAGATCCACAACGCGGGTCGGGCGGGCGGCGAATTCTGACCAATTCGCGGCTTCGAAGGCTGCCCACCGGTCCGGGGCGTGTCGGAGCCTGCGGCGGAGTTCGAGGCTCGGCGCAGATTTCGGACTCGTCAGGCCCCGGCAACTTCTCCCACGCCACGCATCGCGGCCAGACGCGATCCACGAGAGGCTGTCGACTGCCGGAAACCCCTCCGGCCCGGTAAGCTCGTCTAATTCATATGCCGGTGATCTTCCGGTTGTCCGCGAGATGCGCGGGTTCAAGTGTCGCGCGATTCATCATATTGGGGAAGCGAATATAAATGCGATATGATATTCGAAAACACGATGCATGGGGCCTCTATGAACATTGAACATGCCCGAACTTTCCTTGCCGTGGCTGATACCGGCAGCTTCGTCGCGGCCGCCGAAAGGCTTCACGTCACCCAGTCAACCGTGAGCGCCCGTATCCGGGCACTCGAAGATCAGTTAGGCACCAGGCTTTTCACTCGCAACAAGGCCGGCGCGGCACTGACTGCGGGCGGTGGCCGGTTCTTGAAGCATGCAGCGCAGATGGTGCGAGCCCTCGAACGCGCGCGGCACGACGTCGGCCTGCCTGGACAATTCCGCGCGCGTGTCGTCATCGGGGCGCGCTTCGGCCTGTGGGAAGGGCTGATGATGCAGTGGTTCGCCAATATCCAGCGGTCCCATCCCCGGGTTTCGTTTCATTCCGAAATCGGCTTCGAGCCTGATCTGATGCAGGCGCTGGTCGAGGGGCGGATGGATATCGGAGTTATGTTCACCCCGCAGCGCCGGCCGATGCTCGAGCTCCTGCCATTGCTTACTGAACAGTTGGTGCTCGTCTGCACCGAACCGACCGCTAGCATGCAGCCCGACGGCTATATCCACGTCGAGTGGGGGCCGGAATTCGACAATCAGTTCCGCGCTGGCTTTCCGGAGTTTCCCGGTCCTGCACTCTCGGCCAATATCGCTTGGCTCGGCCTTCAATATCTCAAGCTCAATGGCGGCAGCGGCTATTTCCCGCGGCGTCTGGTCGAACAACAGATCGATAGCGGTGCCCTGTTCCCGGTGCCCGGTGCGCCGGTGTTCGAATTGCCGGCGTGGATCGTGGTCCGCGAGGATCGCAACAAGGCGCTTGTTGATCCGATGGTCCAGAGGTTGATGGCTGGCCTTGTGGCGTCTTGATCTGCGGTCAATTTCCGCTCTTGGCCTATCCCAGCGGCCTGTCGCTCGCGGTCGGTATCCTGCTGGGGCATTCCCGGTCGGTCACCTTGCGTTCGGGCTCGCTGCGTAGTGCTTTCGTGCGATCGAAGAAACTCCTTCCGGCAAGGCTTCGTTCGCCCTTTGGTCGATCGAAATGAGTATGTCTGTCAGAGGCTTCATTGCCGCGACCGAGGGACCATGACTGATCGTTATGACGACCATCCACGCGGGAAGCAGTCGCGCCAGTTCTTTATCCGGCGCGTAAAGCGAGGTGGTGAGCAAAAACATCCTTGGCAGCTGAACTCTTGAATTCGTCGTTCATGGCTTCGACTTGAAAGCACGTCAAAACGGGTGTCCCAGGAGATGGCGGGCCTGCGCGACCATGCCGTCCAGACGTGCAGCGGCCTTGGGGACATCGTTGAGCGCACCCACACCCTGACCCGCATAGAGTGCCATCGCCTCCAAGTCGCCGGTCGTGGTTCGCAGCGGCGAATCAGTGCTGAAGCGCAGGCGCGGCTGCTCGCCGTCGCGGGCGATGGCCTCGCGCGGGAGACTGTCAGGGTCGTGGCCGAGGTAATGTCCGTCCAGGCTCTCGGTCACGCTATTGGCGATCACCCGCACCGCAGCGCCCTTGGGCCAGTTCAGAACGAAAACATCGGTCAGAACCGTGTGGTCGCCGGTGGCCTCCGTGATTCGGGATTTGTGATAGGGATGAGCGAAGGATTCCGCGGTCGCCAGAAAGGCCGTGCCGCATTGCACGCCATCGGCGCCGATGGTCAACGCGGCGGCGAGGCCCTCGCCCGTTGCGATCCCTCCGGAGACGACGACCGGCAGGTCGGTCTGCGCAAGGATTTGCTCGGCCAGCCCGAAAGCCGGGTGTCGTCCATGCACGTGACCGCCCGCCTCGACGCCCTGCGCGATGATCACATCCGCTCCGGCCTCTTCGGCGATCCGCGCGGCCTCGACCGTGCCGACCTGATGCAGAACAAGGCAACCGGCACGTTTCACGCGGGCCACCACGTCAGGCATCACGTCCCAGAAAAAGCTGAAGGCCGGCACGCCAAGATCGAGACAGCAGGCGATCTGCGCATCGAGCAGCGCTGGTTCGGTCGCCGCGGGGATCAAGTTGACGGCAAAAGGTCGGTCAGTCGCGTCCCGCAGCGCAGTAACCTCTGCGGCGATCAGGGCTGGGTCTTCGCGCACCATGCCCAAAATCCCGTAACCGCCCGCATTGGCCACGGCGGCGGCCAGTTCCCAGCGGGAAACGCCGCCCATCCCGGCCAGCAGAACTGGCTGGGCGCACCCCAGCAGGTCGCAAAGCGGTGTGTGCAGCGGGTTTATTGGCTGGTCCGTCATGCTTGCTCCTCCCGTTCTATAACCATTGGCGCAGGTAATCGCGTAACACGACGGCGTTATTATGTGCCTCGTCCTTTGAAGCATAAAGTAGCGTAACGACGTTCTCGCGTGCATATCCGGCGAGCTCGCGGACCAAATCGTCATGAGCGGCAAGTTCCGCCTCATAACGCGTGGTGAACTCCTGCCACCTATCAGGGTGCTCGTGGAACCAGCGCCGCAATTCGTCGCTCGGCGCGATCTCCTTGCACCAGTGAAACAGTCTGGCGCGGTCCTTCGCCATGCCGCGCGGCCAGAGACGATCGACCAATATCCGCTTGCCATCTGACACGCGTGCCGCGCGATAGATCCGCTTGACGCGGATAAGCTCGCCAGGAGCTTCGGAGGTGGGGGGGCTTGCTGACGGCATCAGCTGTCCGGCTTGTCCGTGTCGCCGATCATCTCAACTGCTTTCAGAGCATGGGTCCAAGAGGCGCCGGCGCGCATTTCCGCGGCGACCCAAATCGCTTCCATGACCTGTTCGTCCGAGGCGCCCGCACGCCGGGCGGCTTTGACATGGCTCTCGATGCACCATGGGCACTGCGTTACGTGCGCGACGGCCACGGCGATAAGCTGCTTGCTGCGCGCATCGAGCGCCCCTTCAGTGAACACCGCTTTCGAAAATGCGCGGAAGGCGTCCTCGGTCTTCGGCGCCAAGGCATGACGCCGCTCGAAGAGATCCTTAGTTGGGTTGGGAAGATACATCTCAGACATGGCCTGCGCCTTGGGTTTCGAATTGCGGGAATAACAGGTCGTTTTCCAGCCGAATATGGGCTGCCAGGTCTTCAAGAAATTCACCGACCCCGGCATAGAGCCGCGTCCAGCTTTGGCATGCACCGTCCGGCAATGTGAGATCGTTTGTCAATTGCCGGATCTGTCCGACCTCCGCCTCATGGTCGTCGTGATCCGCGCGCATCGCAGCGATCGGCCCGTCCAGCCTCGGTGCCGCGTTGCGAATGGCGGGAAACAAAACCAGCTCCTCCTTCTTCATGTGGACTTCGAGCTCGCCGATCATGCGGTGCAGTAGCGCGGACAGCCCTGCAGGGACATCTGCTTGCCCGGCATGGACGGTTTCCACCTTTTCCGAGAGCGCCGCCAGTTCAGGCAATTGAGTGCGATGCTTGGCGTGATACTCTGCCTCGATGTAGCGGGTGAGGCTGGCGGAATCTTGCGGGGGTAGCGGTCTCGTCATGTTGGTATCCTTTGGTCAGAGCAAAGAGGGGACGGTTCGGGGCGTGGCGTTCTCGACCGCCATATGCAGCGAGCGCGCGATCCGCTCGGCGCGTTCGATGAGATGGGCGGCCCCCTCGGGGGGACAGGTCTCGGTTGCGGTCTCGCGGAACAGCATCAGCCACCGTTCGAAATGATCCCATTCCACTGGCAAGGACGCATGGACCTGCATCGGGGCGCCGTGAAAACGACCGGTCATGAGTGCGACCGAAGACCAGAACTCCACCATCCGCTGCAAATGCGGCGCCCAGTCGGAAATCCTGGAGGCGAAGATCGGCCCGAGAACCGCATCAGCACGCACCTTGTCGTAGAAACGATGCACCAACTGGGTCAGTTTATCCTCGTCCAAACCCGTTTGCGCCATGATCGCAGCGGTCGTTTCGGGGCGCGCGGATATGATCTGTCGATCAGCAGGTGACATGGGATCCCCCGAGAATTTGAACTTGAGGCTCATGCTATCTCCACAAAATAAGTATTGTAAATACCTATTGCGGTGAGTGTAGGATGCCCATGAACTTCGCATTCTCGCAAATTACGGGCGGAGCATTTCGAGCCGGATGGCAAGCGTCCGCGAATCTGGTCTTCCCGACCGCACGCCCTCGGCTGAATCCTTGATGCTCAAGAGGGTGCAGGGGTTACGTTTTCGGACCGTAGCCAGAAGACACGAAACCCTTCAGCACCTCGTCCCTGGCGAAGGTTTGGTCTGGGCTTCCTGCGTGGCGCATCAACACGCGCAGGCCGTTATCGGCGGAAGAGGTGGGGCGAATTGTCGCGGCTCACAATGAATATTTGAATTACTTGCGCGCCTTGCCACCCTATGCGGGGAGGTCGGACTAAGTAACGGCTTCTATCACGGCGAAGCTGGGTATCGTCGGATCGCCATGGCAGCGACGGC
>NZ_NBOB01000014.1:0-52963 GCF_002213185.1 Thioclava sp. JM3
GCCGCCGTTCTCGACGGTCGGCTAACCGGCGCGTACCAAAGAGCAGCCGCATAACCCCCAAGTTTTGCCCACTCCCATTGCTCAGTCAAAGCTTGCGGCAACGATTCGCATGGGAAACAGCTTGGTAGCGGACTTCGAGCGCTAGGCTGGTCATTCGGCCCCAAATTCCTGCTACAGGTTTCGCCAAAGCGGCCGTTCGCGCCATCGCAGCGAGAGCTCACTCTGTCCGCACGCCGGACCTCGATCGATTGGCTCAGCAACGACTGCAACGCGGGACTTTGCTTCCGTTAGGTGCTGCTCCATCAATGTCCGGTCTCATTGTGCAGCGGTATTCTCGATGCTGTTTCCGGATCGACACTCAATCTCGCGGCCAAGTCAAAAAACTGTCGTCTTACGGTCTCGGCGTAAGGATTAGCCTTTTCGATCGCTTCAAATACTTCCGGCGCATCATCCTGCACCATGGAAATCGCCTCAGATAACAGGTCAAAGCTCTCCGTTGTCATGCGCGTTGGTAGCGGGCCCATTCCAAGCAGCACTTTGGCGATGAGATGCGTGAGCCCTTGGACAACTGCTGCTTCTCGGTCGTGATCTTCTGGTGTTGTCATGATGACAGTCAGCCTAAGAGCTACGCGTAAAAACGCAGCCAGCCTCGCATGTCGTTTTCCCTGAATGGGGCAGACCGCAATTTTCAGGCCTTCAATACCTTCCATCGCACTTTGAGGACCGAACAAAGGGTGCGTTGCGACGATGTCTACGTAGTTCGGGAACCGGCGCAGCATGATTTCGGAAGGAACGACTTTGACCGAGCCAACATCGACAATCAGCGCGCCAGGTTTACAAGCAACTGCAATTTCGCTGACAACTTGCTCGAATGAGGACATTCTAGAAGCTAGAGGTTCAACTGAAAAACGATGACGTTCTCGTGAGGTCGCGAGTTTACAGGTATCGACGCGTTTCAGCGCAATAATCGCGATACTTGGAGCCGTATTGTTCATGCAGCCATGGCTCTTCCGCGAGCGGGGCAAGGGCCAGCGCGGCAACTCCAACGATGACGATAGGCCAAACCCAAGATGAGGCGAAGAGAAGACCAAAACCTATCAGGATGGCCATGTCGGCAAGGTACTGCGGATGCCGAGAGAAACGGTAGAGACCCGAAGTGATCAGCTCGTCTTTCGCACCGCTGGTGGCTTTCAGTCCAATGCTGAATGCCCCCCACCAGACAATCAGATTTCCGGTTGCGATCAAGAACGGCCCGACCGCCCAACGGAGTGGGTTGGCCATAGAAGCGGATTTCCAATCCAAGATGCCCAAACCGATCACCGCCCCAAACACGGCCAATGTGAGACCCCATGCAATGTTTGGTATGACTGAATGCTCTCTGTTTGGAGGCCAGATGCGCTTGGACGGGCGGGCGATCGACCAAAGGAGCGCACCAATCAAAACCAGACCGGATAGCAGGCCAACGACCACTAGTATGCCTTGGGCAATCGTCATGAGCGGTGTCCGAACACCTGCGCCTCCTGATGCGCATTGTCCTTCGCTTCGAATTCAAGCGTGGAATGCTCGATTGAGAAACGTTCATGCAGCACCGATTTGACGTTTTCTTTAATCTTGTCGGCCTCACCCATCCATTCGCGTTCGACGACAATATGGCAGTCCAATGCCGCAGCGTGCTCCTGCATTTGCCACAGGTGGACATGATGCACGTCCACAACGCCATCGACACTCTGGATCGCTCTGACCACGTCATTTCCATCAATATCTGGTGGGCTCCCAAGCATCAGGGTTCGAATTGGGCCCCCTATTTCGGTGAAGGACAAATACAGGATGTAGAGCGCGATGCCGATAGTGATGGCCGGATCAACCCAACGCATATCATAGAGTATTATGAGCGTCCCGCCGACTATGACGGCCACTGAAGCCAACGCATCCGAAAGGTTGTGGAGAAAAAGCGCACGGATGTTCACGCTCCCCTTCTGCATCGAATAGGTCAGCATTGCGGTCAGCGTGTCGACCACAAGCGCGATTCCACCGAGAATGACTACGGTCCACCCCATGACTTCGGGTGGATCAATCATGCGCATGCCACCTTCGTAGATCAGATAGAAGCCGATCACGATGAGGGTGGTGTAGTTGATCAGGGCCGCGACGATTTCGACCCGGCCATAGCCGAAGGTCATGCGCTCATCGGCCGGGCGGCGCGCGATCTTGCGTGCGGCGAAGGCAATGACAAGCGAGGCCATATCGGAAAAGTTGTGCAGCGCATCGGCGATCAGTGCCAGACTGCCCGAGAATATGCCCCCGACGACTTGCGCAACGGTAAGAAGCCCGTTCGCCCAGATGGCGATGGCAACCCGCCGGTCCCCAGAATTCGGATCGATATGCGCGTGCCCGTGGTCATGTGGCATTGGCAGGCTCCGCGTGCGCGTGTGTCGCGCGTCGGTCAGTCTTCAGGCGGCCGCTGCGGAAACCACGTACGCGCGCATTCATCCAGTGGCGTATTATATGACAGTAAAGGGCACCACGCAGCCATCCAAAGGATTGCTCATGGGACAAATAGAAGGCGTCCGGCGTATCGTACACGCCAAAATCTTGCACAATACCGGTTTTCTGAATGTAGGTATCTTCTCCGTTCCAGGCGACGGGAGGCGCGCCAAGGCAATCCGTGCCCGCGCCATAACCGCAGAGACTGTCTGTGTTCGAGAAAGACGTTTGCAGGACTTTTAGGAAAGCGTCATCCAGGATGAAGCCTTCAAGGTTAATCCAGGCACCTTGATATTCGATCTCTACCCATGAGTGGAGAATTTCCTGCGGAGCAAGCGGATACACCAGCTCAGGGACAACACCGCGCTGCAAGCCTTTGTGGATCGTAAACCCATGCAACCGGCAACGAATGCCGACACCACGCAGCAGCGCCATCAAGAGCGTGCCTTTGGTATTGCACTGCCCGTAGCCGTCGGAAAACACCTCGGATGCGGGGATGTCGTCAGCTCGATTGTATCCGAACGCGGTTTCATCCCGAACGAAATCATAGACTGCTCCGATCCGATCGTATTCGGACAAGTCGCGCCAGCTGCGGTTCTCTATTAGATGCGCAAGAGGCGCGGCATCAAAATCTAGTAGTTTGGTGGGTACAAGTAGGGGGTCGGTCATATGCAACGGGTCGCTCCTCGAATCGTCTTGGAACAAAACTAATTGCTATAGTCACTGTAGCTTCAATCCTTTCTTTCAGAAAGAATCTCCCGCAACTATTTGTCCGTGTGAACCGCTTTGTGGTGTTCGCCGTGTGCGTCGCGCAGAATGTCGATACCTCCCCAGGCCGCGATCCCGGCGACAATCACGCCGACGACGAGGTCCGGCCAGTTGGTTCCCAGCCAGGCGACGAGGCCGCCAGCCACGACGATTCCGAGGTTCGCGGCGAAATCGTTGTAACTGAAGGTGTTGGCCGCGCGGATGTTGACGTCCGGATCTTTGAGCTTAGCGAGCAGCCAGACGCAGACTGCGTTGATAGCCGCCGCGATCAGGGCCATGGCGATCATGATCGTCCCGAGCGGATCTGACCCGCCGATGTAGCGGCGCCATGCATCGTAAAGGATACCAGCGGCGAACAGAATCAGCAGCCCGCCGGAAACGTTCGCCGCCCCGCGTTTCCATTTGTCGGATCGGGACAAAGCGAAAAGGCTGATCGCGTAGACGAAGCTGTCGGAGAGGTTATCGAGCCCGTTGGCGATCAGGGCACTTGAGTCGCCGAAGGCGCCTGTTGCGAAAAAGGCCACGGCCAAACCGATATTGAGCGCAAGAACGATCCAAAGCGTCCGTCTCTCCATTGAATCTTGTCTAGCGGCCATTTTGTGGTTCCAGCTTGTGTTGTACGACACATTAACTTCTGCGGCTGATCTGCGTTCCAGCCGGAATGTTGGCTGAATTCCTTCAGGCCCCGATTTCCTCGTGTTCGGTCAAGCATTCCGAATGGTCCCGCAACACCTCAAGCACCTTGCAATCTCCCGTCCGCGCGCCGCTGCATTCGTGAACCATGCGTTTCAGTTCCGTGCGCAGCGCCTTCAGGCGGGCCATGCGCTGCTCCACCTGTTTGAGCTGGCGACGCGCGATGGCATCAGCCTCATCACAGGGCCGGTTGGGATGGTCGCTGAGGTCGAGCAGCTCGCGGATCGCATCGAGCGAGAAACCGAGTTGTCGCGAGTGGCGGATGAAGGACAGTCGATCAAGCTGTGCATTGTCGTAGCGCCTCTGTCCGCCTTCGGTCCTGCCAGGTTCGGGCATGAGTCCGATCTGTTCGTAGTACCGGATGGTCTGCACTTTTGTGCCAGTCTTCTTTGACAGAGTACCGATCGTGAGCATTTTCGCCTCCATGAAAAAGATACAGTTTGTGTAGGTTTTGCCGTCGGAATAAACAAGTGTCGGATTCACAGACGCGTGAGTTCAAGCTATACCATGATTTCGTGCTTGAACCTCTAGCGGCTAGAGGATGTATCCGCACATGCAATTAGAATCAAAAACAGACGAACAGGATTGTCCCTTACATCGGCACAGAAGTTTCTTTGGGTTTTGGCAGGCGTGGCAGCGCTTGCCTTCGTATGGCTTTTGCTCTGGTCTGACTATCGTGCCGACAGCGCCCGAACCGACACCGAGCCGCCTTTTTTCGCTGAGTTCGAACTAACGGACCACCGGGGTATGGTTCAAACCGAGGAGGACTTCGCTGGGCGCTGGATCTTGGTTTTTTTCGGGTTTACCAACTGCCCCGACGTCTGCCCGACGACCCTATCTGAGGTCGCGGCGGTGATGGACGGTCTGGGCGACGATGCCGCCAAGGTCCAGCCGATTTTCATAACAATCGACCCTGAACGAGACACGCCCCCAGCACTCGCCGAATACGTCCCGCTGTTCGGTGCGGGCATCATCGGGCTGACGGGCACGCCGGAACAGATCGCCGCCACGTCCGAGACGTTTCCAATCTTCTTTGAGCGCGTCGAAGAGGCCGCAGCGCCGGATGGGTACACCATCGGCCACACGTCGCATCTGTTCCTCTTCGACCCCGAGGCAGGCTTTGCCGACTCCTGGCCCTACGGCACCTCCGCCGAGGAGATCCTCGCCGATCTGGAAGAGAGGATCTGACCGAAATGAACCGCATATCCGGAGAAACAGCCCTCGGGCTGGCGTGGATCATCGCGCTCGTCGCCTCGCTTGCCGTGCTTTTCATCGGTGAGGTGCTGGGGCAGACGCCCTGTGTGCTGTGCTGGTTCCAGCGCGCCTTCATGTTCCCCTTGGCCATTATCCTCGGGCTCGGCCTTTGGTGGCGGGACGGCCGCGTGGGGCGCTACGGCATCGCATTGGCGCTTGGCGGCGGCGCAATCGCCCTCTGGCACATGGGGCTGTACGTCGGTCTTGTTCCCGAACGCATCCAGCCCTGCACGGCCACCGGCCCCTCTTGCACCGATGACAACCAACTGGTCTTCGGCATCCCGATCCCGCTGATGGCGCTCGCCGCCTTCGCGCTGATCGGGGCGCTGTCGGCCCTTTCATTGAAGGACACACGAACATGAACCGACGCGGCCTGATCCTGTCCGTTCTCGCCCTCGGCGTCGCCGGTTTCGGCGGAGCGACCTGGTTTGCAAACCGCCCCGGCCCCGTGGCCGAAGTGGAGCCCGTTGCTCCGGAACTCGCGGACGCGATGATCCGGCCCTACTCACCCATCCTCGGGCCTTCCGATGCGCCCATCACCATCGTCGAATTCTTCGATCCGGCCTGCGAGGCCTGTCGCGCCTTTCATCCCATCGTGAAGGACATCATGGCCGAGCATGGGGATGCTGTCCGCGTCGTGATCCGCTACACGCCCTTCCACGGCGCGGCATCCGAGGAAGCCATCCGTGTGCTCGAGGCGGCGCGCATGCAGGACGTTTACGAGCCGGTGCTTGAGGCCGTTCTGCGGGAACAGCCGAGATGGGCGTCGCACGGTGCCCCGGAGCCCGGCCTGATCCTTCAGATCGCCGCCACGGTCGGACTCGATGCCGAGGCCGCGCGCACGCAAGTGCTGGCACCCGAAGTCGTGGCGATCCTGAACCAGGATCGTGCTGACGTCGAGACCGTGGGAGTTCGCCAGACGCCCACATTCTTCGTGAACGGCAAGCCGCTCGATCCGTTCGGGGAGGCAGAATTGCGTCGTCTGGTGGCTGCCGAAGTCGCTTCCGCGCAAAGCTGAATGGAAAAGACAGGATCAAAACGATGAAAAAGCATATTTTGACCGGCACATTGACTGCGCTTTTGACCCTAGGAGGGCTCTCGGTGCCCGCGCTGGCCGGACCCGAGGATGTTGTCGTCGAGAACGCGTGGTCCCGCGCCTCCATCGGGATGAACCGCCCCGGGGCCGCATACATGACGATAAGCAACACCGGCGACGAGCCGGTGACGCTGATCGGCCTTGCAACACCGCTCGCGATGATGCCCGAAATTCACGAGACGAAGACCAATGCCGAAGGTGTGAGCTCCATGAGCTCGGCGGGGGAGATCGTGATCGCCCCGGGCGAGAGCATCGCGCTCGAACCGGGGGGCCTGCACGCAATGCTGATGCGGCTGCAAGAACCAATGACGGAAGGGGACACTTTTCCGCTGACACTGCTTTTCGACGACGGAGGCGAAGTGACGGTCGAGGTTCCGATCCTCGGCATCGCCGCGCGGGGGCCAGAGGACTGATGCAGCGACGGGCGATCCTGGGGTACGGCGCGGCTGGTGTCGGGGCGGTCGCCCTGATGCTCTTCGTCGGTTGGTGGCGGGTCGACGGACCCGGTGCACCCGCACCTGTCGGGCAGCGGCCTGTGACCCTTACCGAGATGGATTTCCGTCTGACGGATCATGAGGGCAACGCGGTCGGGCCAGAAACCCTGATCGGTCGCCCGACGATGGCGTTCTTCGGCTTCACCTACTGTCCCGATGTCTGCCCGACCACGCTCTCGGACATTTCGGGATGGCTCGATGATCTGGGAGACGAGGCCGACGAGATGAACGTGGTTTTCATCACGGTCGATCCCGAGCGCGACACTGTCGAAACGATGGCCGAATATGTCGGCTACTTCCATCCGGCGATCCGCGGCTGGACGGGACCGGAAGAGCAGATAGCGCGCGTCGCGGACGGCTTCCGCGCCACCTACGAAAGGGTGCCGACGGAGAGCGGCGATTACACGATGAACCACAGCGCGAGCGTCTTCCTGTTCGCAGCCTCTGGGCGGTTCGTCACCATGATCGACTATCACGAACCCAGAGAATTCGCGGTGCCGAAAATTCGCCGCGCGCTGGAAGAAGAAACGGAGGGGGCGACATGAGGCTCAGAACTATGGCGGCTTGTGTCGCAATTGCGGGGATGGTTTCGGGAGCGGCTATCGCCCTCTCTGATTTCATGTCGAAAGAACCCGTGCCGCCGGAACTTGCCTCGGCAGGTAAATGGATGCCCCAAGGTCCTAAAGCTCCCCAAAACGTTGACATCCTCGTGACGCTGCCCGCGACGGCATGGGCAGAAGATGCACCCGACCTCGGCCCCCTGCCCCTTCTGCAGGTCGCGTTTGCCGACAGGCCCGTGCAGGCGATCGAGCCACCCCTGTCGACATGGTCGCGCAACATTGCACCTGGCGAGACGCTCGATTTCTTGCTGTCTGAAGCTGGTCTTGCGGCACCTGACAGAGCCGAAGTTGCCCTCGCGCTTGGCGCGGAATACGATCTGCGACGGCTGCGGCCGGGGCACTCGGTCACTGTTGCTTCGACCATGGACGGCAGCCCCCGCACCGTCTCACTCGCCGTCGAGGACGGGGTTCGGATCGAGGTGGTTTTCGGCGAGCAGTTGTCCACACAGGTCGTGGCTCCGGATCCGGAGATCGTAACCCTTGCCGGCGAAGCCGTGATCGACAGCTCGATCTTCGCGGCACTCGACGAAGCCGGCATACCCGCCCGTTTTTCCGTGGACCTTGCGCAGATGCTGGGTGGGACCGTGGATTTCCGCCGCGAGATGGCCGGCGGCGAAACACTAAGGCTTCTCTGGCGTGAGGCGCGGGTCGGCGAGGACAGGATCGGACAGCCCGAACTCGCCTTCGCCGCACTGGACATCGGCGGTTCGCTCTACGAGATCGTATGGCCTGACGACGGCAGCGGTCAGGCGACGATCTACGTCGATGGCGAGGTGCTGCGCGTCTTCGCACAGCCGGTCGAGGGTGCGCGCCTCAGCTCGGTGTTCGGACGCCGCACGCATCCGGTCTTTGGCAACGTCCGGATGCACACCGGCGTCGATTTTGCAGCGGCACGTGGGACACCGGTTCAAGCGACGGCACCGGGGCGGGTCAATTTCATCGGCTGGCGCGGCGGATATGGTCGCGTGGTCGAAATCTTGCACGGCTCCGACACCATGACGCGCTACGCGCATCTGAGCGCCGTGCCGGAAGACTTGGCACAAGGCCAACGCGTTGCGGCGGGAGACGTGATCGGCCGCGTCGGCGCGACTGGCACGGCGACAGGTCCGAACCTGCACTATGAGGTGCTCGTGGATGGGCGCCCGACTGACCCCCTCTCTGACGACCGGCTCGCCGAAGCGGCCGAGAGCGATGCGGATGATACCGCCGCGCTCTCGCGTCTGGCCGAGGCGCGGGCGCTTCTGAATGAAAACCTCGGCAGCGAGATTGCCAAAACGACAACCGAAAGGCTCTGACCCATGAAACGCATGACCCAAGCTCTTGCCATCACGCTCGCCCTGTTCCCAGCGGCCCAGGCCCTCGCAGAGGCAACGGCGATCGACGTCCGCAAGACCAACGGATGCGGCTGCTGCCTCTCGTGGATGAAACATCTCGAAGAGAACGGGTTTGTGCCGACCGGCCAGGACATGTTCGGCGGGCTTCTCGTGCGCTTCAAGCTAGACAACGGCGTGCCGCAGCGCATGGTCTCCTGCCACACCGCGCTCATTGACGGCTACGTGATCGAGGGCCATGTACCGGCCGCTGACATCCGCCGCCTTCTCGAGGAGCGCCCGGACGCCGTCGGCCTCGCTGTTCCGGGGATGCCCTATGGCTCGCCCGGCATGGGGCCAGAAGACGACCGCGAGGCCTATGATGTCTTCCTCATCCGCAAGGACGGGTCGACGGAAGTCTTTTCGAGCTACGCCGAAGGATAATCTGGCCCGCCCATGGAAAATCTGTCTCCGATAATGCTCGGCTTTCTCGGAAGTCTTGCCGCCGGATCGCTCACAGCAGTCGGAGCAGTTCCCGTGCTGTTCGGGCGCATCCCGTCTCGGGCCACACGCGATCTGTCGCTCGGCTTCGCTGCCGGTGTGATGCTCGCCGCTTCTTTCTTTTCGCTGATCATCCCGGCATTGGATGCGGCGGAGCCGATGTTCGAAAACGGCGCGATGCCTGCGGCCATCGTATGCGTTTCGATTCTTCTGGGCATGGGGGCTGTCGCCCTGATGAACGAAAAGCTGCCGCACGAGCACTTCAAGACGGGACGCGAAGGGCCCGAAGCGGCGTCTTTGCGGCGGGTCTGGTTGTTCATCATTGCGATCACGATCCACAACTTCCCCGAAGGCCTTGCCGTGGGGGTCGGCTTCGGATCCGGAGGTATGGAGGGCGGTCTGCCGCTCGCCATCGGCATCGGGCTTCAGAATGCGCCCGAAGGATTGGCCGTCGCTGTATCTCTGCTGGGCGAGGGATATCCGAAGCTGCGCGCCTGGGGCATCGCGGCGCTGACGGGCATGGTCGAGCCGATTGGCGGTTTGCTCGGGGCCGGCATCATCACACTGTCGGAACCGCTGCTTCCATGGGGTCTGGCCTTTGCGGCGGGCGCAATGCTCTACGTCATTAGCCACGAAATCATCCCCGAAACCCATCGCAGCGGCCATCAGAACAGGGCGACGCTCGGTCTCGCAGTCGGGCTCGTTCTGATGCTGTTCCTTGATGTCTGGTTGGGATGAGGCAATGTCACTAAACAAGGTATCTCCGATGATCGGCGTCTTCGCAGCACTTGCTGCGTTCGCGATCGATCAGATCACCAAAGCCATTGTCGTTGCGAATGCCGTCACTTTAAGCGCCGGAATTCCCGTGTTTCCGGGATTCAACCTCGTCTTTTATCGTAATGACGGCGTGACTTTCGGGATGTTGGGCGGCGCGCC
This sequence comes from Thioclava sp. JM3, assembly GCF_002213185.1. Taxonomy (NCBI): domain Bacteria; kingdom Pseudomonadati; phylum Pseudomonadota; class Alphaproteobacteria; order Rhodobacterales; family Paracoccaceae; genus Thioclava; species Thioclava sp. JM3. Next base: position 10,157 of record NZ_NBOB01000014.1, read on the forward strand.
GTGGTGGAGCCTCATCGCTTTCGCTCTTGCCATCTGTGTTTGGCTGGGGGTTATGCTGTTTCGCGCCGACAATGCGGTGGAAACGCTTGCCTACGGTGCGATCATTGGCGGAGCCCTGGGCAATGTCATCGATCGTGTGCGGTATCGGGCTGTAACAGACTTTCTCGATTTCTACATTGGCACAACACATTGGCCTGCCTTCAACTTGGCCGATGTATTTGTCGTCAGTGGCGTGGGGCTCTTGCTCGCCACGCCATGGATCAGCGCGCGGCGTTCGATCAAGTCGTGAAGCCGGAAATTCTGAACCGCATCGCTCTTCGCCACCGTTTTCTTTCGCGGATGACGCTCGGTTTCGTCGCCGGGGCGCTGACCGTTCTGACTTTCCCGCCTTTCTCGCTTCTCTTGCTTGTTCCCATTGCCTATTCCGCGTTGTTTGTCGGTCTTCGCGATCTCTCCTTCGGGCGCGCTTTCCTCGTCGGCTGGGCGTTTGGTCTTGGCCAGTTCGGTTTCGGGATTTGGTGGATCGCGGAAAGTTTCTACGTCGAGGCCGAGCGGTTTGGGACGATGGCGATTCCGGCGGTCGCGGGATTGTCCGCGGGTCTCGCGATTTTCCCAGCCATTGCCGCTGCGCTTTTTGCCGAAATCGCGCGGCGCGGAGCCATGGGCAGTCTCTTGGCCTGCCTCCTGTTCGCGACCTCCTGGACCGTGGCCGAGTGGTTGCGTGGTCACGTTCTGACAGGGTTTCCCTGGAATCTGGCCGGTTACGCACTTGTAGACTACGCCGCCCTTCGCCAGACCGCCGCCTGGGTCGGAAGCTATGGGTTAAGCTTTCTCACCGTGTTCGTCGCGGTACTCCCCGGCGCGGCTGCCATGGCGTCCGGGCGGCAACGATTGACCATCTCGCTCATGGCGCTGGCCGGAATCGCGACGATGTGGGCTGTCGGCACGCTGCGCCTCCAGTCGGATGCACAACAGCCACCCGGTGTCGACCTGCGCATCGTCCAGGGCAACATTCCACAAGAGGAAAAATGGGCGCCCGAGAACCGCGAGGCGACGTTCGCGCGCTATCTTGAGCTTTCAACCCGGCGCGGCGATTTCGACGTTCTTCTCTGGCCGGAAACCGCCTTTCCGGGTTTCCTCGATGAGGATACGGAGGCACGGGATCGCATTGCCGCTGCGCTCACAGAGGGCAGGGTGCTGCTCACCGGTGTGCCGGACCATGTACCGAGCGAGGATGGCACCCGATATTTCAACACGGTCCAGGCTTTTGGCGCGACCGGCAGAATCCTGACCGGATACGCGAAACACCATCTCGTACCCTTCGGCGAATATGTGCCATTCCGTGGCTGGTTGCCCATCGAGCGGCTCACGGCGGGTCTGGGCGATTTTACGCCCGGACCGGGCCCGCGAACGCTTGCGCTTCCGGGTGTGCCGCTGGTCGCCGTGGCGATCTGCTATGAGATCATCTTCCCAAGCCATGTGGTCGACGACCTGTTCAGGCCAGACTGGATCTTCAACGCCACCAACGACGCCTGGTTTGGCACCAGCATCGGACCTGAGCAGCATCTGGCTTCCGCACGTATGCGCGCCGTAGAGGAAGGCCTTCCTGTCATTCGAGCCGCGAATACGGGCATTTCTGCGGTCATCGACACGAGCGGAGAGATCATTGCGCGGCTCGATACCGGCGAAACGGGCATCATCGACGCTAGCCTGCCCTCCGCGCGACCGCCGACACTCTACGCGAGCTTCGGGGACTGGATGCTGCTGGCGCTCATCTTGGCTTCGTGGAGCTGGGCAATGGCGACCAATGCGACGGCGCGCTACCGCCGCATGAGAAGGACCGTCATGCAAAGATGTGGATAGGTGTTCCGTCCTTCACCATTGCATAGATGTCCTCGATCTGCCGATCTGTGACCGCGATGCAGCCAGCTGTCCAGTCGCGGACGTCCGTTGGGTCGATGCCGGGTCGTGGACCACCATGGATGAAGATGTCGCCCCCGGGGGATCGGCCCTGCGCCTCGGCAAAAGCGATGTCGGCCTCATTCGGATAAGAGATGCCAACTGAAAGATGATACGTACTTTCAGGGTTGCGCTTATCTACTATGTAGGTGCCCTCCGGGGTCCGGCCGTCTCCCTCGAATTGCTTGTGACCCTCAGGAGCGAAACCCAGCCCGACCGGATAGGTTTGCAATACGCGATCGGCTCCGTCGAGAACAAGCAAGCGCTGCCCCTTATAAAGCCGAACACGGGTCACCTCGGGTCCGCCATAGCTGCGGAACTTGCTGGCACAGCCGGACAAAAACGCTGCCAACCCGCCCAACAGGACGGCGCGGCGGGGAAATCGGATGGTTTTCACTGCTCGATGCCTCTTTCGTGAGGTCTGATATGGACATTACGTTACCTTGCAAATGCTGCGTGATCAATGTCCGTGGGCCAGCGCGGCCTTTGCCATCTGTGGACCAACCTGTTCACCGCCGGACGGCGGTGCCTTGGCCACTTGGCTGTTCAGCATGCGCAAGGCGTTGGCCACCACCAGCAATGACACTCCTACATCGGCTGCAATAGCGCCCCACATCGATGCCACTCCGAAAGCGGTAGCGACAACGAAGACGCCCTTGGTCGCCAAGGAAATACCGATGTTCTGATGGATAATCGACATTGTCCTGCGCGAATGACCGATCAGCCAAGGCACCTTGCTGAGGTCGTCGGTCATCAGGGCAATATCCGCCGTCTCGATTGCCGCGTCCGAACCAACGGCACCCATTGCGATGGCGTAATGCGCGCGCGCCATGGCGGGGGCGTCGTTGACCCCGTCGCCGATCATGGCCACCATGTCATGCGTTTCGACCAGTTCTTCGATGGCTGTCACCTTGTCTTCGGGCAGAAGCTCGGCACGGACCTCGTCGATGCCGACCTCGGCTGCAACGGCGCGCGCTGTCCGCTCGTTGTCGCCCGTCAACATGACGATGGTCTTCACGCCCTGCGCGTGGAGCTGTGCCACGATGCCCTTGGCGTCGGGGCGAATACGGTCGCGCAATTCCAGAATGCCGCTCACACCGGATTCATCGCCCACGGCAACAAGGGTGCTGCCGGCCCCTTCGATGCGGTCGCGCAAATCCTTCGGAATGGCGTCGCCGAAACCCTTCTCCTCGGCAAACCGGTCCGACCCTAGCCAGATCGACCGGCCGTCAGTGCGTCCTTCAAGTCCCCTACCGGGAACGGTTCGAGTATCTTCCGCGGCGGACACATTGATGCCGTCGGCTTCTGCCCGCGCGAGAATGGCGCGCGCCAAGGGATGCGAGGAACGTGCCTCCAGCCCAGCGGCGAGGGTCATCAGATCTTGCGCCGATGCTTTGCCCAACGGATGCACCGCCGCCACCTCGGGCTCGCCCATGGTGATCGTGCCGGTCTTGTCCATGGCCAGTGCAGTGGTCTTGCCCGGTGCCTCAACATATGCACCGCCCTTGATCAGCACCCCGGCCCGCGCTGAGGCGGTGAGTGCAGCGACGATGGAGACCGGTGTCGAGATGACCAGAGCGCATGGGCAAGCGATCACCAGCAGCACGAGTGCATTGTAGAACCAATAATCCCAGGCCCCCCCGAAAATGAGCGGCGGCAGCAGGGCAATTGCAATGGCGAGAGCCATGACGATAGGCGTGTAGATGCGGGCGAACTTCGCCACCCACTGCTCCACCGGCGCACGCCGGGCATGGGCGTCGCCGACCATGCGGATAATCTTGGCCAACACGGTGTCCGAGGCGGCCTTCGTGGCGCGCACCGTCAGTGTGCCTTCGCCGTTGATCGTACCGGCATAGACTTCGTCGCCCCGTTCCTTTGGGACCAGCGCACTCTCTCCGGTGATTGGCGCCTGATCGACGGCCCCTGCCCCATCGACAACCTCACCATCCAATGGGATGCGATCTCCGCCGCGCACGACGAAACGTGCGTTGATAGCAACCGCGGAAGCCGGTACGTCCGCTTCCGAACCGTCATCATAAAGAATTCTTGCCGTCGGCGGCGCCAGGTCCAGCAGAGCTGAAACCGCATTCCTCGCACGCCCGACGCTCCAGCTTTCGAGGAAAAGCGAGAGCGAGAAGAAGAACGCAACCGTCGCCGCCTCGAAAAATTCGCCGAGGCCAATTGCACCCGCGACTGCGACGACCATGAGCAGGTTCATGTCGGGCGACAGCCGCCGTGCGGACGACCATGCCTTGGGCGCCACGAGCCAAACACCGAACAGGATCGCGACCGCGAATAGCCCTGCCTCGACCAGTGGCATCGGCGCTTCGCCGTGCCCTGCGAAGAGGCCAAGTGCCCCCCCCATGCCGGTCTCGATGATGTGCCACAGAAATCCCGCGGCCCAGAAGCCACCACTGAGCGCCGTAAACAGCCGCTGGCGTGCAAGATGGGCCGCCTGGTCGACCGACGCGTTTTCGGCATCCCAGGGCTTGGCGGTCATGCCGGTGCTTGCGACCAGTTCTGCAATTTCGCCGTCCGATACACTCTTGGCGCTGTCGAGGATAGTCATCCGTCCATTGATCACGTCGAACGCAAGATGTTCGGCCCCGCCGATCTTCGGGCCGACCACCTTGTTCAGGATTGCTACCTCCTCGGCGCAATCGAGGCCGGACACCTGAAAACTGCGCCCGCCCGCTGGCGCGGGGGTCGCCGGAACGATGTCGCCGCACGTTGCGGCGCTCCCGCAGCAGCTGCCGCCGCTTGTCTGGGCATCTTCGGCGTGATCGTGGTCGTGACGATGGGTGTCGGACGGCATGAATGGACCTCTGGATTCGGGTGCTTTACCATGACATAGCCCCTACAGTGGCTAGAGCTTCAAGAGCAAAATACGGTGGTATTTCAGATTGTTTTATTGCTAGAGGATGCGGTGACTGGCTCTATCACGCCTTGAGGCATGAACAGCCGCTGCAAAGAAAAACAGTCACGAAAGGAAACTTAATGCGGGTTTTGATTCTGAAGCAAAAAATGATGGTTGCAGTGGCGCTGTCGCTCACGGCCGGGTGCGCAGTCCAGCCGACTGGACCGGGCGACGCGGCAAAACAGGGGGGCAACGTTCCCGAAGCCGTGATTGCAATGGCTGCCCCGGATCAGGATGTTGCAACTGCGCGCTTGGTACCGGAAGACGGGTGCTACTGGTACAAACACAGCGGCCCCGTAGAAACAACCTTGCTGCCGCTGCGCACGGCGAACGGCAATCGTATCTGCACCCCTCGCGAAACTTAATTGCGTTTGCCGTCCGCTGCTTGGCTTAGCTGCGGGCAGTCACGCTGTCCTCCGCCGAGTAAAGATAGGCCGTAGAGCCGGTCTCGACGTTCGGGTAAAGATCATTGATATGAGCCATGACCATCCGTACGCAGCCCGAACTTGCGCGGCCACCGATACTCCGTGGGCTCGGAGTGCCATGGATGCGCAAAAGGGTATCGCGATCCCCGACGTAGAGATACAGCGCCCTCGATCCAAGCGCGTTTTCCGGTCCCGGTTCCATGCCATCGGCAATGTCAGCATAAAGTTCGGGGTCGCGATTGATCATGCTCTGTGTCGGTTGCCAGTGCGGCCACCTGACCTTGCGCTTGATGGTATAGACACCCGGCTCGTAGAGGTTCCCCCGCGCGATGGCCACGCCGTAGCGCATCGCGGTTCCACCCTCTTCAATGTGGTAAAGATATCGTGCGACCGCGTCGACATGGATATCTCCCGGCACGAGACCGGCCTTCGCGACCACACGTTGCGGTAGGAACCGCGGGTGCAATCCCCATGGGTTGGAAGTCTCGGCAACATAACCCTGAGGCGTCACCTGTGCGTCCCATTCAGCCTTCTGAGCCTCGGTGGGCCAAGTGTCGGCAAAAGCCATACCGGGACCGGTCACCGAAAAAAGCGCCGTTGTTGTCTGAATGAAGTGTCGTCTTGTCAGCATTTCGTACCCTTTCGGTTCTCACCGGCGATTGATGGCAAGAACGGTATGTGTTCTCCTTGAACAGATAGGACTTCTAGTGGCTAGAGGTTCAAGGGCAAATTTTCGTAAGTAAACATGCGATCCTTGCAGTTTCCAGTTTGCTAGGGAGGAGAAAACTGCTCGCACGATACCTGTTCCGAAGTTGCGCAGCGACAATTCGTTAAGTCGCAGATTGTCTGGAAATTTAGGCACAGCGGCTTCGATATCGCGACCATGAGATCGGGAACGTCACGGCACAGGGAACTTACGCCACTCGCAAATGCTACGATGCCATCTCTGGCTCCGGCTCTCATTCCGTTATTTCGCCCCGTTACAACCTTCACCCACTGGAGCTTCAAGCGATCAATTGTCACAAAAACGTGAGACGAATGGCTAACGAACGCTTTGGGCTGGAAAAGCCTTGTCGCATTCGAACGGAAAGTGGCTTAAACGATCATCTGGGGCGGCACTAAAGCGTGCCAGGTCAAGCCGGTGTCAGCCTCGACAAATGACCTATATTAGGTCAGCTTTCCACATGCGATACCTCCCGTGCCCCGTCACCTCGCGGATCAAACCGCTTGCCTCCATCCATGCGAGATTGCGCTGAACGGCGGCGCGGCTGGCTCCGGTCATGGCCTCAGCCATCGGGGCGGAGACCAAGGGCCATTCCGTGAAAACCTTTCGCAAGGCAACCGGCGTGCGGCCAGATAATTGCGCCATGACGTTTTCTGCCCGCCCGATCCACACTTCAATATCATCAAGTGTTCGCATCGCCGTTAGAATTGCGCTGTTCATCCCATCCAACCAGCGGGCCAAACGCTCGGGTGGCAAGCCCGAAACGCGCAGCCCCCCGGCCCCGGCCATAGCGAGCGGCGCGAAGATGGCACCGCTTCCATCGCTGGTCGCGATCCTGGACGCGGTGACGGCAGCTTCGATCTGGTCGCCGTGGCGTCCGAGGCCCGCCAAGCTCCACAGGTGATACCCCATGCACGCCCGCGTGATCGGGTGGAGACCCTTTGCGGCTGCCATGACGTCCAGCCACCCACCCGCGCGATCCTCGAAACGCTCAGCGCTGTCTTCAATGTTCTCGGGATCGCGGCGATCCAGGAAGGCGGCCAAGTCAGCTTTCGGTCCAGGACCGCCTGTTAGGCGCCGAACAGCCCATCCAACTCTTGCCAGTGCATTTGGGTCATCCTGTGCACCTGACAGCCGCATCGATATCCAGAGCGCCAGACGATCAGAACTCACCCGATCCCCTGCGAACCAGCTGAGATCCGCTGCCTCGATAAGAGCGAGGCGATGCCGCCAGCCTTCCGGGCCACGCAGCAGCCGGTCATCCAGAGCTCCCAGGCGTCCAGCCACTCTTGCCAGTCGCGCAGCGTGAACGCCTTCTGCTTTTGCCCAGTCTTCGACGACAGCAGTGTCGGGCGGTTCCGCCCGTGGCCCTGGAGGCAAATCATCCGGTTCTTCTTCAAGTGACCTAGGTAGAAACCAGAGATCGTCTTCGTGAGCCTCTTCATCCTCCTCGATGGTGATAAGGGGGTCGTCGTAATCATCATTCAAAGAAGAGGCTTGCGTCATCATGTGTGCAAAATACTGATTTTTTGCACATTGCCCAGGCGTTTTCGTGGCCGCTGCCTGCGCCCTTTATATAGTACGAGCGCGCGACTGCAGGTGAAACCTCGCAGATCGCTTTCAGCGCAAGGAAACCAAAGGTTTTTGGACGAGCACGACGAGAGAGCACCTACTTGCATTTGTTTACAAACGGTCGTTTATTAGCGATACCTTTAATTGCAAACGGCTCTTTTTCATGCCCCTGATAGGCTACGCCCGTGTTTCCACAGAGGATCAGACCCCCCTGCCCCAGTCTGAGGCCCTGCAAACTGTGGGTTGCGTCGAGATATTCGAAGAGCAAGCCTCCGGCGGCAATCGCGCGCGTCCTGTGCTTGCGCGCGTGCTCGAACGTGTCCAGAGCGGCGATACGCTGGTCGTCGTTCGGATCGACCGGCTTGCGCGGTCTCTGTCGCACTTGCTGGAGGTGATCGAACGTCTGGAGGCCAAGGGCGCCTTCTTCCGTTCGCTGCAGGATCCAATCGACACCGCCTCCCCTCAAGGAAAATTTACGCTGCAGGTTCTGGGCGCCGCGGCCGAGTTCGAGCGCGCTCTAATCCGCGAGCGGACAAAGGCGGGACTTGCCTCGGCGCGCGCCAAGGGCCGCGTGGGCGGAAATCCTGGGCTTCGTGCCAGGGACCCCGCTGCGCTGCGCAAGGTCCGGCTGGCGCGACACGACGGCTACATGGAGCGGCTGAACGAGTCCGCGCACGATTGGGTGCCCCATGTGCGCCGCCTGCGCCCCGATATGGCTTGGGAGGACGTCCTGCGGATCATCAATGGCCCCCTGCCCCCAGATCGCCATTGGACACAAAGCCGACTGCTCCGTGCCGTGAAGGCCTATGTGCGCGACGGGTTTCTGCCCGATGAAGTGCTTGGCCGCGCCGGACGGCGCGAGACCGATGACCGCCTGCCGGCCATCGTGGCGGCCATCAAAGGGTCGGACCCGGATATCACGCTACAGGCGATCTGCGACCGGTTGGAAGCCATGCGTGAGCGGACTCCACGGGGACGTACAAGCTGGCAACCGTCATCCGTCAGGATGCTGTTGGAACGGGCGGAGCGACTTGGGTTGCTGGTCAGGCAAATGGATTGACGATGCGCAGCCGATCCTCGACCAGCAATCCGTCGTGCGTGTCCTCAGTCCACAACGTCGTGCACCCAGCGATCAGCGCGGCAGACACGATCATCGCGTCATAGACCGATAACTGGTACTTCTCTGCCAACGCGCGACCGACTTGATGGGTTTGAACCGTCAGGTCCTCGACCGGGCAAAGAGACTGGATAGCCTCAAGAATTGCTCCGGTATCTTCCCAACTGAGCCCAGCTTTGCGCCGGCAATTTACCATCGTTTCGTTCAGGACTTGGACGCTGACCCGGGGTCCCTGCCCCAAGATCTCCTCTGCCCTCTCAGCCTTTGCACCATCGTCGAGCAGGTAGAGTACAACATTCGTGTCTGCGAATTCAGCGCTCATGCGCGGCGTCGCGGCTTAGACGCGCGTCCTTGGGCAGTTTTCCGCGAAAGCGCCTTAGCCCTTGCAGGACTTCATCGGCGCGAGGTTGGCGCCTGACAAGAATGGTTCCGTCGTCCTTTACCAGATCGACCTGGTCGCCTTCCTTCAAGCCGAGTTCCCGCACAAGATCCGCGGGTAGCCGGACTGCAAGGGAGTTTCCCCATTTGGCAACTTGCATCTTGTCCTCGCAGGTATGGATAAACATCCGAGTATGTATATCCAAAACTATCAAAAGGCAAGCTTTAGTCCGTTCAAGGCATTCGTCGCATATGTGCTTAGCGCAGCGCAGGTTCTCCCGTAAGGCAACTGCTTTTGATGTACTAGACCTAGTCATGAGTGTGCTTCCGTTACTCAGCAATATCACCGAATGAATGGTAGTCACTCGTGGACGGCTTCTTTCGTCCTCGATATGCCTTCCGTTCTGGCTGTGTCGCATGAGTTTCCGGTCGCAGCATTCGGCAAATCCTAGTCGATTGTCGTCGACTCTCCTCCCCTGCACCGCGGCGCTTCGTGCCCGGCGTGGCTCAAGTTCGTTTAGCCACCTGGCTGCTGCACATCGAGCTTTCAAGAATGAACGAATAGATCGACGACAGATGGTGGAGAGTTCGAACTGCCCACGTTTGCCGGCTGCTTCTCGACGTTGATCTCAAGGACGAATGCGAGGCCTGAAGGGCGTGAGGGCGCATAGGATAAGATGTAAATGCTCGTTGTCGCCGAGTTTACAGCTGTAAACTCGGACTGGACGGCGTTAGTGGATATAGTCTCCCGCTGCGTGTTAGACACTAAATAGAGGAAAAATCTTGACTTAGCCGTGTGAATCGCTGCTCTTATCCCCAAGTGGCGCGAAAAAGGCCACATTTTGGAAATTGAGGCAACCAAATGATTCCTGTAACACCATTGGCAAATGAGCGTCCATCGGCACTTGCGACCGAGATATCCGAACGACTCAACGCCGCCATCAGAGAGCACCTGCTCTCTGCTTTTGCCCCAGACAATTCAAAAGCGCTACGTTCTTTTTCGGCCCCAGAGACTGCTGAACTCTTGGGTGTGTCCGGGCAATTCATGCGAAAGGTCCACGCCGAAGGGACACTTCCGGAGCCTGAAGATATCCGGGGTGGCAGGCGCTACTACACAGCCCAAGAAATATGGGATGCCCGTGAAGTCCTGGAAAAAACCTCACGGAAGAAGGGACGGTATATGCCTCGCCGCTTCGGCGAGGAAAAACTGCAGATTTGGCAGCTGATGAACTTCAAAGGCGGTTCCAGTAAAAGCACAACGAGCGTCCACCTCGCCCATTACTTTGCCCTTCGGGGTTATCGGGTCTTGGCCTTGGACCTAGATCCACAGGGGTCTCTCACATCAATGTGTGGGATTAGCCCTGAGATCGAGTTTGATGGACTGACTGTTTATGATGCAATCCGCTATGACGATCCGGTCAGCATGGCAGAGGTTGTGGTCCCGACATATTTCCCGGGGCTCTCGGTAGCGCCTTCTCGCTTAATGTTGTCGGAATTTGAAACAGAGTCGGCCGTTCACTCGAACCCGGACCAGCCATTCTTTACGCGCATCCGGAATGCCTTGGCGCAGGTCGAGGATGATTTTGATATTGTTCTCATGGATAGTCCGCCACAACTCGGTTTCTTGACCATCGCAGGGATGGCTGCCGCCAGCTCTCTGATCGTTCCTCTAACTCCATCGATGTTGGACGTTTCCTCTACAGCTCAGTTTCTCGAACTAGCTGGGGCTTACATGGGCGTGATCGAAGATGCTGGCGCAACTCTGCAGTATGATTTCTTTAAGTTTCTCATTACCCGAGACGAACCTACAGACGTGCCTTCTCAGCAGCTGACCTCTTTCATGCGGGCTCTTTTTCAAGACCGGGTCATGTCGGCAACTGCTTTGAAGAGCACAGCAATCAGTGACGCCACCATGCTCAAACAGTCGATTTACGAAGTGGTGCGTTCGGAGATGACACGCGCCACATATGATCGGGCCAAGGGCTCGATGGATGCGGTCGGGCGCGAAGTGGAAACGATGGTGCATCAATCGTGGGGGCGTAAGTAATGGCTAGGAAATCTCTTCGCGATATGTCGGGAATTGCCAACACGATCGCCCGTTCCGGCGGATCGCAGCCCGAGAGACCGCCTAAGACCAGCGCTCCGGCTTTGGGCGCCCTTCAAGGCTCTTTGGCATCTATCCGTGAGATTGATCCCAATCTGATCGACGATTGGGGGCCAGTAGACCGGCTTGAAGAGTTTACAGCTGTAAACGTTGAAGACGACGACGAGAGCTTTGAACGATTAAAGAGCAGCATCCGCGAAGGCGGCCAGCAAGTGCCTATACTCGTTCGGCGATCAAAAGGCGCTGAAGGGCGCTTTGAAGCAATCTACGGGAGGCGCCGCTTAAAGGCCTGCCGCGAACTCGGCATTAAGGTGCGTGCGAACGTTCAAGACATCGATGATGCGACGGCCTTGCTGGCGAAAGGATTGGAAAATGCAGCACGTCGCAACCTGTCTTTTTACGAGAAGGCAAGGTTCGCCGAGGCCATCCAAACCGCTGGCCACGATGGAGCAACTGTTCGGCAGGTTCTAAACATATCGGCGTCAGGTCAATCACACCTTACGAAGGTGACGCAGAATGTCCCAGAAAAGATCGGTGACCTTATTGGCGCAGCACCGAAGTCCGGCCGTCCTAGGTGGACGGAGTTGGCCGAGCTCTTTCACTGTAAGAAGCTCACCGAACGTACGGCTCTCGAAATCCTGGCCAAAATCAGCACAACATTGAGCTCAGACGAACGCCTTGAAACGCTCATCAAGGAAGCGACAAAGCGCGGCGCGAAGAACTCGCGCGAAGTTCTGGAGATCACGCCTGTAGAGGGAGTGACCATCAAAGCTGGTCGCGCAACACTGTCACTTTCCGTGAAGAAGTCCGGCGCAAACGCTGAGTTTGCAACCTGGCTTGAGAGTAATCTCGCGGAGATAATCAAGCAATCCTATGCTGAATTTACAGATGTAAATCCAGTGGATGACAACTGAGGACGAGCAGAAAGGAGGAACGGCAAACAAAGAAAACCCCCGAAACCGGAGCTTCGAGGGCTGCTGCGCAGAGCGCAATTCTTAGATTAGACACCTAGAATCTAGCAGCCAACGAATCACCACACAAGAGAAAACGCTTCTGAGCGAACGGGATTTCTTTGCCGCTAACATAAAATGACAAAATTCAATGAGGCTCCGCATGGAGCGACTGGGACAGTCATGCCTCAGAACGGTAGAGGTGTATCTAATTCCAACCAACTCTCGGGATGGCGCAAAGCGACGGTCGGACTGGCGGTTGCTGAACAGCACGCTCAGGCTGGTGAAAGAGCAGCCGTACCCAAGACACAGGCCTTTGTCGCCGTGAAACGCGTTGGTGCGCATATAGGCCTCAAGGCTGGTGACATGCTGCTTCTCGACACGCTTGGAGCCTTCACACAAGCCCAGGACTGGGAGGAGGGACAGCGTCCGATCGTCTGGGCTTCCAACTCTTATCTGATGGAGCAAACAGGCTTCTCGCTCTCGGCGCTCAAGCGCCATGCCCGGCGTTTGGCCGAGATCGGCGTGATTGCCTTCAAGGACAGCCCCAATGGCAAGCGGTGGGGCCACAGGGACGCTGACGGTCGTATCATCGAGGCCTATGGCTTTGATTTATCGCCGCTGTCGGCCCGCGCCGAAGAGTTTGAGCATCTGCATGCTGAACTGCAGGCTGAACGTGAACTCTGCCAGCGCCTGAAACGCCAGATCACAGTTGCGCGCCGAATGATCCGCGCAAGGATCGAAGCGGCCCAGGGGGGCGCTCTGAGTGGCCCCTGGACACAGCTCTCAAGCCTCTTTGAGGATCTTCTGGACCGCTTGCCACGTCGGAACACGGCCTCTGAGGCGCTTGAGCGGCTCCTAGGTTGGTTCAGAGAACTTCAGGAGCGTGTCGAGGCGACCTATCTCAAGGCAGTTCGAGCGGAGGAAGTTGTGGAAAACATGCCGGCAACCACTGAACAAGAGCCTAAAGAGACTCAAGAAATGGACCCCAGGGAGGTCATTTCTGAACCTCATATACTAATTACAACTCAACTAAATCCTGTAACCTGTAGTCGCTCAGAAACTGAGCAAGCGGCGGCCGTGGTGCCAAATGCGCCACCGGAAGAGAAGGTCGATACGGAGCTGGAAGACTGGGTGGTTGAAACACGTAAGAAACGTGGTGCAGCGCTTGATTTGCCGACTGTGATGCAGGCTTGTCCTGAATTCGCGTCCTGGGCCCGCAATATGGGCGGGTATTTGAAGGATTGGGGCGATCTGCATCGGGTTGTCGGGCAGCTCAGGCCGATGATCGGTGTCTCAGAGCACGCTTGGAACCTCGCTCAGGACCGTCTCGGGCCCCAAGTCGCGACAGCAGCGCTCGTTCTCACGTTTGACAAGCATTGCGCCGGCGAAGTGGCGTCTCCGGGTGGATATCTGCGGGGTATGGTCGAGAAGGCTGGGGCAGGGGAGCTGCATCTCGAGCGCAGCTTCTATGGCCGGTTGAGCGGACAGGCGGCGTAATGGGAAGGGAAGAAGGTGTCCCGCGTTTGAAGTTCCAGGTCGAGCACGCGGAGATTGCCGCTCTTATTCTCCGCACCCTCTGCGGTGCTTACAGTTGTCTTGCGGAGATTATGCCGTATAATCTCCGCAAGGAATGCGTAAAATATGACCTACATTCACGAACTCCCTGATTGGCCCCAGTTTACCTGGGACAAGGCCAAGCTGTCGTCCCAACTTGCTGCGGTCCGTCACCGCCAAGGCAAGCTCTTGGGGCGCATGGAGGGTCTTGGCTTCGATCTTCGCAACGAGGCGATGCTCAGAACACTGACCAGTGATGTCGTGAAAAGCAGCGAGATCGAGGGGGAAACGCTCGACAATGATCAGGTTCGCTCATCTATCGCAAAGCGGTTGGGTCTGGAAATTGGCGGACTGATCCCGTCTGATCGCCATGTTGATGGAGTTGTCGAGATGATGCTGGACGCGACCCAAGCGTATCACCAGCCACTGGACGCGGAGCGTCTGTTCGGCTGGCATGCGGCTCTCTTTCCAACCGGGCGAAGCGGAATGACTCGGATCAGGGTAGGGGGGTGGCGTGATGGTCCTATGGAGGTTGTATCAGGACCTTATGGCCGCGAACGCGTGCATTTTGAGGCGCCGGGCGCTGAACGGTTAGACCCTGAAATGGCGCGCTTCCTGACTTGGTTTAATCAGTCCTCCGAGGCGGATCCCGTCATACATGCCGCCATCGCTCATCTGTGGTTTGTCACCATCCACCCCTTCGATGATGGCAATGGGCGCATAGCGCGCGCGATCGCAGACATGGCCTTGGCGCGATCGGAAGGCAGCGCCCAGCGGTTCTACAGCATGTCGACGCAAATTCGGCAGGAGCGGAGCGACTATTACGACATGCTCGAGAAGACGCAGAAAGGCGGGATTGATGTCACGGCGTGGCTCGTTTGGTTCCTGGCTTGCCTGGACCGCGCATTCGATGGTGCCGAGATCATCCTTGAGGCCGTGTTCCGGAAGGCGCGGTTCTGGGAGAAATACGGAGCGGCGAACATAAACGACCGTCAGCGGGACATGCTCAACCGCCTGCTGGATGGATTCGAAGGAAAGCTCACGACGTCGAAATACGCGAAGATCGAAAAGTGCTCACAAGACACGGCCTATCGCGACATCCTCGATCTCATCGACTTGGGCGCACTGGCGAAAGATGAGGCGGGTGGACGTAGCACAAGCTATTCCCTGACAGCGATTTAAAGAGGCTTGTCAGAGGCGAAGCCCGAAACGCCGACTGCAAGGAAGTATCAGCCAAGTACCGGTGAGGTTTGCCGGTCTGTGAAGAATACTAAGCCTCTGATAAGGTTTGATAATCATCAGGTTCCATCATTTCTTTGCCGATGTACGTTGCCGATCTTGAGGTACAGAGTGCGGTGAAGGTGATCAGTGGAGCTGACGGCCTTGGAAATCCTCGGCCTGTGCTTCCGGGTTGGCAGAAAGGTAAAGTGGCCTTCGGGTTTTGTGACTGACGGATGAGGGACCTTGGGGTGCCTCGGACGGGTCCGGGCCGGGTTCCGGTCTGCCGTTCCGGATGAAGGTTATTCCCATGCAAACAGGTGTCTTGCGCGTGCTGCGCGCGACCGCTGCCTCTTGGTGGCGGCACAGAGAGCTGCGCCGAACCGGCGAGAAGGAGCTGGCACGGCAGCTCGAGCGGAAAGCCGTTCTCCGCGATCTCGGCTATCTCAAGCAGGCCGCGTCATTGCCAAATGCGCATGTGATCTGTGGAGGCGGTGGGACATTCCTCCATCTCGGTTGGACCACCGTGTCGTCCTTCGCGCCGATCGAGCGCTTTCCCTTGGCCTCTCTTGCGGTCGCACGAGGGACGCCCTTCATCGATATCCGACCCGTCACGGATGTCATTGCGTTCGCCAACCTGCCGCGGGTGGCGCGGGACGGATCTGTCGACCCTGACCTTTCAGGTGCCGGCTGGCCCGTCTCGCTGACCACCTACGTCGACATGGTCGAAGCCCTCGGTGCCAGGATCGCCAACGATCCGCGCCCCCGCCAGTCAACCTGATCACCATTCCCTCTCACCAACACTCGAAAGGAGGCCAGCCATGGCCCGATCCCGCACACCCAAATTCGACGCCTCCGAGGTCATCACAAACGAAATCATCCGCATCATCGAGCGCGGCGTCTTGCCGTGGCGCAAGCCATGGACCGCAGGTGGCAGCTCTCGCCCCCTGCGCGTGGGCGGCGAACCCTATCAGGGCGTGAACAACTTCCTGCTGACCATGCGCACCGTGATGGCGGGGCACAGCTCGCCCTTCTGGATGACGCTGCCGCAAGCCAATGCGTTGGATGCGAAGGTCCGCAAGGGCGAGAAGTCCTCTGTCGTCGTTTACTACGGTCAAAGCCGGAGGGACGCCGGCGGCGAGGATGACCACGGGGAGAGGGATGATCGCTCCGAGGAGGCCCGCGTATTCCGCTTCCAGAAATCCTACCGCGTGTTCAACGCCTGCCAGATCGATGGCTTGCCCGACAGCTTCTTCCCCGACCCGGAGCCCGTGCCCGAGCATCCGCCGTCCGAGCCCATCCCGCACATGCAGGCGTTTTTCGATGCTATCGACATCACGACTGTTTTCACGGGAACAGAAGCCTACTATTTGCCGCCCGTGGACAAGGTCTTCATGCCGTCGATCGCGCGGTTCGAAAACCCGCGGAACTTCTACGGGGTCTGGGCGCATGAGCTGGCCCATGCCACGAAAGCCCCCCATCGACTGAACCGTGATTTCGGGTTCTCGAAGTTCGGCAACACCTCCTATGCGCGCGAGGAGATCGTCGCGGAATTGACCTCGGTTTTCCTGGGTCAGACGCTCGGCTTCACGGCCCATACGCTCGAGATGAATGCCGCCTATCTCCACAACTGGTTACGGGTCCTTCGGTCGGACAAGGGTGCGATCTTCAAGCACGCCGCGGATGCGCAGCGCGCCTGCGACTATCTGATCGCCAGATCGGAGACGGGCAGGGCAGGGCGCAGTGCCGAGGCCGCCTGACCACACGGAGAACGGAGACTCGCATGTCACGCAAGGAACCCAAGACGCTGCGGGTGGCCTGCTTCGAAGACGGCGGCCGCAAGATCATCACCTTCAAACGCGGTGCCTATTGGTGGAGCGCGTCTGAGGGCGCTTATCCGCTCTCGGCGGCACTTGAGAGCATCAAGGACCAGGGCGGCTGGATCGAAACCATCCCCAACCCGAATTACAGACCCAAGGGGCTGTTCGGGTAGGGCACCTTCTGCTTCGGTTCCTCCGCCCCGCGGAAAAGAAAAAGCAGGCTTTGGGAAGGGTGTTTCAACTTCTCAAAGGAAAGACCCATGTCCATGACCGTTCAACCCCAGTCAGACCGTCCGGATCCGACCGTGATCGCGGCGCAGAACGACGCGTTCCGCAAACTCGCGTGCCTTGGAGTGCCGCCCGCGCAGCCCATCCAAGGCCGGATGCATGTTACCCGTTCGCTCATGGAGGCTGGTGACGGCTTCATGGCCGAGGCGGTGAAGGCGACCGGGGAGTTTGATGTGTTCGAGCCCGAGAACGACCCGGAGGGATGGCATGATTTCGGGTCGGTCACGGTCCGCGGCGAGACCGTGTTCTGGAAAATCGATCTGTATGAAGCGGATTCCGACTTTCGCTACGGAGCCGAGACCCCGGACAACCCCACGACCACCACGCGCGTGCTGACCATCATGCTGGCGCGCGACTGGTAGAAGGGCAGGGGACTCCTCCCCGACATCTCAGGCAATGAAGGCCCACCGACCCCTCAAAGGGAGAGTGGGCCTTTT
This sequence comes from Thioclava sp. JM3, assembly GCF_002213185.1. NCBI lineage: Bacteria > Pseudomonadati > Pseudomonadota > Alphaproteobacteria > Rhodobacterales > Paracoccaceae > Thioclava > Thioclava sp. JM3. The sequence goes on from NZ_NBOB01000014.1 coordinate 27,623, forward strand.
GTCCTTTTGATCCCCGAAGCCGGGGATTGGTCACGTGCGTGAACGCGCGGATCTCACCATACCCATCGAAAAGGACATCCCATGACCGCAAGCTTCAAACCCGTCTCCGTCGCCATCGGCGATCTGACTGCCCATCCAGCCAATGTGCGTAGCAACTCCCCGGAAACCTACGACCCCGAGAACATCGCCCATCTGAAGGCCAGCATCGCCGTACTGGGCCTGCTCCAGCCGCTCCTTGTCCAGAAGCTCGACGGCAAATATGCCGTGCTTGCCGGTGGCCGGCGCCATGCCGCGCTGAAAGAGCTGGTCGCGGACAAGGCCGTCAAGGGGTTCACGGCGAAAACCAAGGTGGACTGCCGTCTCGTCCGGGACGACTGCGACGTCACCACGGCCTTGTCGCTCGCCGAGAACATCACGCAAGCCCCGATGAACGCGATTGACGAGTTCGAGGCCTTCGCGCGGATGATGGAGGTCGATGGCCAGACCCCCGAGACCATCGCCAGGACCTTCGGCACCACAGTCGCTGCCGTGAAAGGCCGCCTGCGCTACGGTCTCATTCATCCCGACATTCGCGCGGCGGCTCGCGCGAAGACAATCACACTCGACACGATGAAGGCCTTTGCTGAGCATCCGAGCCAGGAAGTGCAGCGCGAGGTCTTCGAGGCGCTCACCAAGGAAGACAGCTACTTGCAGGCCTACACCGTCCGTCAGGCGCTCAAATCGCGCGGGGTGCAGGTCAGCGACGACATCGGTACCTTCGTGCGCGAGGAATACGAGGCCCGCGGCGGAGCGATCGCGGCCGATCTCCTGGAAGAGCATTCGGTGCTGGAAGACGCTGCGCTGGTCGAAACCATCCTGCTCGAGAAGCTCGCGGCCGCCGCCGAGGAGGCCCGCATAAAGCTGGGCTTTGCTTGGGCCGATTCGGTGGTCCGCTACGATTACGCGACCATGGCCGACTATGGCCGAGTCTATCCCAGCCCGATCGAGCCGGATGAGGCGAGCCAGAAGCGCATCGATGAGATCACCGCCGAGCTTGAGAAACTGCAGCTCGAGATGGAGGATGAGGGGCTCGAAGACGATGCCTACAATGCCCTTTACGAGCGCGTGGACGCTCTGGAAGACGAAGCGCGCGATCTGCAGGAGGCCTATAGCGCCGAGGACCTCGCGCGGTCCGGGGTGATCGCGTTGTGGCAGGGTGGAAAGATTATGCTCCATATCGGCCTCGTGCGCCCCGAGGACACCGTGAAAGAGGAGGGCGCGCGCGGTTCGTCGACCAACACCACCGGAGAGGAGGCCCCCGACGCTGGCGAAATCACCTACCCGGCCTCGCTGGCAGAGGACCTCAAGACCGAGCGGGCCATGGCCCTTGGCGCCGCAATGGCGCTGCATCCCGAGGCCACGCTCGATCTGACGCTCTTCAAGCTGGTCAGTGATGTTCTGGCCAGCGGTATGAGCGTCACGCAGGCGATCAAGATCGATGTCCGCAAGGAATACCGCAGCCATGCCAAGATGGACGAGATCGACGCAACCTCGCTTGAGCAGGTGGCGGCGGCGCATGATGCGCTGGACCTCTCCTGGCTCGATGACACCCGGTCCCCTGCTGATCAGTTCGCGGCGTTTCGCGCGCTGGAGGCAGGCGAGAAGGCCAAGCTCGTCGCGTATGCCGCCGCAAGCACGACGCAGTCCTGCTTCGCGCGGGACCGCCAGCGCGACAGCCTGATGCATGACTTCGAGATCGAGATCATGCCCGATATCCGCGCGCATTGGACGCCGAATGCGGCGCTCTTCAACCGCTTCAAGAAGGCCTGGCTGCTGAAGATCCTCGGCGAGGATCTGGGTCTCGCCCAGGAGGCTGTGACGCTGGCCTCGTCAAGCAAGAAGGAGATCGTCGCCTTCTGCGACAAGCTTTTTGCCGAACCCTTCGCCACGCTCACAGATGCGCAGCGCGCTGCCGTGGCCGCCTGGTGCCCGCCGATGATGCAGACCGCCGGTGTCGCCTGTGATGAGGCGGAGCCCACTGCGGAAACCCCCGAGCCTGACAGCGAGGTCGCGCAAGCGGCCTGAGCCATCATACGACCCGCGCAAGCCCTTCCGGCCGCGCGGGTCGATCCTCTCATACCCAACGGAAAGACATCCCAATGGCTATTCTCAAGTTCTCCGCTTCCGCTGTCGCAGCGCAGATCGCACATGCGCGCGCCTGCAAAACCTTCCTGCCCAACTGGAACGGACCGGTGGACAGGCCGGCCCTGATCCTCATCGTCGGCAATGGTGTGCATCTGCGCTCGAACGGGATCGATGGCAAGACCACCCGCATCGTCACCACCGAGCAGGCGGATCCGTCCTTTGCTTTCGCCGATGGCATGAACCCGTTTCGGGACACAGATTGGATGGCGCAGCGTCGCATGGCGTTTCGCGATCTGACCGGCCAGTTCTACACCGACATCCTGGATGACGTGCAGGTGCTCATCGACCGGGGGCGGGGTGCGATCCGGCTCGCCACCGATGGCCACAGTATCCGCGTCTTCGTGCGCCGGGCCTCGGATTATCTCATCGGCGGGACCTACGAGGTGCCCTCGGGCCTCGGCGGCACCTTCCGGGTCATTCTCAAGGATGCCTGCGACACCTTCGCAATCGTGCAGAACGCTGGGAACTGCGAGGATTTCGACGCCATGCAGCCCTACCGCGTGCCGCTCGATGCGCTGATGGAAATCGATGACCGGAGGGCGGCTTAACGCGCCCTTTCTCAAACAAGCATCGCCAATACCCTGCCGGGCCTGCGGCCCTCTTGGGACATTGGCGACAACAATTTTCCCTACGAGAGAAAGGACTCTGAAATGGGTTGGCTCTTCTACACCGACGGCCGCGTCAAATCCTACGCGGATGAGAAAGCAGAGATCACCCGGCTTTGCACCTTTGAGGGCGACACGCGCAAAACGGACCTGGTCAAGGCCTGTAAGGTCGGCTCCACCTGGTATGCGGCGGCTAGGGTTACCAATCGCGATGGCACCCCTGTCGAGGACGCGACCTATGTCACCGATCCTGACGGCTCGATCACTTTCGCCGCCGTCTTCCTCACCGCCTACGACGATGGGTGTTGGGGCTACAAGGATATGGAGGAAAGCGCTGGCCCGAACGCGTCGCGCGCGCCCCTTGCGCTGATCGAACTTCTCTCCGACCTGAAAGACCCGGACAGCTACGCCCGGGACTGGCGCCAGCGCTGCCGGGAATGGGCTTCGATCCCGAACTACGAGGAAGGCGACAAGATCAAGCTCGCAAAACCGGTGACGCTCACCGATGGCAGCACCTGCCAGATCGTCACCGTGACGCACTACAGACGCGGGCGGCAAAAACGCCGCTGCTACCGGATCGAGGAAACCGGCGGGCTCGTACGCCTGTCGAAAGCGACGCTTTCCAGCTCGGAGCTGCTCAGCTCCGCGAAAGGTGCTGCTAGCCAGGTGCTGGCGGAGTATTTCGCGGGGCGAGAATAGGTGCTGCGCCGGACGGTTCATCGACCTGCCGACGACAGCAGATCCTGCGGCTTGCCTTGACAAGGCAATGCAAATGCATTACCTATCGCAGGAAGCAAAGACCCTTTTCTTTCAGGAGACTGCCATGACAGTGCTCACACAAGATGTCTCGAAGCTCACGGATCGGTATCAGACAACCGTGCCGGCAGGTGTGCGAAAGCAGCTCAAGCTGGGCAAGGGCGACCAGATTCGCTACTGCACCGAGCCGAGTGGCAGGGTCTATATCGAGCCCGTGCGCAGCGACGAGGATGATCCCGCGCTCGGCGCCTTTCTCGATTTTGTCGAGGCCGATATCAAGGCGCATCCGGATCGCATTCGGGCGTTCGATGGGGCTTTGCATGGCCGTCTTGCAGCACTGGTCGGAGACGTTGACGTCGATCTCGATGCACCGCTATCGCTCGAGGATGAATGAGCGGCGATAGCGTGCCCGCAGGGGCGCCCCTTGTCGTAAACGGATGGACGATTTATGCGCATCCGCTCTTTCTGGACCAGCTCGAAGGGCTGATCCTGGAGCTCGAGGCGCGTAAGGCTCGCGATCCAAAGACCTGGCGCAAGAAAAATTCCGCGAAACGGCTGGCCGCCATCTTCAAGCTGGTGACCGAGGCCATACCGGCGGACCCGGGTGCCGCCGCCTTCCGGCAAGGCGGCACACTCGGCGATCACCGCAAGCACTGGTTCCGGGCGAAATTCTTCCAGCAGTATCGGCTGTTCTACCGGTTCAACAGCGATGCAAAGGTCATCGTGGTGGCCTGGGTGAACGACGACAAGACCCTGCGCGCCTATGGCAGCAAGACGGATGCCTACGCGACGTTCAAAGGGATGCTGGAAGATGGCAACCCACCTGAAAATTTTGACGCGCTCTTGAAAGAAGCGGCGGCGGCGGACAAGCGGTTCGAGACGTCTCTTGAAGCGGCGACCGATCGGTAAGTGGCCCCGTTAGCTGTGAACCTTACGGCCTTGCCGTTTACGGCACCACTGTGGGTGATGTAGCATCGACCCATAGTATAGTCGGAGAAAGCGCAATGGACCCAACGGGTAAGGAACAGCCGCACCTCGGTTTCGAGGAGCATTTCCGTGGCGGCTGATGTCAATTCGTATGACGCGTTGTTTCGCGCGCAGGTACAGGCCGCGCTGGAGGATGCACGTACGGGAACATCTCAGGTTAAGGTGATGCAGGCCGCACAGGCATTGATTGATGCGAAGCGGCAGATCGAACCCAAGTCCTGACCAAGCCTTGGAGGTCAGCGCGGTCTGATCCCGTCACCCTGAAAAGCGAAAGTGGGCTTTTTATCCTTTGGAACTCAGACCCTGATCCAAAGGAAGATCCCCATGTCCAGGCCCAAACCAGCAAATCCGGCTCTCTCAATCTCCGACGCTAATCTCGTCTCTGCGCTGGCGCAAATCGGCGCGGAGGTCGACCACCTACCCCTGCGCAGCTCAGCGCTCGCGCGCATCATGCGCGAGTCGTTTCATGGCAGCGATGCTGGCGGCGCCTGGGACTGGCGCATGGCCTATGACCTGATGCAGGCAGCCGCCATTCAGATGCTGCTACGTGGGGACGGCGCGGCAGGCGACATCGCCGTTGCAAAGCTGCTCGCCTCGCGGCTTCTGACGGAAACACGCCGGTCGGAGCAGCAGATCCGGCTGCAGCAGTTTTCCACGCCGCTGCCATTCGCGGCGTTGGTCATACGGGCCGCGGCGATCCGCAAGGGCGAGACCGTGCTGGAGCCGTCCGCCGGCACTGGTGCCCTGGCCGGTTTCGCCGCCCGGGCCGGTGCCACGCTTTTGCTCAATGAAATCGACCCCTTTCGCCAGCACCTCCTGCGCGCGGTTTTCGGTGGCGAGGTGACGGGCCATGACGGCGAGCATATCGACGATCTGATGCCGACACCGGTCCTGCCTGACGTCGTGGCGATGAACCCGCCCTTTGCCTCCTCGGTCGATCGCTCGCGAGACAAGCACACCGCTGCCAAACATCTCATTGCGGCTGCCAAGCGCTTGGCACCCGGTGGCCGGCTGGTGGCGATCATGCCGCAGGGGTTCAGCACGGAGCGCGATGCCGCGCATTGGTCCCGCGCCTGCGGTCTCCTGACGCCGCGACTGGCCTTGACGATACCGGGGCAGGTCTACCGCAAGCTCGGCACAACTGTGGAAACCCAGCTGATGGTCTTCGACAAGGTGCAGGAGGACGGCGAGATGATCCGCGCCGCGGTTCAGGATCTGGAGGAAGCCCTTCCTTTTGTTGACACCGTGGCCGCAAACCGGCCTGAGACGCGCCCCGTCCAACGGGCGGCGACAAACCCTCATGCGCGATCGGTCGGTCCACTACTTGTCACGCGCAAGCGCCCAGTTGCCAAAGTTGCGGCGTCCAACGCTCAGACCAACGCCGCCATACCGCTCACTTTCACAAGCCTTGAGGCCCCGCGCGACAACACGCCCGTCTCGGACATCTATGCGCGCTACCGTCCGCAGCGGATCGAGATCGCGGGTGCGCAAGAACATCCCACGCCGCTCGTCGAAAGCATCGCCATGGCCTCGGTTGCCCCGCCCATGCCCTCAAACACGGGCAGTGATGACTTGCGTCTGCCCGCCAGGCTGATCGAGGAGGGACATCTCTCAGAGGCGCAGCTCGAAACCATCATCATGGCGCATGATGCCCATGTGCGTAACTTGCCAGGTCGGTTCACCATCGATGACGACCAGACCAAGCTGACGCGCGCCGATGATGACCCGGATGCACGGGCCTATCGCCTTGGCTATTTCCTCGGCGACGGCACCGGTTGCGGCAAGGGCCGCGAATGCGCGGGGCTCATTCTCGTGAACTGGCTTTCCGGGCGCAGGAAGGCGATCTGGGTCTCCAAATCCGCCACGCTTATCGAGGACGCGATCCGCGACTGGACCGATCTCGGCGGCTCGCCTGCCGACATTCAGCCACTTTCCAAATGGAAACCCGATCAGCCCGTCCCGATGGGCGACGGAATCCTCTTCGTCACCTACGCCACGCTGCGGTCCGCGGGCAAATGCGGTACCACGCGACTGAGCCAGGTTCTCGACTGGATGGGTGAAGACTTCGAAGGCGTCCTCGCATTTGATGAAGCCCATGCCATGCAGAATGCGGCAGGGTCCGAGCAGGGCAGGGGGGTCAAACCCTCCCAGCAGGGCCTTGCTGGCCTGCGGCTGCAACTGGCAGCACCCCGCGCTCGCGTCTTCTACATCTCGGCCACGGGTGCCACGAGCGTGCACAACCTGGCCTATGCCGCGCGGCTCGGACTCTGGGGGCAGGGCCCCGAATACCCCTTCCCAAGCCGCGAGAGTTTCGTCTCGGCGATGGAGGCAGGCGGTGTCGCCGCCATGGAGGTAGTGGCGCGCGATCTCAAGACGCTCGGCCTCTACACGGCGCGTGCCCTCAGCTTTGATGGGGTGGAGTATGACGTGCTGGAACACGCGCTCACCCCGGCCCAGATCGAGATCTACGACGCCTATGCGGGTGCGTTCCGGACGATCCACCACAATCTTGAAGCTGCGCTGACAGCCACCGGTGTCAATGACGCCTCGGGGGAGACCAATGCCTCGGCCGCACGTGCCTCGGCCAAATCTCGCTTCGAGAGCACGAAGCAGCGCTTCTTCAACCATCTCCTGATGGGCATGAAGGCACCGACCATCATCCGCGCGATCGAGGATGATCTGGCAACGGGCCACGCGTGCGTCATCCAGGTGGTTTCGACCGGCGAGAGCCTGCTGAAACGTCGGCTTGAAACGATGGACGCGGAAGACGAGCTCGTTGAGGGTGCCTTGACGCCGCGCGACTATGTTCTGGGCTACCTGGAACAGGCCTTCCCGATCCATGCGCAAAAGCTGGTCGAGATCGACGGTAACATGGTGGCGGAACCCTTGCGGGATGAGACCGGCGCGCTCGTTGTCTCGCGCGAGGCGCTCGCCCTGCGCGATGCGGCCATGATGGAGTTGATGACGCTCGCCCCGATCCCCTCGGCGCTCGACCAGATCCTCTGGGCCTTTGGCGACGAGGCCGTGGCAGAAGTCACGGGGTGGTCGATCCGGCCCCTCAAGGCCGAGGATGGTCATCTCTTCATCGAAAAGCGCGCCGCCAGCAGCAATTCGTCCGAAACCCAAGCCTTCATGGACGGCGAGAAGGATATCCTTATCTTCTCCGATGCGGGCGGGACGGGCCGATCCTACCATGCGGCGCAAACGGCGAAGAACCAGAAACGGCGGCGGCACTACCTGCTGGAGCCCGGCTGGCGCGCCGATGCGGCCATCCAGGGGCTTGGTCGCACGCATCGCTCGGCTGAGGTCAGCGCGCCGTTCTTCCGGGTCTGCACCTCGGATGTGCATGGCGAGAAGCGCTTCACCTCGACGATCGCCAAACGCCTCGACCAGCTGGGGGCGCTCACCAAGGGCCAGCGCGAGACCGGCTCGCAGGGCATGTTCCGCGATGAGGATAATTTGGAAAGCCCGATCGCGCGAGCGGCGCTGCGTGGGTATTTCGCCGATCTTGCCGCCGGGCGGGCCGAGGCGATGAGCTACGAGAGCTTCACCGACTGGACAGCCCTGCGGCTGATCGACAAGGACGGCGTGCTCCTTGAGGAGCTGCCGCCGATCCAGCGGTTTCTGAACCGGGTGCTGGCGCTTCCCATCCACATGCAGAACGCGCTCTTTGCCGAGTTCATGCGCCGGATCGCTTATCAGACCGAACGGGCGCGCGCGGCGGGCACGCTCGATCTCGGCGTCGAAACCCTGCGCGGTGAAAAGATCGAGCAGGTTTCCACAGAGGATCTCTGGACCTGCCCGAAATCCGGTGCGGTCACGCGGATCATTGGGCTCGAGGTCACCGATCCGGTCCATGTGCTGTCGGCAGATGACGCCCTGTCGCGCAATCCGGACAAGCTGCCCATGGTTAATCGCGCCTCCGGCCGCGCGGCGCTCATCTCGGCGCGGCCCATGCAGATGTACGACGAGGATATCGTCACCCTCATGCGCAAGACCGTGCGGCCCAACGGGTCGAGCTATCTTGAAGAGGTGCGGTTCGCGTCCTCGGCCTGGGAAGATATCGGCAAGCCTGAGTTTGCAGGGCTTTGGGATGCCGAGGCCGCATCCCTGCCGAAAACCACCACGACCAAGCTCTACCTGCTGACCGGGCTGCTGTTGCCGATCTGGAAGGACATTCCGACCACGAATGAACGCATCTACAGGGTCACGCCCGACGGGGCGACCGCCATGATCGGGCGCACGCTGAGCGAGGAAGGGGCAGCGGCCTTGCGCGCCCGCTTCCTCGTCTCCAACCCGCAAACGCCGCAAGAGATGCTGACTGCCGCCCTCGGCACCACCGCGCCGGTCGATCTGGGCCGGGGTCTCACCCTGACCCGTCGCCGTGTCGCAGGCGAGATGCGCCTCGAGCTCTCTGGTGCGGATCGGGGGATGATCGAGGGCCTCAAGGCCCTCGGCTGCTTCACCGAGATCATCGCCTTTCAGCTGAGGGTGTTCCTGCCGCATGGGAACGGTGTCGACACGGGGAGCATTCTGGCCCAGATCGTGGGTCAGGGGAATGCCAACACGGCAGACCAAGCCGCCTGAAAAGTCAAAGTGGGCTTAGGGTGGGGCGTCGCGGATCGGGATTTGACCGGTCTGCGCGTTCGAGCCGCGCGCGGGCCAATGCCACGCCCGGCCCCCCCAACATCTGACAAGAGGACAGAACCATGACCAATCCCCAAATGGACTATGCCGCAATGGCGGCTCAGTGGCGCGCCGAGCGCGAAACCACCCTGAAAGCAACCCGAACGGAGCTGCTTGCGCAACTACGTGCACTTGGCATCAGCGAGGTCACTGCCGAATACGAAGGCTATGGCGACTCCGGCAATGTCGAGGATGTGACCGTGCAGCCTGCGGAGGTCAAACTGCCGGAACCGCTTGCGACAGAGGTGGGCGATTTCGCCTGGTCGCTCGCCTATCACCATCATCCGGGGTTCGAGAACAACGAGGGCGGCTATGGCACGCTGACCTGGGACATTGCAGCAGACAGCATCACCCTCGATCACGCCGACCGCTATGTCGAATGCTCGCACAGCTATGACGAGGGGCTTTGAGATGGCCCATCCGCTTCATCATGCCGAAAGCTCTGCCCGGAAGTTCGGCGGGGTGCCGTCTGACTATCAGGCCGTCCACGATTGGTTTGACGCCTCGAAAGAGCACCTCGCGCTTTTCACGCACCGGGCCTTGCGCCACCATACCCAAGGTCTGTTCGATGCTGAACGTGTCTTCGGTCTGACCCTGACCAATAGCGCAGGTCGGGACATCCCCGTGCGCTGGATCGGCGAGCAGCATATCCGTGAAGACTGCCAAGGCCGTATCCCGAGCATGGCGGACTGGCTGCGGCGGATCCAGCCCGAGCCATGGATGGCCAATGGCCACATCGACCGGCATTCCGGCGATGAGCCCTGCGGCGACCCAAGGGCCGCCTGGGCATCTGAAGTCGCCGCCGGCAGAACGGTTCTTGGCCTGAAAGATTGGATGGCGGCGCGCGCGATGCAAGTGGCGCAGAGTGCCTGACAGGACCCGGCTTTTTGCCAATTGAATGCCGCACGGAAGCCCGGTTGGAAGATCGGGCTTCTTGCGTCGTTTCCCCACCATTCTACTTGAGGAGGGTCACATGACACTCGATGAAATCAAGGCGGCCGTCGATGCCGGCCAGACTGTGCACTGGGCCAATACCGGCTACGTTGTCCATAAGGACCGGCTCGGTCAGTACCTGATTAGCTTTCTGCCGAACGGCAGCTGCATCGGTCTGACCGACCGGGAAGGGCAACAGTTGAATGGCAAAGAGGCGGAGTTCTTCATCGCGCAATCGAAGGACGCTGCGGAAAATCCGGGCCGCCAATCAAGATCAGACGGGCAGGAGAGGGGCGCAGCACCCGGGGGCGCGGCGGCACACCTACTCAGACGGCATCGCGAAGCCGGGGGCGGGGCATAAAGGGAAAGCAAGCTTTCTGATTTGTGATCCCTCAAGGGGTCGAGAAAGCAATCCCGGATGCGCTGGCAAGGACGTCAGGCACCGGCCAATCCAAAAGGAACCATCCCATGTTCGCAGGAAACCTCACCCGCAATGCCGAAACCGCAGCCGCCGAGTACACCGGCATGATCCACTCGTCACGCTTTGACATCGCCATCCAGCTTGAGGCACGGGCCAAGATGTCCGCGCGCAGTCCGGATTACGACGTGACGGCCGTCAACAAATCGGGCCGCAAGGTCCGCATCGGCACGGCCTGGAACGAGACGGGCAATACCAGCGGAAACCCCTATATCTCGATGCAGATCGATGTGGGCCTCGGCCCGTTCCGGGTCAACGCGGTGCAGACGAAAGAGGCGCGCGCGGCCCAGAGTGGCGCGTTCGAGATCATCCCTCTGGTCTCGAACGGCCTGATGAAATCCGGCTCGCTCTCGGGCGAGCTCACCGCCATGGACGCCGACAACGCCTTCACCGGCTACATCGCCAACATGATGTTCGATCTGGAGTTCATCCTGATCGAGAACAGCTACAAGACCGAGGAGACCCACCCCGACTACCGGATCGAGGTCAGCTCGCCCCGGGGCACGCCGATCCGCGTCGGCTCGGCCTGGATGGCCAAGAGCAGCCGCACGGGCAATGACTACTTGTCGCTGCTGATCAACACGCCTGATGGGGACCTGCGCGTCAACGCCGTGCAGAACGAAGAGCAGCGCGGCGGGCAGACCTTCTCGATCATCCCGTTCATCGACAGCGGTGAGCAGCCGCAGGACGCGGGCGCGGGGCTGTCGCTGGTCGCGTAGTTAGCGCACGCAGTTAGACGATACGTACCGAAAGGGGAGCCGTGGGACCACGGTTCCCCTTTTCCCATGTCCGTTTGCGTCAAGGACGCCACCCGCTTGCGATCTGCTGACTATGATATACGATAATATATTATTGAATGGACGAGGGTAGGCGCATGGTGGCGAGACTGGGAAAAGCTCCGTGGTTCGAGAGCTTTGATGTAGACGCAGAGGTTGCAGAGCTTCTTGCTCATATCGAGCGTTGCACCGGATTTGCGCTGCCTGAACGACAGCGTGATGTCCTCATGACCCATGCAAGGGCAAAGCTCGACAGGACAAGGCAGGCAGTTCTGGAGGCCAAGGCTGCGGGAAAGCCGGTGTCCACATCGCGGCGTGCGTATCTGACCGACCTGCAGGACACGATCTTCATGGCGATCCCGGAGGAGAATCTCGCGCGGATGCCGCTGCGCGAGCAGGTTCTCAACGACCCGTCATTTTACGCGGATGCCATGCACCGCGCCGCCTCGATTAGCGAAGATGAGCTATTCATGGTGCTGTCCTCTTCGCTGAAAGACATGACCGTTCAAGACGCCCAGGCCTTTGTCTCAAAGCTCTGGCACAGCACGATTGACGACAATGCCCGTAAATACGCCGAAGCCCTGAAGCGCCCCGAGCGTGAAATCATGCCGCGGCGGCCTGGGAACACCGTTTAAGATCGGAGCCATTCTCTTGGCTTGAGCCCTACCGAGGTTGGCCGCCGCGACCCCCTTTCCCGGAGGTGGCACCCTGTGCTGCGCGCGAAAACCATTGAAGGCACTGTGGTGACGTCTACTGTCGCCAACATGATGAACCGGGATCACATGCGCGTCTTCTTTGGGCGCACCGCGGCGCTTGTCGCCTTTGTAGCGCTGCTCTGGGCGGTCCAGGTCGTCAATTGGATCTTCGGTTACGGCCTGAACCCGGCCTTCGGCCTGATCCCCCGGCATGTCAGCGGATTGGATGGTGTCATCGCCATGCCCCTCCTGCATGGGAGCTTCTCGCACCTGATGGCCAACACGCCGCCGCTCCTGGTGATGGGTGGACTGCTGGTGGCAACAACCACGCGAGCCTTGCTGTCCCTGAACGCCGTGGTGATCGGCCTTGGGGGCGGTCTCGTGTGGTTGTTCGGCGGCTCGGCGATCCATATCGGTGCGTCGGGGCTGATCTTCGGCTGGTTTGGCTTCCTCATCGCGCGCGGTCTTGTGGATCGCTCCCCGATCACGCTGGGCGCGGCACTGGTGGTCGGTGTCCTCTATGGCTCTATTCTCTGGGGCGTTCTTCCGGGCCAACCCGGCGTGTCGTGGGAGGCACATCTCTTCGGCGCCATCGCGGGCGCGGGCGCTGCGTTCCTAATCCGAACGCATGTACATGCGCCGCGCCTTGGCGGCGTCGATCTGGACTGAAGCCGTACGCCAGACGTGGTCGGCCCAATGCTTACGTTCACCGACCAGTCAAGATGCTGCATCCGCAGCCCGCTTACCGGCCATTTGCCGCGCGTGCGAAATCTGGAGATGAGCGAACTCACAGACTCGGGACGAAGCGCGATTTCGCTGCGGCCGCGCCAAGCTTCAGAATTTCACTAGCGTTGTCGACTAAGTCCATAACTTGGCTGGGAAAATTTTGTGGACATGGTAGACTGTTTTTCATGTATATAAGTCGCGCCAAAATCTTCCTCTGGATCTCCGATAAGCTCTTCAAATTAGCCGAGACGTTGCGCCGAATATCTGCATCTGGAAAGGGGCCCGCGAAGTTCGTCGATCTTGCCCCCACCGATGAAGCAGACCAAGGAGGGGTGTATTCGGCCGCCTTGGCGTTCGCGACTGAGAGCCCTGACGTTTCAAACATCGCTCTTACTGGGCCTTATGGTTCTGGCAAAAGCAGCATCATCCGTTCGTTCCTGAAATCCTATCCCCGCAAGGCCTTGCACATCTCGCTTGCCGCCTTTTTGCCCGAAGCAGGCGATGAACAACGCACAGTGACCAGGCAGGAGATTGAGCGGAGCATACTCCAGCAATTGCTCTATGGCGCAGATGCAGACAAACTGCCGCTCTCGCGCTTCAAACGCATTCAATCGCCAAGTTTCTGGTCGATCTTCCGCTCACTTTACATTCTTTCCGGAATACTCGCTGTCTGGCATGCGTTTCACAACCGCAACGGGATTTTTGACGGATCGTACTTCAAGCCCTTCGATTTCACGAATTGGCTAGGGTCAGGACCCATTGATCTTCCTTTTTCGGCATGATTCAGCCTCCGCAAGGAGACCGATCAATGAGCAACCTTTTCTGGCTGACGGATGCGCAGATGGCCCGTCTGGAACCATTCTTTCCCAAGAGCCATGGCAAGCCGCGTGTCGATGACCGGCGAGTGCTGAGCGGCATTATCTTCATCAATCGCAATGGCTTGCGGTGGTGTGATGCACCGAAGGAGTATGGTCCACCCAAGACCCTCTACAACCGTTGGAAGCGATGGGGCGACAAGGGTGTCTTTGCCCGGATGATGGAGGGGCTGGCCTCCGAGGCGGCCGTTCCGAGGACGGTGATGATCGACGCGACCTATCTGAAGGCGCACCGCACGGCGACCAGCCTGCGGTCGAAAAAGGGGGGCCAAGCGATCAGAGGGGTCGTTTGATCGGCCGGACCAAGGGCGGCATGAACACCAAACTGCACGCCGTTACCGATGCCGATGGACGTCCGATCCGCTTCTTCATGACCGCAGGCCAGGTCAGCGACTACACGGGTGCTGCGGCCCTGCTGGATAGCTTGCCATCTGCAGAATGGCTGCTCGCCGACCGCGGCTATGATGCCGACTGGTTCAGAGATGCGTTGAAAGACAAGGGGATAAAGCCCTGCATCCCGGGCAGGAAGTCGCGCGGCAAGCCTGTCAAATACGATAAGCGCCGCTACAAACGCCGCAACAGGATCGAGATCATGTTCGGCCGCCTGAAGGACTGGCGCAGGGTTGCCACGCGCTACGACAGGTGCCCGAAGGTCTTCCTCTCCGCCGTCGCCCTCGCCGCAACCGTCATGTTCTGGCTATGACGAGAGAATGAGTCCTGACCCTAACATCTTCAGCTTCGAGAAGAAATTTCTTGTAATCGTTTTTCTTTTTGGGCGTCTTCGACTAAACGTGGTCAAAAACGGACGGCGCGCACCTGATTGGGGCGCAGCACCCGAACGGGAAAAACCGGCCAAGCACGACAGGAGCCAGGGCGGACATGAGTGAACTGACGCAATACGCCATTCTGCTCGGCCTGACGCTTGGCACGGTCGGGCTGGTCCTGAGCCTCTATGCCCTCGCCCGTGCGATCGGGCGGGCGCGGGCGGAACCGGCCAAGGATGTGCCCGCAACCGCCGGCACTTTGGCGCGCGATCCGGTCTGGGTCCGATACCACGCCAAGTATTACGGCTATGCGCTCCTGTTTCTGGCCTTCGATATGGAGATGGCCTTCATGTACCCCTGGGCGGTCGTTTACCGCGAAGAGGGGCTGGTCGCCCTGCTCGACATGGGCGTTTTTCTCGCGATCCTGTTTCTCGGCCTGCTCTATGGATGGAGCCAGGGCGCGCTGAGGCGGCAATGATGGATTTGTCCGGGGCACGTCAGGGTCTGTTGCGCGGTTTCCGCGGGTTGGTCGCCGGGGCCATGGCGCGGGATTTGCGCGCGTTCGTGGTGCCTGGAGAGGACGTCGCGAATGCGCTTGGTCTCGATCTGGACGCCGCAGGGCTGATCCGCGCGGTGACGCCGCGCCACGCGAACGTCTTGCTGATCGCGGGGCCCTTGCCCACTGCGCTGGCCGATGCGGCCAGCGTCGTCTGGGCCCAGATGCCGCGACCCCGGTGCATTCTCGCGCTTGGTGAGGCCGATCTTGGCCCTCTGCCCACTGCCGACGTGACGGCGGAGATGTCGCAGGCGGGCCTGATCTCCGGACTGGAGGATCTGCGCAAACTGCTCTGCAATGGGGCTTTTGCACCAGACATCGCGGAATTTGATGCGCCTGCCCTGTCGGAGCGGATCGAATACACCTGCCCCATGCATCCGGAAGTCATTTCGGACGAACCCGGCAAATGCCCGAAATGCGGGATGTTCCTTGTGGAACGCCGCGTTTCCGGCGCGGCGTCGCACGGCCATGAGGGCCATGAGGGCCATGAGGGCCATGAGGGCCATGAGGGCCATGAGGGCCATGAGGGCCATGAGGGCCATGAGGGCCATGAGGGCCATGAGGGCCATGAGGGCCATGAAAAATCGTCCGCGGTTTCCACGCAAGCAGAAAAAGCCCATCATCAGTCGGATGCTGTGACAAGCGCCGAGACGTCCGCCTCCTATGTTTGCCCGATGCACCCGGAAGTGACCTCGGACACGCCCGGTTCCTGTCCAAAATGCGGCATGGACCTCGTCCCGCAGGCCGAGGCCGGAGAGCACGTGCACCACGGCCATCACGCCGAACCGGCCACGGAGCCGACAGGCCCCTATACCTGCCCCATGCACCCGGAGGTCACCTCTGACACGCCCGGCTCCTGCCCGAAATGCGGCATGGACCTCGTCCCGCAGGCCGAGGCCGGGGAACACGCGCATCACGAACATGGCCATCACGCCGAACCGGCCGCAGAGCCGAAAGGCCCCTACATCTGCCCGATGCACCCGGAGGTGACTTCCGACACACCCGGGTCCTGCCCTAAGTGCGGCATGGACCTCGTCCCGCAGGCCGAGGCCGGGAAACATGCGGACCACGGCCACGGCCATCACGCCGAACCGGCCACGGAGCCGACAGGCCCCTACACCTGCCCCATGCACCCGGATGTCGCCTCCGACACACCGGGTTCCTGCCCCAAGTGTGGCATGGACCTCGTCCAGCAGGCCGAGGCCGGAAAGCATGCGCATGGTGGACATGGCGGTCACAAGCACCACAAGGACATGCCAGCGCAAGAGGGCCAAGGAGAGCACGCCGCGCATGGCGCCCACGAACAGCAGGATGCGCATGGCGCGCATCATGGCCACACAGGCCACGGCGCGGCGCCAGACATCCCGGGGATCGAACCGCATTTCATGTCAATGGTCGAACTCACCGAAGGCAAACCGGTCAGCCCCGACGGATTGGTCATGGAATGGATAGACGCGCCCTTTGGCCCCTTCTTCCCGGGTCTTCCGGGCGGTCTGCACCTGGACCTGACCCTCGATGGAGACAGCGTCGCGGGCACCGCGGTCAGAGGGATGAAGATGGCGGCGCTGCCATCAGGCGTTGCTCTCGAAGACTTCGCTGATCATCTTGCGGACGCGGTGCCCTTGTCGCCGGTGGCAATGCGCGAACTGGCTTGCCGTGCTGCCGAGAAGGCTACCGGACAAACTGCACCCAAGGACACTCTGGCCGCCCGCGCCGCAGCAGTGGAACGCGAACGGATTGCAAGCCATCTCAACTGGCTGGCCGGGTTGGCTCGACAAGCGGGCCTTGCACCGCTGGGGCGCCGGGCGGCGGCCATGGAACACCGCGTCCGGACGGCTAAAGCGGATGAGGTGGCAGAGCAAGCAACTTCTATAACGAGCCTTCTGTACGGTGCACTCAACCGATCACTTATGGGACCAAAACTGACCGGGATCGGGACGCTTCAGGGAGCATCGGAAGGTCCTGTGGCACGTGCGGCGGACCATGCGTCCGATGCCAGACACGGCGACGGGGTCTACGACGAATTAGGTTTCGAACCGATCACGCAGGATGAAGGCGACGCCATGGCGCGGCTCCGCCAGCGCTGCGCAGAAATCGGGCAAAGCCTTCACCTGATATCGGCGGCGGGCGCGACCGCGATGCCAGAGATGCCGCGTGCAACAGGCGACGGCCACGGCACGGCAACGTTGGAAACACCGCGCGGACCCGCAACGCTGCACCTGACATTAAAGGGCGGTACAGTCGCCTCGGCCCATCTGAAGACGCCGTTCTCCGACCTCGCCGCGCATGTGCCCGACCTGATAAAGCAGATGGAACTTGCCGACGCACTGACCGCAATCGCCTCGCTCGATCTCGATCCCTGGAGCGCGACCCAATGAGCATCGCGGTGATTATCCTCGCTCTCGCGATCGGCTGCTACGCCGTGGCCGTTCTGGAAGGCTGGGCCGTCCATGGACGCCTCAGCCTCACACGGCCGGCGACCTCGGCGCTAGCGCTGCTGGGCCGCGAACAGATCCTGCCGCGCACATCTGACAGGCTGTTTTTCGAGGCTGGCCCGGTCCTCTTGCTGGTCGCGGGCCTGTTGTCAGTCGCCGTTATCCCACTGGCACCGGGGCTGATCATCACCGATCTGGCCATCGGCGCGTTGTTTCTGAACGCCGCGCTGGCTTACGTGCTGGTTGCGCTTATCATGGCCGGCTGGGGGCCGAACGGGGCCTACGGGATGATCGGCGGCTGGCGCTTTCTGGGCCAGTTCGTCGCCTATGCCATGCTGATCGTGATGCCCATAACGGCAGTTGCGATGCGGGCCGAGTCGCTCTCCACCACGCAGATCGTCCTGTCGCAGGCGGCCTTGTGGAACGTCGCCTATCAGCCCATCGGCTTCGTCCTGTTCGTCATCGCGGCGATGGGTGTCGCCTGGCTGCCGCCCATCGACCTGCCCACCGGCGGCGGCGATCTGGCGGGTGGAGTCGAGGCCGAATACACCGGCGCGCGGCTGGCCGTCCTGCGACTGGCGCGGCTTGTGATCATCGTCGCACTGGCCAGCGCGACCGTTACCTTCTACCTCGGCGGCTGGCTTGGACCGTGGCTGCCGGGCTGGGCCTGGACTGCGCTCAAGACACTTGGTGTAGCGGCCGCGATGCTGATGCTCGGGCCGCGCCTGCCGCGCCTGCGCGAGGCGAAGTATCTGGAACTGAGCTGGAAGCTCGGCATCACCCTGGCGCTGGCCAATATCTTCCTTGTGGGCGTCATCGCCCTCGTGGTGCCGATATGAGCCTTGCCACCGCTCTGTTTCTCGCCTTTTTCGGCACCGCCGCGATCTGGTTCGGGGTGGTCGTCTTTCGCACACATTCGATGGTGCGTTCGGCCATTGCGCTCCTGTTCAGTCAGACCGCCATCGGGGCGATGTTCCTTGTCATGCAGGCCGAATTTCTGGGCGTGCTCCAGATCATGATGATGGCCACGGAGATGAGCGTCATGGCGATTTTCATGGTCATGTTCATGATGGACCCCGGCGGCATGGGCAAGATGGACATGACGCACCAGAAACGCCTGTCGCTCTGGGCGGGCGGGATTGGCTTGGTCGCCGCACTGGTGGTGATCTGGACCGCCGGCTGGCAAGGCCCCGTGCCCGACGTGCCCGGGGCCGATGAACAGGCGCGCTTGCTGGGCCGCGAACTGCTGGGCCGCTCCATGTTCATTTTTGAAAGCGCGGCGCTGATGATCCTGACCGCGATGATCGCGGCGACCATGGTCGCGATCGCCCCGCAAGAAAAGGATAGCCAATGATCCCGGAACTCATGATCGCGCTCAGCGTCGGTGCGGCGCTTTTCGGCGTTGGCCTCTATGGTGCGCTCAGCCAGACCAACCTTGTGATGATCATCATGGGGGTCGAGTTGATCCTTGCCGCGGCACTGCTCAATCTCGTGGCGTTCTGGCGCTATCTGCACCCCGATGTGACAGCGGCGAAGATGTTCGTGCTGATCGTCATGGCGGTGATGGCGGTCGAGATGGCCGTGGGTTTCGGCATCGCCATCGCCCGGTTCCGCTCGCGCGGGTCGGTCGAGATGGAAGAAGCGCGGGAGCTCAGGGGGTGATCTGGCTTTCGCTGACGATCCTCGCGCCTTTGGGCGCGGGCCTGACGACACTTGCGCTCCGGCGCATGCCCGAGGCGATTGCGCTGACCGGTGCGGCCTTGGGCCTTGCCGGGGCGATTGCTCTGTTGGCCGGGGTGGCGGGCGGTGCGGATGTCACGGCCACCCTGCCCTTCCTGCCGGACCTGCCGATCCGGCTGGTGGCCAACCCGCTGACGGCAACGCTGGCGCTGGTCGTCGCGACCGTCGCGGCGATGGTCCTGACCTATGCGGCGGGTTACATGTCCCATGACCCCGAGCGCCCCCGCTTTTTCGGCACCATGCTGATGTTCGTGGCCGCGATGCAGCTTCTGGTGCTGTCGGGGGACTGGATCACCCTGCTGGCCGCGTGGGAGATGATTGGTTTTGCCTCCTACCTTCTGATCGGCTTCTGGCATAGGCGAAAGGGCGTGCCCGGAGCGGCCATGCGGGCATTCCTCTATACCCGGACGGCCGATCTGGGCCTCTACCTCGCGGCCTTCCTGCTGATCGGTATCGCCGGAACCTCCGAGATTTCGGCCACGCTTTCCACCACCGGCACCCCGGCGCTGATCGCAGGGCTGCTGCTCTTGTTTGCGGCGATGGGGAAGTCGGCGCAGGTGCCGATGCAGGACTGGCTGATGCGGGCGATGGCGGGGCCAACGCCGGTGTCTGCCCTGCTCCACTCGGCCACGCTGGTGGCGGCGGGGGCGATCCTGCTGATCCGGACCGCGCCGATGCTGCCCGGCGGCGCGCTTCTGGCCATCGGGATTGTCGGCGGGGCGACGGCGGTGATTGCCGGGCTGATGGCACTGGCCGCAACAGACCTCAAGCGTCTGCTCGCCGCCTCGACCGCCAGCCAGTACGGGCTGATGCTGATCGCGGTGGGGGCCGGCGCGCCCGTTGCCGCGCTTTTGCATCTGATCGCGCATGCCGCGATCAAATCGGCGCTCTTTCTCGGCGCAGGCGTCTTTCAGCACGACCGCGAGAGCACCGATCTGGACACGCTTGCCGGCGCGGGCCGCGCCCGGCCCGGCATTTTTGCGGGCTTTGCACTGGCCGCGCTGGCGCTGGCCGGGCTGCCACCGCTCGCCGCCTTCTATTCCAAGGACGCAATCCTCGCCGCGGCTCTCGATAGCCCCTCTGCCGCGTGGTTTCTGCCGCTGGCCCTTGCTGGGTCGGTGCTGACCGGGGCTTATATGGGCCGGGCATTGAAGGTGCTGTGGTCCGGCACGCCGGAGAAGCCCCGCGATAAGGTGCCGCTCATGGCCGTCGGCATGGGCGTTCTCGTGATACTCGCCGCGACTCTGGGCTTCGCTTTCAAACCGCTGGAGGCGATGCTGGGCGCGCATCTGGCCGAGCCCGGCTGGATCGTCCCGGCCATGGGGCTGGCGGTGGGTCTGGCCGGGCTGGCGCTTGGCTGGCTGCTGGCCCCCGCCCGCCTTCTGGGTCCGCTGCTTGCGCCAGCACGAAACGGCTTCCCGCTCGCAGGTGGCATGGACGCCCTCGTGGTCCGCCCGACGCTGGCCCTGGCACGGCTCTGCGACCGCCTGGATGCCTGGATCATCCGCCGTGTCGTGCTGGGCGGCATCGTCGCAGGTACACAAGCATTGTCACGCCGGATCGAACGCGCCGAAGACAGTCTTCTGGCGCTGCTCAACGCGGTGGGCAGGCTCAACCTGTCCCTCGGGCTGGCCAGCCTGCGTTTTGACCGCGACACCATCGATCGTGCGATCTTTGGCCTTGTCGATCGCACAATCGCTCTCGGCACCCGCGCCCGCCGTCTGCAAAGCGGCCTTATCCACCGCGAAATGGCGCTGACCGTCGCCGGAATCGCTCTCGTCACCGGCGTACTCCTCGCCGCCCCGTTCTACTTCTGAGGATCGCGCCCATGCCGCTTCTGACCATTGCCACCTTCCTGCCCATCCTTGCCGGTCTCGCGCTCATGGCGCTGCCCGACCGGTCCACGCGAACGGCACATGCGGTGTCCATCGCCGCCACGGGGGCCGTGTTCCTGATCACACTGGCAATCTGGGCGCGCGGCATCGTGGCCGGAGACTTCGCCCAGGTCGAGGAAATCGCCTGGATCCCCGCCATCGGCGCGGCCTACCGGCTGGGCGTGGACGGATTGAGCCTGCCTCTGGTGCTGCTGACCTCGCTTCTGTTTTTCCTGTCGGCGTTGTATTCGGCGCGGATCGGGGAGCGGGCGGCCTCCTATGTGGTGCTCATGCTGATGCTGGAAACCGCCTCGCTCGGCACGTTCATGGCGCTTGACGGCCTGCTCTTCTACGTCTTCTTCGAGGTCTCGCTGGTCGGCATGTACTTCATGATCGCAGGCTGGGGCTATGAAGAGCGTCAGCGGGCCGCACTCATGTTCTTTCTCTACACGCTTCTGGGCTCGCTGCCGCTCCTGCTGGCGATCATCGGGCTTTACCTCGGATCGGGCACCTTCGACATGCGTGTCTGGGTCGAGGGCACCGCACTGGGCGGGCTTCCTGCCATGCTGGCGCTGATCGCGATGCTCGTGACCTTCGCGGTCAAGATCCCGGCCTTCCCGGTCCACACCTGGCTTCCGGCGGCGCATGTGCAGGCGCCCACGGCGGGCAGCGTGATCCTGGCCGGCGTGATGCTGAAATTCGGTACCTACGGGCTTGTGCGCTTTGCCTACCAGATGACGCCCGAGGCCTTCGCACAGGCCGGACAGGTGATCCTCGCCTTCGGGGTGGTCAGCGCGCTATACGGGGCCTTCGCGGCACTGGCGCAGAGCGACCTGAAAAAGATGATCGCCTACACGTCCGTTAACCATATGGGGTACGTGGTGATGGGCGTCGCCATTGCTGCACTGGCGACAGAGCCGCGCATCCGGACCATCGCATTGGATGGCGCAACCCTGCAAATGGTCAGCCACGGTCTGGTCACGGGCGCGCTCTTTTTCCTTGTGGGGATGTTGCAGGACCGGGCCCATACCCGCGGAATCGGCGATTTCGGCGGGCTGCTGGGCCGTGTGCCGTGGCTTGGCTGGGCCTTCATCCTGTCGGCTTTCGCCTCTCTCGGGCTGCCGGGGCTCGCACACTTCCCGGCCGAATTCCAGATCTTCCTTGCCACGCTGAACGGCATGCCCTGGGGGTTGATCGCGATCCTGGCCATCGTGATCACCGCAGCACTCTACCTGCGCGCCATCGCCGGCGTCTTCCTGGGCGAGATGAACGACAAATGGGCCGACATGCCGGATCTGGATAGGCGTGAAAAGCTAGTGATCCTGCCGCTTCTCGTCCTGACCGTTCTGATCGGTGTCGCGCCCGGCTGGCTGATTGACATGATCCACACCACTATGATGGGCCTCGGCAACTGATGGAGATGGGCCGCGATCTTGCCCTTCTGGCGCCGGAGCTGACGCTGGCCGCCGCGGCGATGCTGATGATCGTTGCGGAGATGTTTCGCGCGGCGCGGCTGGTGCTGGCCATCGGGCTGGCCGGGCTTGCGGCGGCGACGATCCTGACGCTGCCGATGCTGAGCGTCGACGCCACCGTCTTCGGCGGCACCTACCGGATCGACCTGATTTCGGGCTGGGCCAAGCTGATCCTGCTGCCCGGCACCGCACTGTCCCTGCTGCTGGTCCGGGCCGAGATTGCTGGCCGCCGGCGCGAGGGCAGCGTTCAATCCCTCGTCGTGCTGGTGACCCTCGGCGCG
Source organism: Thioclava sp. JM3 (assembly GCF_002213185.1). Lineage (NCBI taxonomy): Bacteria > Pseudomonadati > Pseudomonadota > Alphaproteobacteria > Rhodobacterales > Paracoccaceae > Thioclava > Thioclava sp. JM3. Next base: position 50,446 of record NZ_NBOB01000014.1, read on the forward strand.
CTGATGCTGTCGGGGGCGGGCGACATGATGGTGGTGGTGATCGGTGTCGTGCTCACCGGTCTGGGCTCTTTCGCGCTTGTGGCCTGGCCGCGCGACGATGCGGCCACCGAAGCGGCGATGAAATACCTCGTCTTCGGGGCGGTCACCGGATCGGTGATGATCTACGGGCTGACCTTCTGGTTTGGGGGCTCCGGTTCGACGCTGTTTTCGAAACTTGGCCAGTTGCAGGGCCAGACACTTGTGATCATCACCGGGCTGATCGCCATCATCGTCGGTCTGGGTTACAAGGGAGCTCTGGTGCCGTTCCATTTCTGGGCACCGGACGCCTATCAGGGGGCGCCCGTCTCGATCGCGGCCTACCTGTCCGTCATCACCAAGGCGGCCGCCTTTTTCGCCTTCGCACAGGTCCTGCGCGACCTGCCCCGTGACGGTGGCTGGCCTCTGGCACTGGCGGTGATCGCGGCGGCGACAATGACCTATGGCTATCTCGCCGCACTGGTGCAGACCTACCTTGTGCGCCTCATCGCTTATTCCTCGGTGGCACAGTCGGGATATTTCCTGATGGGCGTCGTGGCCCTTGGGGCCAGCGACTTTGCCGTTCCGGGCATTCTGGTCTTTGCCGCCGCCTACGTGGCGATGAACCTCGGCGCCTTTGCGGTTGTCCTGCTGGCCGGGCGCAATCTGGGCGATCTTGAAGGCTTTGGTCGCACCCATCCGTGGCTCGGCGCGGCGATGGTGGTGTTCCTGCTGTCACTGACCGGCATCCCGCCGCTTTTCGGTTTCGTGGGCAAGTTCTACCTGCTCTCGGCAGCGGTCGAGGCCGGGTATCTGTGGCTTGCGATCATCGGCATCCTGAACTCGGTGCTGGCGCTCGGGGTTTATCTGCGGCTGGTGGTGCCGATGTATCGAACTTCTTCGACAGAGCACCCATCAGAGGTGGGCGCTGTTCTGGCCCAAGGAACAGTCGTAGTCACCGTGCTTGTCACGCTTCTTATGGGGTTCGCGGCCGGGATCCTGCCCGGGCCGTAGACCAGACATCGGCATGGATTTGAAGGTGACCGGGCCAGCCCGCCGGTTTGAGACGCGTTCAAGCGAAGAGCATCGGACATTCGCGCGCGCACTTTTTGCGCGCGATGATGTAGATGAGGTGCTGGGTCCCGAGACCGGCAAGCAGGCAAAAAAATCTACGCATAAAACACGAACAGGGTATCGACCACTGCCACAATCGTCAGCGCGCATCATCGCTTGTGTCGCGTTGCCCTTTAATCTGAGACGCGACGCGTTTGGCGACAATTTTTGCCCTTAATTGTGAGATACGGCTGTCATGGGGCCCCTGTTTCTCGCGCACCTTTGCGCGATGTGATCAACCGCGGCAAGCAATCGAGGCTCCTTCTCGAAGGCGCGCAAGAGAGCAACCCTTGCATAGTCGTCGATGCTTTTGCTGACGATGGCTGCCTTAGCCAAGGGATGAGATCGAGCGGCGGCGATTGCGGCGAGGCAGAACAGCCTAACTTCCGATCTGGGGTTCTGGACAGCGAACGACGGATCCCCGCGGAAGGTTTTGAGTGACATGGCAAAGGTGACTGCGCGCATTGCGCGCCGAAGTTGCTTGGGGCCGCGCGAGCGCGCGGCGCACTCAAGCATCTCTGCCCCGCGGCGCGCTCGGTATATCAGTTTTCCAGATATTTGTTCCTCACGGAGTTTGCCAAGGGTCTGCACAAGTCTCGTCCCGCAAACTTGGCAGTCAAATGCCCAGGCCCGCCTCCAATGCCTGAGCGAAAGACCCTCTCTGGCGCATTGCATGCAATGCTGGAATGGCATCTGAGCCGTCAGCGAGGCTTCTCGTAGCGTCATTGCCGGAAAGGTCAAAGATCGAACAACATCTGGGTTAACCCGTGCGGCGTTGGCAATCTTCGCCGCCGCAGCCGCGTCGACGTTGAAGTCCAAGGCGGTGCCATGCGCGGTATCGATTCTGAGATGAGCCAGTAGTTCCGCATCATCACAGTAGTTGGCCGCCGCCAGCCGAGACAACCAACCTGACAACAACTCGTCTGGCAGCGGCGCGACAGTCTTGGGCAGCGGGTGCGGCTTCACACCCGGGACTTCTGGAGCCGCCGATGGGGGTTCGCATGGCGCGACCAAACCGGCGTCCATTTTGCGATTGCGTCATCGGTGATGCATTCCTCGCCTGTGATAATGGCGTCGATGGAAAGATCCTTGACCAGAGCGAAGATGCGCGAGGTCACCCCACCGGTCAGTGCCAAGACCTGCTTGAGAGATTTGACCTTCAGGTTGGACTTCTTTTCCAGTGGCATGGCAGCAATAAGGGTCTGGATCATGTCCGAGAACTCGGCATCGTCGCGCCAGTTTGGCAGATGATGTTCGTCCAGCCGTCGGGCAAGCTGGATATCACCGCGAATAGCATCGACGGCCTCGCTGACGGGAGTGGGCAAAACCTGGGGGTGTCTGTGTATGCTGGTGGTTCATTGAGAGAGGAACTACTATGGACGTGCGGATT
>NZ_NBOB01000015.1:0-48068 GCF_002213185.1 Thioclava sp. JM3
GGCCGCATCGACGAACTTCTCCCGTGGAACTTCAAGCCGTCAAGCTGAACCTGAGGTGGGATGCAGCCGCCGCTTACAGATAAAGAGATCACCGTTGTGCTTAATGCGGGAAGTCAGTTGTCGAATTTTCGCGGCGATAGCAGGCAAGTGATCTATGCTCTTGCAAGCCAGTTTGCACACTCCGCATCTCATGGTTGCCCCCGCCGCAGCGATAACATCCTTGGGGCATTCTTCGCCGACAGGGCAGATATGAGTATCTCGAAACACGATATTCGCGACCGGACTGTTACGGAGGACATCGATACCCGTTTCATCCGCATCAGAGAGGGCCGTAGACAGGCTAATCATTCTGAAGCGATCAATGGTCTCTTCGCGATCGTTGGAGAAAGACCTTTGTAGCGCACTATTGGCCGACCTCGCCTTAATCGCGGCAGGGCCAGACTTAATCGTGGCAGAGGCAGATCGAGCCGCACCGGGATTGTATGCCACTTCTTCGCCTGCTCGCAATGCCTCGATTAACTCATGATGCTCGGGGTAGTCGTAGTGGATCGTTACCTCTTTGCTCTTCTGGCCGAGGAGTTTTGCCAGATACACGAAATCAGTTGCTCCGCTGCGCCGGGTTACATAAGTAGATCGGGCCGAATGAGGGGTTGAGATTCTCTTGATCGCCAGTTCGCAGTAAGGGAAGCCGTCCCGATTGTTTTTACCCGGATCAATTTCACCTTCGATCCCTGCAGCCTTTACAAAAGAGAACATCGGAGGCAGATTGAGGCTGTTGTCAAATGCGAAGCCCGCGAAAGCCACGAGAACTTCACTCCACGCATCATCGTAAGCCTGATCGGGGACAACCTTGCTTGATGCGTTCACGAAAAGAGGCGTAACGGGGTCAAATCGACTACTGGCGCGACCTTCGTATTTGAACTTGCGGGGTTTCGCCTTCAGGCGCTCCAGCTCCTCGACTTGCCTCTTGAGCAAATCGAAAACCCGCACCCGAATTGGTCGGGTCCATGGTTCATCCTTGGTCTTATCTGTATTGATGTATAGCATCCTAATTTCATCGTCGTCCTGGTTATTCGTATTGAGGTGATCCCACGTATATCGATCCAGCCACTGCACGGACTGAAAGCGCAATCCAGTTTCGAGTGCCACGATGATCATTCTCAGAGTGCTAAGGTTTATGCCCTTTTGAGCGTCACGTTGGCCGACGAGAAGCCTCAAGGGCACATGCCGGATGATGTAAGTCTCATCCATATATACGTAGCTGGGCGACGGACCGAAGTCAGAAGTCTTAATCAGATAATTATCGTTATACGTCCTGAATGGGATTGAACTGAGCACTTGCTTCGGCATCCTTGTGAGCTCGCACCCGAATTTCTCAACTGCGTTTAGATAGCTCATAAGGTGCGGAAACGTATCTTTGCGGATCGGGACCTTGTTGGTCTTGTTGTTTTTCTTAGTTGGCGGAGCGTTAAACTTGACGTTTAATGGGTTCTTGAATTGGGGTCCCGCTATGTGGGAAAACTCCTCGTCTCCGAAAGCATATGCAATCCAGTCGAAAAAGGACTGCACATGCGTGATGAGGACTCGAACGCCGCCCGGTGTCCGGGCTCTCGCCTTTGCGAAATCCGTGTAACTTTCGAACGCAATCGGCCTACCGGTTTGATCTACGAAGGGATACCTCTTGAAGTCCTTTGGAGCGGCAACAATAGGCAGGCTCGCCCCCGTTTCTTGACACCGCTGCGGAAGGAAGTAGGAGATGTAATCAGCAAAGGCATGAAACGTTTTCCTGACACCTTTTTCACTTTCCCAGCCTTTCTCATTAACTCTATAATCAATATACCTTTCAAACAGCTCGTTCCATTTGGCGGCCGTCACTTTAGGGAACTCCCACGCTGTGCCCACTAAGTGCTCGGGAAGTGCGAAGAAACCAAAGTTTCGCTGTCCCGCCCGGATATACGGGAGGTCCGAATTCTTACTCCGACCTTCCCAAGTTTTGTGCGCGGCAGTTTCGCGGCGTCCCTTGATAGCATCCTCAAGTTCTCCATGGGAGAAGCCGAGATGGCCATTCTTGGCTAATAGTTCGAAAAGGACCTTTACTGACGGCGGCGTAGTCTTTCTGTCGGGAGACTTATGTAGCTCCTGAAGATGATTCCAAAGCTCAAGAACCTCATCGAGTTTGACCTGTGCAAGAACATGCCAATCAGTTGAGTAAATCCAGCTGAGACTATGTTGCGTAACCCTGTGTTCAATCTGACTGCCAAAATCGAGCACGTCTTCTTCTTCCTCAGAATAGTTTGAAATGAACTTGAGGAGCTCGGTTCCCTCGCTTACTCGCATTTCCAGAGTGACAGAATTAGTCATTTTGTATGTCAGAGGTAGGATGAGTTTGTCATCGAGCCATAGACGAAATATGATGTGCCGGGCGGTCCTCCTGGCTACTTTTCGGATGGCGCCATTCGTCTTGCTCTCGAACCAGCTGACCTCGTTGGCAATTCGATTTGCCGGTGAGGGGACCCCTCCCGCTATGTCCGCGATCTCAGCGGCGATCTCTTGAGCGTTTTCAATGTTCGCAACAGCCTGTTCTATACATCTGACGTGGGGGATCGCTTGCCGATTGGCCTTTGTTGGCTTTTGATCATGAAACTCGACCGCTTCGCTGTAGCATCGAGATGCGACGCGGGCTATGTCTGCCTTCTTGATCGACTTGAAGATGATTTCTGAGTTTAGGTTTATCAATTTTCAATACCCTTCAAGTCGGAGTTGAGAAGTCGGTGAGCAATGTCCTGATGCCTTTGTGCGACCCACGCTTTCAGCTCGCGTTCGTTGGGCTGTTGGCCCATCGCGATTTGATCGATCAGAAGAAGCTTTGTCTCAAGGATGATCGGATCTTCGCGAGCATATTTGGCCGTTGTCGCGCGATCTTTATGGCCCATCAATCTCTGGACCTCTGTCAAAGTTATTCCGTAGCCCCCCTCAGTTGGGACGTAGTTCAACATGAATACGCCATAGAAATGGCGTAACGAGTGGGGAGTATAATTCTCTTTTCCAGGAGGAGCGGGAATTCCGGCTTTCTTGCATGCGCGTAAAAACGCTGCGCGTTTGCTCTTATCCGATACCTCGCTGTAGGGGCGGCCATTACCTCCTGCGGTAATGTCTTGGAACACCATATGGTCTGGGTCTTTCGGGCGGTGTTCATAGCGGACGTAGTCAGCCAGCGCTTCGAAAAACACATCCCGCAATTGAGGAAGAATGTATGTTTCAGAGTATTTCCTCCCCTTGAAACGAGGGCGATACTCCTCTGGCATTTGGTCAGCGTAGCGATCGCTATCGGGATCGAATACGAAAACCTGCTGCGCTTCGATATCGATGGCGTCCCAGGTCAGCTGTGCCGCCTCGCTGTGCCGCAATCCTGCCCCGGCCATTAGGGCCCAGACAGCACGATCGCGATAACTGGTGCTTGCATCCAGAAGGGGATGCACCCATTCGACAGGGAGGTCCCTTTTGTCGTCCTCTTGGGACCGCGTCTGCGGCGACTTGACGCCGCTTCCGCGTGGCTTCTCTATTCCTTCCGGCTTTGCTCGGACGACGTTTGCAATCATGGATTTTTGCATGATCTGCCGAACCTCAGAGTGGCTCCGTTTGGCTTCGGTCAGGCGCTTGAATAGGTCTTTTGGCGATGGTGTTTCCGCGTGCGTTTCGCCGTGCCACTCAGCGATCTGTTCTTCTAAGTCGGCGCGATAGTCGGATAGTTTGAGAAATCTGTTGATTGCTGCGGCGGCGCTGCTTGCTGATGAGCTATCCAAGCGCTTTAGGCCGAGGCTTCTAACGATTTTTATATGATCATTTGTGGCCGTTGGCCCGGCCATCCGTGCGGGGAGGTATCTATCTACGGCCTTCAGGAGATCGTAGCGGGAGCATGGCTGCCCGAAAACACCGGCATCGAAGAGGTAGTCCAAAAATTGAGCGACGGCCTCTGAGTAGCGTTTTACGGTGGCTGCGGCCAAGCGCGCATTGATTAGTGACTCGGTATAAGTGTCGAACACCTCGACAAAGTTACCGTCGCCGTCGATCAACCTATGGTTGACATATTTTCCGTTCTTGGTAGCGAGCCGCTCGAAGTTCCTCATTTGTTCTCCTCTGCGAAACGAGGTGTCGACGATACAATTTAAGGTGTATCTGTCAACCGCGCGTGGTTTTTGCGAAGTTGTTAATTCTTGCAGGGACTTAGATCAGAATTCCCGGGCGATTTTTCTGTATCTCTTACAGGGTAAGATAAGAACCCCCGACCCCCTGATTACAAATCAGACGCTCTACCAACTGAGCTACGCCGGCGTGACCGGCCCGCAATAGCGCGGCTGAGAAATTCGTGCAAGACGCCGCTCAGCGGGAACGCGCAAGATCTGCGCGCGCCGCATCCGCGCGGGCGAGAATCGCGACGGCGACAAGGCCCACCGCGCAGACCAGAAGCGCGGCGGGGGAGGCATCGCCCAGATTCTCGAGGCTCGCCTTTTCCTGCGTGCGCGTGGCCAGCGTCTCGAAATTGAACGGGCGCAGCAGCAGCGTCGCGGGCAGCTCCTTCACGCAATCCACGAAGACCAGAAGCAGCGCCGAGCCGACCGACCCGCGCATCAGGGGCAGGTAGAGGCTACGCAGAACGCCCCCTGGCGTGCGCCCCAGAGACCGCGCGGCCATCGGCAACGAGGGCGGCACGCGGCCGAAGGCGGCGTCGCTCGCGCCTTGGGCGATGGCGAAGAATCGCACGACATAGGCGAGGATGATCGCGAAGGCCGAGCCCGTCAGCAGCAAGCCCGGATCATAGCCGGTCAGCGCCAGTACGGTGTCGGCCAGCGCATGATCGAGACCGGCGAGCGGGATCAGGATGCCGACCGCCAGCACAGCCCCCGGCGCGGCATAGCCGAGTGTCGTCAGCGGCAGCACGGCACGCGGCAGGCGCTGCCCCGAGAGGCGCACCCCATAGACCATGAACAGCGCGAGCGTCACAGTGATCGCAGCGGCCGCGCCCCCGGTCAGGATCGTGTGCCATAGCGCGAGCCCGAGCCCCCGGCCGAACCACGCCTCGGGATTGGCGAGCGCATGTCCGCCCATCACTGCGACCGGCAGCACGAAGCCCAAAGCCACCGGGAGCACGCAGGCTAGCGTCGCCACCCAGCCAGCCGCACCCTTTAGGCGCTGCGCCTGAACAGGACGGGCCTGACGCGCGCTTTGGTAATACTGGACACGACGGCGCGAGAGTTTCTCGACCATAAGGAGCGCGAGCACGATCCCGAGGATCACCAGCGCGAGCTGCGCCGCCCCGCCTGCATTGCCGCCCGAAAGCCATGTCGAGAAGATGCCCGTGGTCAGGGTCTGCACGCCGAAATGATCCACAACGCCGAAATCCGCCACCGTCTCCATCATGGCGATCGCGGCCCCTGCGGCGATGGCTGGACGGGCGAGCGGCAGGCCTACGCGCCAGACCAGCCCCCACGGCCCGGTGCCGAGCGCGCGGGCGACCTCGTAGCTGGCGCCGGATTGCTCGCGCAGGGCCGCACGGGTGATCAAATAGATATAGGGGTACAGCGCGGCAGACAGCACGACGACCGCCGCCTCGCGCGAGCGGATTTCGGGAAACCAGTAATCGCGCGCCGAGGCCCAGCCGAAAGCGCCGCGCATGGCGGTTTGCACCGGGCCGGAATAGTCGAGGAAATCGGTGAGGGCGTAGGCTCCGACATAGGCCGGGATCGCGAGCGGCAGCAGGAGCAACCATTGCAATATGCGATGCCCCGGAAAGCGATACATCACCACGAGCCACGCGGCCCCCGCCCCGATGGCGGATGCCAGAAGCCCCACGCCGCCCGTCAGCACTGCCGTGTTGATCAGGTAGCGCGGCAGCACGGTCGCGATCAGATGCGGCCAGATATTGTCGCGCGGATCGAGCGCCATCCATCCAACGGCCAGGATCGGCGCAAGCACCAGCACCGCGATCACTACGGCCCCGAGCGACCACAGCCCACCCGCCGGACGCAAGCGCCCGCGCGATGCAGAGATGGGGCGGGCCGAGAGGAATGGGGCGGATTTTGGCACGGGCTTTCCCGATCAGTTTTGTCGGAATTGTTCCGACCTCCTACCCCGAAACGGGTTTGCCTGTCCAGAACGGAGCGGCTAGAGTGAGCGCCAACAATAAGGGCTTGACCCGGCAGACGATATTGAGGCGCGCAGAATGAAAGTCGTTTTCCATCTCGGAGCGCATTCGACCGATGAAGATCGTATCGTTGGCGCGCTTTCGAGCAATGATCGGCTTCTCGAATCTCATCGCATCGCCGTGCCCGCGCCCCGCAGCTACCGAATGGTTCTGCGCGATGCGCTGGTCTCTTTGAAAGGCGGACCGGCCCCGCAGGAAGTGCAGGACGCGATCATCGAAGCGAGCACCGACGCGCCGGTCCTCGACCGGCTGGTGTTCAGCCACGCATTCTTCCTCTGCATCCCCGAGCGGGTGATCACCAAGCGCGGGTTCTACGCGATGGCGCCGAGCAAGCTCGCGCCGCTGGCGAACCTGTTTCCCGACGCGGAGACCGAGTTCCACCTCGCGCTGATCAACCCCGCGAGCCTGATCCCGCAACTGGTCGCGCGGCTACCCAAGCGCAACTACGAGCAGATCATGGAAGGCCACGACCCGCGCGAGCTGCGCTGGGAGCCGCTCATCCGACAGATGGTGGAGGCCGCGGGCGGCCGGCGCTTCGTGATCTGGTGCAACGAGGACCTGCCGCTGATCTGGCCCGAGGTGCTGCGCTCTGTCGGCGGGCTGCCGGAGGATCAGGCGCTCAAGGGCGACATGATGGTCCTGCGCCAGATCATGCCCGAAGAGGGGATCGAACGGCTGCGGAGCTATTTCGACGCGAACCCGCCGAAATCGGTGCTGCATCGGCGCAAGATCGTGGCGGCGTTCCTCGACAAATACGCCAAGCCCGAAGCGCTCGAGATCGAGGCGCCGCTGCCGGGCTGGACCGATGAACTGGTCGAGGAAATCACCGCGCAATACGACGCCGACGTCGCCGCGATCGCGCGGATGCCCGGTGTGGAATTCATCGCGCCCTGAGCACAGGGCGGGTCGCGCCGGACCATCGCCCGGCGCGCGGTGGCGCTCAGCCCATCCCCAGCGCGGATTTGTAGAGGTCGAGAATCGCTTCTTCCTCCGCCACGTCGTCCTTGTCGCGCTTGCGCAGGGCGACGATCTTCTTCAGCACCTTGGTGTCGTAGCCGCGGGCCTTGGCCTCGGACATGATGTCCTTCTGCTGCTCGGCGATGTCTTTCTTCTCGGCTTCGAGGCTCTCGAACTGTTCGATGAACTGGCGCAGTTCGTCGGCGGCGACATTGTAGGCGGCATCGTTGGGCATGGGCCTCTCCTGCTTGCGATCGGGGGTCGGCGCTCTGACTAGCCCGAGCGTCTGCGCGCATCAAGAGGCGGCGCGCGCGGATCGGCGGGTTCCGCAAGCCGATTTTTCCTGTGCGATTTCCCGCGATCACACAGGCGCCCGCGTTTTTCTTGCCATACCCCCCGCGACGGGCTAGGCAGGCGCGCGCAACTTTCGGAGGCCGCAATGGAAAATCTGATCTGGGCAGGGGCCGTCGTCTCGGTGATCGGGCTGTTCGGCATCCTCTATTGCATCGTCAAAGTGGCGAGCGCCAAACGCGCAGGCCTGCCCGACGAGGAACTGCGCGCACGGCTGCAAAAGATCATTGCGATCAATATGGGCGCGCTGTTCGTGTCGGTGATCGGGCTGATGATGGTGGTGCTAGGCATCTTCCTCGGCTGAGGTGCCCCGTCCGACGGGCGCCTCGCCTCACGCGTCGTCGAGATCGGCGAAGCACTTCCCGTTACGGATCAACACATCCCAGAGCGTGACCGGCTCGGGGGCGCCCTCTTCGACCAGTTCGCGCAGCAGCTTGCGCGTGGCGAGAAGCCCGGCGCGGTCGGCGGCGAACATCACCCCGCCCATCTGTGGCGCAAAGCCCAGCACGTGGCGCGCCGCGACGTCGATATCGCCGGCCCGATGCGCCTGCGCGTGCTGCAACAGCTCCGCGCCGCAATTGGCAAGCTCGGCCAATATCCGGGCGCGGATGCGCGCATTCGACAGGCGACGCGGCACGATCCCCGCCTCGTCGCGCAACGCAGCCAGCGCCTCTGCCTGATCGGGCACCGGGCGTGGCGAGCCCTCGCTCCAATCGTAGAAGCCCTTTTGCCCCGCGCCTTTCGCCGCGGCATCGAGCGCGAGCAAACTCAACAGCGGACCGAATGGACGGTGGAGCCGCGCGAAATCCTCTAGCACGGCGTCGATGCCCAGCCGGTCGGTCAGTTCAAGCGGCGGACGCGCGCCGCCTGCCTCGCGGATCGCGGCATCGACCTGCGCGACCGAAGCCCCTGCGAGCACCGCCCGCTCTGCCGCGGCGATATAGGCCAGGCGCAGATGATCGGCGATGCCGCCTATGCCTGGACCGCCGCGCAGAACCTGCATCCCGCCCTGCCGCATCAACCCTGCCATCGCGTAGAGATCGGCAGGCAGCGCGCCGTCGGGCGGCACGATTTCGCACAGATCGCCGGTGCGGCGCAGCCCGAATTCCTCCGCGCCTTCGGGCAGATCCTCGGCATTGCGCGCGCTGAGCGGCGCGGCCGGGAAAGCCCCCGTCCCCGTCGCGATGATCGCATCCGACCCAGATAGTCCCTCGCGGGTCATCGCCGCGCCAAGCCGCGCCCAATCGGCCTCGCGGGTATCGGGCGACAAGCTGCCGCTCTGCACCGCGACTTCCTGCTTGCGCGCGATATCGGCGAAGGCGGTCTCGATCGCGGCGGGATCGGTTGCCCCGAACACCACCTCGTGCCCGGCGGCGAGCAAGCCCCCCGCCATCCCGGCGGGCTGATCCCACAGACCGATCCGCAACGGCGGCGGTGCAGTGGGATGACCTTCCCCGGGCAGATGAGCGGCGCGGCGCGTGACCCGGGCGGCGTGACGCAAGGCCCGTGACAGCGGCGCGTCGAGCAAATCCTGCAACGCCACCGACTCGACATCGAGCGCCTCGTCGAGCGGCAGCAACAGCGTCCCCTCGACCACCTCGAACAGCCGCGCACCCACTGGCGCAAGCGGCCCCTTCCCCAGCTGCGCACGCAGCGGCGCGAGATCGTTGAGATAGGCCGCGGGATCGTCCAGCGCGGTATCGGTGCGCGGCACGCCCTCGGCGATGAGCATATCGAGCGCGGCGGCTATCTGGCTGCGATCGGTCGCGCCCAGCACGAGGTCGCATTGGCCCTGCGCCCGGGCGGGCTCAGCCTCTACCTCTTCTCCGGCAGCCACGAGCGCGAGCGCTCGCGCGCCACCGATCCGCCGCGCAAGCCGCACGAGACCGCCCGCGCCGACGAAGCCGCCAAGCGCGAATTCCGGTGCCGCGAAACAGGTATCGGGATCGGCGATGCGCAGATCGGCGGCCTGCGCCAGCGCCATCGCACCGCCCGCGATCCGGCCGGAGAGCCGCGCCAGCACAGGCAGGTCGAGCGCTCCGAGCCGACGACACAGTTCCGACAGGCTCGGCACCGCGTCGCCCTTCCCGGCGCGCGGCGAGATTTCGTCGAAATCCTCCAGCGGATCAGGCGCGCAGGGCCAGCCCGACGCCCCACCCTGCAAAACCAGACCGCGAAGGCTGCTGTCACCCGCGACCCGGTCCAGCACACCGCCGATCGCCTGGCGCATCTCGGCGGTGATACCCGCCCGCGCGCCCTGATCGTCAAGCGCTGCAAGCGTCAGCCAAGCCAGCCCGTCCTGTGTACGGAATTTAACCCGTTTCGCCATCGTCCCCCACTTGTTACGGGACATCCCGTGCGATGCGCCGCCGCGCGAAGTTTAAAGCGAAGCAGGTTCAAAACAAAAGGGAAAACGCGCATTCCCACAGGGGAGGTGCAGGGGCATCGAGCTCCTCCTGCACCGTACAAAGAATGCGCTTCACGTTACTGGCGGGGTGCCTTTGCGCCCGGCGCGTGCTCGCGGCAGAACGGCGTCGCAGGCAGCAGATCGAGCCGCGCTTCGTCGATACGCTCGCCGCAGGTGACGCAATAGCCGTATTCGCCCGCTTCGATCCGGGCCAGGGCCGCGTCGATCGCGCGCATCTCGGACTGCGCCGACTGCCCGAGGTCTTCGAGAACCTCGTCGCTCTCATGCTCGATCGCGGCGTCGTCCCAATCCTTTTCCTCGTGCCCCTCAAGTTCGGATTCGACCTGTGCCATCCGCTCCGAGAGTTGGGCCCGCCGGGCTTCGAGTTCGTTCTTGCGCGTTTCAGTTGACTTCATCCTGTCCTCCTTGATCGATACAACCAGCTAATCGGGCAAGCGTTCCTTCGCTTTGACGCAAATCAACCGGTCGCATTCACGCACATATGCAGATATCAACGTGCTTGCGCCCTCGCAGGCGCGAGGGCTAGCATCCGGACCGTGACGGGTTCCGGACGGAGAGCCCGTTCGATCCGAAATGGAGCACGGGGAGAGCTCATGCATCAAGATTGGATTTGGGGCCTCGTCGGGGGCCTTATGATCGGCGCCGGCGCCGGCCTGTTTCTGCTGGTCAACGGCCGGATCATGGGCGCGAGCGGCATCGTCGGCGGGCTCGTCGATGGGTCGGGCCGCGAAACCGTGTCTGAACGCGTAGCCTTCCTCGGCGGGCTGATCGCGGTGCCGCCGCTGCTCGTGCCGCTCTACAAGACGGTCGACACCCATATGACGACATCGGTCTGGGTCATCGTCGCGGCGGGCCTGATGGTGGGTCTTGGCACGCGGATCGCGAACGGCTGCACCTCGGGCCACGGCGTCTGCGGTATCTCGCGATTTTCGCTGCGCGGCATCGTCGCCACCGCCTTCTACCTGCTGGGAGGCGCGCTGGTCCTCGTGATCTTCCGGCATTTTCTGGGAGTGATCTGATGCGCAACGTCTTCGCGTTCCTGTCGGGCGGGTTGTTCGGCGCGGGTCTCCTCGTGGCGGGCATGGTCGACACGAAAAAGGTGCAGGGCTGGCTCGACGTGTTCGGCGACTGGGACCCGACGCTGGCCTTCGTGATGGGCGGCGCGGTGAGCGTGATGGCCTTCGTCTGGATCTTCGCGAAGCGGCGCGAAACCTCGATGCTGGGCTCGCCGATGCCGGGGCCGTTCCCGCGGCTGGTGGACCGCAACCTCGTGCTCGGCTCGCTCCTGTTCGGCGCGGGTTGGGGCCTTGCCGGGCTGTGCCCCGGCCCCGCGATGGGCTCGCTCTCCTTCAATGGCTGGGAAGGCTGGCTGTTCCTGATCGCCATGGGGGTCGGCATGGCGCTGGCGCCACGGGCGAAAGTCTGGCTGAGCATGCTGGATCGCAGCACGCTGGAGGTGCCGCCCTGCGAGAACGGGACCAACGAGACGGCCACACCCCCGGCGGCGCGTGGCGCGTAAGGCTACACCGCGCTTCCGTCGGCAGCTTTCGGGGCGCCTGTGGTCACAGGCCCGACTGAATCTTCAGCGGTGTTAGCTCCTCCTCGTCTTGCGATGGCGCGAGCGTGTCGAGATCGAGCGGCTCGCCGAAATCCATATCCGGGGCAAGCCCGACCAAGCCGCGCGGCTCCGAGGCGTGAACGGCATGCCCCCCCTTTTCCGCGTCGTAAGCAGGATCGAACGGGTCGCCGAGGCGGGACAGGCCGGGCAGATCGTCCGGCGTCGGCGCCTCCGCATAGGGTGACACTCCGGCATCGAACGCCCCCACCCCTTGCGCGCCAGCAGCCCCCGCGGCTTCCGCGTCACACAGCCTCAGCGCCCGCATGCCGTGGCTTTGCCCAAGCCGGGCGAGCGAGAGCTTGCGCCGCCCCTGCGCCTCGAGCGCGATCCGCTCCAGAGCGTCTCGCGGGATCGGAATCTCGGAACCCTGACGCAGCGTGAGCACGGCGGACAGCGGCAAGGTCACACGGTGCAGGACCGCTTCAAGCTGCGCGGAAGCCGCGAGGATGGAGCGTTCGAACGTGGCGGACCAGTCGCGCGCAGGGTCGTCGGGGACGAAAGCGGCCTCCGGGCTCGCAGTTCCCTTCGCATCCTCCCACGTCGCCGGGGCCACGCGGCGCATTGCGGCGCCCCGCCCTTCGCGCGGAACCGCCCAGAGGAAACCGCCGCTGCGTTCGCCCGTCGCGCCGAAGCTGAGCTCTGCCGTCCAGACACGATAGCTGACATCTTCCAGCAGCAAGCCGAGCGGACGGGGGTCGTCGAGATGCGAGGCGAAGCGGAAGCCCCCGGCCCATGAAATAGCCGGCTCGCTGATCAGGGCCTCCTCGATCTCGGTCAGCACCGCATCGACGAAATCGGCGGCGATCGCAGCATCGATCCGGGTGGGTTTCCGCGGGGCGGGCATGGTCTTGCCGAACCGCCCCATCGTCTGCATCTCGATTAGCGTCGCCAAAGTGGCGGGCGGAAGGGCGAGGACGCCGAGCGCCTCCGCCGGACCTTCGATCACCGCAAGCAGTGACAGGTCTTCGAGCATCTCCGGCAAATCGGCGAGCGACCGCATCGCCTCTTCGATCGCAGTGACCTGCAACGGTAGATCAAGCCTGTCCTGCGCGACCTTGGACAGCGCGAGCGTCACCGCCCGGGCAGCGGTGATCGGGGCCGTGCCTGCACCCGTCTTCGCCGCCTCGGTCTTACGCCGCAGCACCGATGTCTCGCGCTCGTGAACCATGACCTCCATCCGCCCGCTTTCGGGGTCTCTTTCCCAGCTTTGGCAGGTCGAGGTTTACAAACCGTTTCAAATGCTACGGCGATCGCGTCTTAGCGTGAAAGCGTTGCGCTCTCGGAAGCCTCGTCGGAGGGTGCGCGCAGATCACTGCGCCGGAGTGGCAGGGTGATGCGGAACGCGGCCCCGCCCTGCCCCGGCACATAGTCGATCGTGCCGCCCAGATTGGACATGATCTCGCGGCAAATCGCGAGCCCGAGCCCCGCGCTACCGGCGCGGCTTTGGTCGGTCAAGCGGGCGAATTTCTCGAAGATCAGCTTTTGGCTCTTTTTCGGAATCCCCGCGCCGTTGTCGATGAAATCGATCTGCACCCGCTTGCCGCGGCGCTTAACTTCGATCCGCAGCACCGCCTTCTCGGCATCGCAATATTTCCGCGCGTTCGAGATCAGGTTGATCATGACCTGAACCAACCGGTCGGCATCGGTGAAGATCGGCATATGCTCGGTCGGGAAATCGCGCTCGATGCGGAATGCCCGTTCGGGCCGCGTCGAGGAGGCCGATTGCACCGCGCGATTGATCAGGTCGTGCAGATTGGCGACCGAGACATTGAGCTGCGCGCGACGGTTTTCCAGCACGGACAGGTCGAGCAGATCATCCAGCAGACGCGTCAGGCGGCGCGCTTCTTCATGGATGATCTCGGCATATTGCGCGCGCATCGAATCCGGCAGATCGGGCTCCATCAGAATCTCGGAAAACGCCCGGATCGAGGTCATGGGCGTGCGTAGCTCGTGGCTGATCTGGCTGAGGAAGCTGTCCTTCTGAACCGACAGATCCTGCAGCTTGTCATTGGCCTCGCGCAGCGCACGCGCAACCCGGGCCAGCTCCTCGGATTTCGCCTCTAGCCGCGCGGTGTATTCCTTCGCTTCCGCCGTCTCGCCCGCCACCGCGATCAGATCTTGCATCGACACGGAGGTGCCCCCGGTGAGCTGCGCGATCATCGCATGCGCCGTCGAGGCACCGACCGAGCCTGCCAGCTTCCGCTCCAGACGGGCGAGGAAATCGGGCGTGGTGTCGGGCAGGAACCCGGCCTTGCCCTGCCCCGCCGCCTGCGCCTGAAAGAAATGTTGCGCAGGCTCGGCGCCCAGAATGCGCTGCGACATCGACAGCAGGTCCTCGGCCTCGGCACCGCCTTGCACCCAGGATCGCGCGGCGGGGCTCTGGTCGTAGATATTGACAAACGCCACGCCCTGCAGCCGCTCCATCGGGCCGGGGAAGGACAGCATCGAGAAGATCAGGAAGGCCAGCGTGTTGAACAGCAGAGACCAGAACAGCGCATGCAGCAGCGGGTCGAGCCCCGCGATCCCGAACAAAGCATGCGGGCGCAGCCATTCGAACCCGAAGAGGCCGTGATCGAGAACGATCTGCGGTATCAGCCCGGCATCGCCCACCGACGGCAGGAACAGCGTATAGGCCCAGAGCGCGAAGCCGATCACCAGCCCCGCCGCCGCGCCCACATGGGTCGCGCCGCGCCAGAAGATGCCGCCGATCAACGCTGGCAGAACCTGCGCTGCGCCGACGAATGCGATCAAGCCAATCGCCGCCAGCGCCTCGGAGCCGCCCGACATCCGGTAATAGGCATAGCCCATCGCCAGCACAGCGATGATCGAGACCCGGCGCGAGGCCAGAACCAGCCCGCGCACATCGCCTTGGGCGCGCGGCCCTTCCCGGCGCAGCGCGAGCCAAAGCGGCGTCACGATATGGTTCGAGACCATTGTCGCGAGCGCAATCGCCGCGACGATCACCATCGACGTGGCCGAGGAAAACCCACCCAAGAAGGCCAGCAGCGCCAGCTTTCCCTGCCCTTCGGACAGCGGCAGCGTGAGGACGAACAGATCGGGGTTCGCGCCCTCGGGCATACGCTCCAGCCCCATCACCGCGATCGGAACGACGAAGAGGCTCATCAGCATCAGATAGGCCGGAAAGGCCCAGCTTGCGGTCGCGAGGTGCCGCTCGTCCACGTTCTCGACGACCAGCACCTGAAACATGCGCGGCAAGGTCAGGATCGCGGCCGCCGAGACGAAGGTCAGCCCAGCGAAGCGCCCCGGGTTGAGATTCCACTCCGCGATTTTCGAGGCGTCGATCCGGGCAAGCATGTCCATCGGCCCGCCGCCCAGGCCCCAGACGACGAAAACGCCCACCGCGACCAGCGCGACCAGCTTCACCACCGCCTCCAGCGCGATGGCGGTGACGACGCCATGGTGACGCTCATTCGCATCGAGGTTTCGGGTGCCGAAGAGAATTGTGAAGATCGCAAGCCCGCCCGCGATCCACAGCGCCGTCGCCCCCTGATCGGGCAATGCCCAGCCCTCGGGCGTCCCTGCGGCGAAGACGCCGAAGCTCAGCGTCACCGATTGCAGCTGCAGCGCGATATAAGGCGTGGCGGCGGCGACCGACATCAGCGTAACGATGACGCCCAGCGTGTTCGATTTCCCGTAGCGGCTGGAAATCAGGTCCGCAATCGAAGTCACGCGATGGGTGCGCCCGATCCGCACGAGCTTGCGCAACACCCACCACCAGCCGACGAAGACAAGCGTCGGGCCGAGGTAGATGGTCAGGAATTCCAGCCCCGAGCGCGCCGCGTAGCCGACGGCGCCGTAGAACGTCCATGCGGTACAGTAGATCGAGAGCGAGAGCGTGTAGATCACCGGCGAGCGCAGAAATCGCAGACGGCGGCGCTCTGCACGGCGTTCCGCGACGAAGGCCACCGAGAAGAGCACGATCACATAGGTCAGGCAGACCGCGACGAGATTATTGAAGGGCATCTCAGCCCTCCGGCGGCGGCGCGTCCGGCGCGCGGCGTGTGGAGGCGGCGTCCATCCGGTCGTCGTCTGCGTTGGCCGTGCCTTCGGCCACATCCTCTGCATCGAGCACCGGGCCAAGCCCGCGGGCGATCGCGAAGGCCGCGACGATCAGGGCGATCCAGACCCCAAACAGGTAGAGCCCTCCACGACCGGTATCGGGCATCGGGGTCTGCGCCGGATGCCACAGGCCCGGGATCAGGATCAGCACGAGCCCGACGAGCGGCAACAGCCGCGCCGCATCCATCAGGCGGCGGCGGCGATAGGAACGGCGGGCAAGAAAGAGCGGCTGGCCCGTCTGCGGCATCAGGCGGGCTCCCGGCGCGCCGCGCCCCCGCCGGTGATCGCCTCGAGCTGATCGAGCACGTCGCCATTGGCAAAAGGTTTGGCGAGGAAGGCCGTCGCCCCGGCGCGGTTCGCGGCATCGCGGTCGCGCCCCTGCCCGCGCGCGCTGAGCATCAGAACCGGCAGATCACGCAGCGCGGCATCCGCGCGCATATCGGCAAGGATTTCGAGACCGGACCGCCCCGGCAACATCAGGTCGAGGATGATTGCATCGGGCGGATCGCCGGTGATGCGCGCCATTGCCCGCGCGCCGTCTTCGAGCACCGACACCGTCCAGCCGGCACGCGTCAGGATGAACCGGATCGCTTCCGCGATATGCGGCTCGTCCTCGATCAACAGCACCTGTCTTTGCGCCATAGCCATCCCCCTCACCCGACTATCGCCACCGTGTCGCGCCCTGTCAAACCCTCACGCCCGCTCCGCCGATGCATCCGCGACGATCGAGGGCTCGCGCCGCCCCGGACAGTCGCCACGCGGGCAAATCCGGCACGACGCACCGATCGGGCGCGCCGGGGCATCGGAGCTCTGCGGCGGCGCGGGCAGGATCAGCATCGTCGCGCGCATCAGCACGGGTCCGTCGAAGCCGGTCGGGCGCGGTTCGGAGACGGCATATGTCAGGAAGCGTTGCGGCAGCCGCCCGGCCATGTCGACCAGCGCCCGGATCGGCTGCATCGGACGCGCGAGCGCCTCGTAGAGCGGCCAGAGGGGACAGGCGGCGGCGAAGCGCGGCAACAGGAATCCGGGCGCTGCGCGGCGGAAGGTCAGCGTGCCCGAGCCGTCGCAGATCACGAGCCCCGGCTGCCCCAAGCCCGGCGCGCCCGCCGGCAGCGCCGCGAGCCGCCGCAACACCTGCGCGAGCGGCACCGCGAAGCGCGCGGCCAAGCCCCCCGGATCGGGCCCGAGCTCGGCCAGCGCCGCCAGCAGCGGATCGAACGGCAGCGCACGCGCATCCTCCGCCTGCCGCCGCAGATGGTTGCGCGCCAATTCCCGAGCCGCCGCGGAGGCCAATTCCGGCGCGCCCGCGATCAGCTCGGCCGGATCGGTCCCGTCCCCCTCGAGTTCCGGGAAATGCCAGCCGCGCGCCTCGAGCCACGCCTCCACCTGTTCCTGCGGCGAGGACAGACCGGTCTCGGCGGTTTCCATCTCGTCGAGATAGCCGACCAAGGCCTCCGCCGTCCCCGAAAGGCGCAGGCTTTCCTCCTGGATCGTGTTGAGAAACCGCGCGCGCCATTCCGGCTCGATATCCTCGGTCTCGACAAGGATCGCAGCGGTAGAGCGCAGCGACGTCACAGCCGAGAGCACTTCGTGAAGCGAGGTCAGCAGGAACGGGTCCTGGGCCATGCGCTCTGCATAGGTCTCGACGACGCGCTCCAATTCGGCCAGCCGCGCCTGACGGTTCACCAGAAGCGCGGCCCAGGCGGGAAAGCGGCCCACGAATTCCTCGATCCGGTCGAGGTCGGGCGCAAGCTGGCTGACAGTCGCGGCGCTGCCAGCCTCGCCGGCCTCGGCCAGCTCCACCGACGCCGCCGCCTCGCGCAGCCCTGCGAACAGCGCCCCTTCCGCCCCCTCGCCCAGCGTGACCGGATCAATGCCCATCGCGCTCGCGATCCGCTCGATCAAGGCATCGCTGACGCGGCGGCGGTTGTGCTCGATCAGGTTGAGATAGGCGGCGGAAATTCCGGCGGCTCGCGCGAGGTCAGCCTGTTTCAAACCGAGCGAAGTGCGCCGCTCGCGAATGCGGGTGCCAGTGAGTGCGGAACGGGCCATATGCAATACTCCTGCCCTCGCTTTTACAGGCAAGTGCAGGAGAAGAAAATCATTTTACAGCGTTTTACACGCCACTCAGCAGGTTCCCACGCCCGACGGGGCGACCGTGGCCATACCGGACATCCCCGCGACGCCCGGCTCGCATTCCCCGATGTCGCGCTCAAGCTGCGTACAGCCCGCGAAGGCGACCAGCGCGAATAGGGCTGCAAGCTGCGCGATGGTTGCAGAAAAGCGATGTCTCATAGCTTCCTCCAGTGCTCGAAACGGGATGTTTTCCCGAATGTCATTCTACATTCCCGCCTTTCGGCCTCGATGATCTGCGTCAATGTCCAGGCCGATTTGACAGCGCAGATCGAAGCGCCATCATCAATGCGGCAACGCAGCAAAAAGGCGTGGCATTGCGGAGACGCGGATGGAGCCCGATACGATCGAGACCGAACTGGCCAGCGCCATCGATACGGCGCAGAAATTCCTGCCGGACTGGGCGGTGGCGTTGATCACCTATGTCGCGGCGGCGCTGCTCGCTCTGCTGCTGTTCCGGGTGGTGTTCACGGCGCTCAATCGCGCGGTGGCCGATCGCGATCTGTTCTGGCGCTCGCTGATGGCGCGCGGCGCGCGACCGATGCGGCTGATACTGCTGATCGTGGCACTTGGCCTCGCGAACGGGGTCGCCCCGGTCGGCGCTGCGGTCACCAGTGCAATCACGCATATCCTGTTGGTCGCGCTGATCCTCTGTCTGGCATGGATTGCCTATACCGCACTCTACATCTGGACGACGATCCATCTGCGGCGCTTCAAGCTCGACGCGGAAGACAACCTGCTGGCGCGCAAGCACGTCACCCAGACCCGCATCCTGATGCGCGTGGCCAAAGTGATGATCGTGATCATCGCGGTCGCCACGGCGCTGATGACTTTCCCCGCCGTACGCCAATATGGCGTGTCGCTCCTCGCGGCGGGTGGCGCGGCGGGCCTCGTGGTAGGCCTTGCGCTGCAACCGGTACTGAAGAACCTCTTCGCTGGCATCCAGCTTGCCCTGACCCAACCGATCCGGATCGACGACGCGCTGATCGTCGAAGGCGAATGGGGCAATGTGGAGGAAATCACGTCCACCTATGTCGTCATCCGCGTCTGGGATTGGCGGCGGCTGGTGGTGCCGCTGAGCTATTTCATCGAACAGCCGTTCCAGAACTGGACCCGCGAAAGCGCAGAACTGATCGGCACCGTGATGATCTACCTCGATCACACGGCCGACATCGCCGCCATCCGCGCGAAAGCCGAAGAGATCGCCCGTGCCGATCCATTGTGGGACGGCAAGGTCTTCGCGCTGCAAGTCACCGATTTCCGCGAGCGGGTAATGGAAGTGCGTATCCTCGCCTCCGCCCGCAACGGTCCGCGCACCTTCGATCTGCGCTGCCATATCCGCGAGGAGTTGGTGGCGTGGATTCAGGCCGAGATGCCGCACGCCCTGCCCCGAACCCGGGCCGATCTGTCCCCGGCCGAAGCTGCATTCCTCGGGGAGCCCGCAGGTGAAGCGTCCTCGGCTGACGCGCCACCAAGTGACGCGCCCTCTCCCTGAACAGGTTTCTCAAGCGCCTTCCTTCTAGTCCACGTATCTCCGCGCTAATCGAACGCGTCGAAATGCGCCCCGTAATTCACCGCACGGTTGGAACATTTGTCCATCGCATCGACGAGCCATTGGCGATCCGGTACGGGCCTGCCGACCAGATGACGTCCCAGCGCATCTTCCCCCTTCGCGATATTGCCTGCGACGTCGCCGCTGAATTCCAACAACCGTTCCAGCCAGAAATCCTGCGCCTCTCCGACATAGCCACCGCTTCCTCCGCCCGAGAGTCCCCGCACCACCGCGAGGCAATAGGCCGCTTCGATCGGCTGTGTGGGCGTATCGAAGAGATAGCTCGGCGGGGCCGCGAACTGGCTTTTCCATGCGAGGTAGAACAGCGCGCCCGCAAACCCGATCACGAAGATCGAGTAGAGCGCCGTCAGGGCCGGGTGCGTGCGCTGCTGGCGCTTGCGAGCCCGGGCGCGAGCCCGCGCACGTTGCGCGGTGATTGATCGATCGGCCATGCGACTGCCTCCTGCCGCTCACCAAAGCCGATTCCCCTTAAGAAACCGCGAACATGGAAAAGCCCTCCGGCGCACCGGAGGGCTTCGTCATCAGCAACAGGGCCGCGTTTATTCGAGGCCAGCCTTGTCGGTCACGTCATGGGTCCAGGCGCCTTCCGGCTTCTTGGTGATAACCGGGTCCGAGCCGCCCGACATCAGAACATCGACGGTGCGATCGTAATCCGCGGGATCGAGCGTGCCGTTCGAGCCTGCGGTCAGCTTCGAGACCTCTTTCATCATGCCCAGCTGGTGCTCCATCGTCTGCGCACCGGTCTCGTCATTGTCGAGCACGATCTGCGCGGCTTCCTCCGGATGCGCCTCGGCGTATTTCCAGCCTTCCATCGAGGCCTTCACGAATTTCGCCATCTTGTCGACGAAGGCCGGGTCCTTGAGGTTGTCTTCGAGAACGTAGAGGCCGTCCTCGAGCGTCGCCACGCCCTCGTCTTCGTATTTGAAGGTGACGAGCTGGTCCGGCTGGATCCCGGCTTCGAGCACCTGCAGATACTCGTTATAGGTCATGGTCGAGATACAGGCGGCCTGTTTTTGCAGCAGCGGATCGACGTTGAAGCCCTGCTTGAGAACGGTCACGCCATCGTCGCCACCCTCTGTGGAGATGCCCAGATGGTTCATCCAGCTCAGGAACGGGTATTCGTTCCCGAAGAACCAGACGCCCAAAGTATGACCCGGGAAGTCCTCGGGGGTCTTGATGCCGCTTTCCTTCAGGCAGGTCAGCATCATGCCCGACTTCTTGAAGGGCTGGGCGATGTTCACCAGCGGCAGCCCCTTCTCGCGCGCGGCCAGCGCCGCCGGCATCCAGTCGACGATGACATCGGCGCCGCCGCCGGCGATCACCTGCTCGGGTCCAATATCGGGGCCGCCCGGCTTGATGGTCACGTTGAGACCCGCATCGTCGTAGAAGCCCTTGTCCTGCGCGACATAGTAGCCTGCGAACTGGGCCTGCGTGACCCATTTAAGCTGCAGCGTCACGTCCTCGTTGGCCCAGGCGGCCCCCGCCATGGTGAGGCTAGCCGCCACCCCTGCGATCAGTTTCTTCATCTTTCACTCCACTGTTGGCCCCGGATCTTTACGCCCGGGATTTTGGGTTTTTCTCAGGCTCTTCCTTGCCCTTACGTCCGGGCCCGTTGCGACGGGTGCCAGAAAGTCACCAGCTTCTCGATCAGGGCGACAAGCCCATAGAAGCCCGAGCCCGCGAGGGCCGCAACGGTAATTTCCGACCACACGAGCGGCAGATCAAGCTGCCCCACCGCGGTCGAGATGCGAAACCCCATTCCTTTCGTCGGACTGCCGAAAAATTCGGCAACGATCGCACCGATCAAAGCCAGTGTCGTTGCGATCTTCAACCCGTTGAAGAGAAAGGGCATCGCCGCAGGCAGGCGCATCTTGAAAAGCCCCTGCCAATAGCTTGCGGAATAGGTCGCCATCAGGTCGCGCTGCAGCGCATTCGTGGCCGCCAGCCCCGCCACCATGTTCACGAGGACGGGGAAGAAGACCATGACCACGACGACCGCCGCTTTGGACTGCCAGTCGAAGCCGAACCACATCACGAGGATCGGCGCGATCCCGACGATCGGCAGGGCCGCGACGAAGTTCCCGATCGGCAGAAGCCCGCGTTGCAGGAAGGGCGAGCGGTCGATCAGGATCGCCACAACCACGGCGGCACCACAGCCGATGACATAGCCCGACAGCGCGCCTTTCAGGATGGTCTGCACGAAATCCTCGCGCAGCACCGCAGTCGAGTCCATCAGGCTCGCCGCGATCTGACTCGGCGCGGGCAGGATCACCGGGCTGATATTCAGACCTCGAACCAGACCTTCCCACAGAAGCAGGAGGGTGATGCCGAACAAGGCCGGGATCAGGAAACGCGCCCAACGCTCCGAGCCATGATGGCGGGCAAGCCAGGTGTTGAGCGCCCAGGCCGCCAGCCAGAAGACGATTGCGAAAATAAGCCAGCTCATTGCACCATCCCCATCCGCTTGAGCGTGATCTGTTCGATGATGCCGACCACCACCACGAGGATCGCAGCCAGCGCCGCAGCCGCGAACAGAGCGGACCAGATCTGCACCGTCTGTCCGTAATAGCTGCCCGACAGAAGCCGCGCGCCAAGCCCTCGGGTCGCGCCCGCCGGCAGTTCGGCCACGATCGTGCCGACGAGGCTCGCCGCCACGCCCACTTTCAGCGAGGCGAAGAGGTAAGGCATCGACGACGGCAACCGCAGCTTCCAGAAGGTTGCGCCTTGGCTCGCATTATAGGTCTTCAGCAGGTCGAGTTGCATGTGATCGGGCGCGCGCAGTCCCTTCACCATGCCGACGAGCACGGGGAAGAAACTGAGATAAGCCGCGATGATCGCCTTGGGCAGAAGCCCCGTGACCCCGAGGCTCGCCAGCACCACGATCACCATCGGCGCAATGGCGAGGATCGGGATCGTCTGGCTCGCGATCGCCCAGGGCATGACGCTCAGGTCCATCGCGCGGCTATGGGTGATCCCCACCGCCAGCAGAATGCCCAGACCGGTGCCGAGTGCGAAGCCCGCAAGCGTCGCCGACAGCGTGATCCAGCCGTGGAAGACGAGGCTCCGCTTGGAGGTAATCTTCTGCCCGGCCACGCCTTCCCAAAGGCCGACAGCCACCTGATGCGGGGCGGGCAGAACGGGACGTTTCTGGGTCAGCGTGTCGGTGACAAGCTCGGAGAACGTGACCTCTTCTCCGGCCCGTGCGGCCTGGTCGTAGGTCCATTGCGAATTCATCCAGACGGTCGCGGCGTACCAAAGCAGCAGGATCGCGGCCAGAACCGTCAGAACAGGTGCCACCATTTTCATGAGACCGCCCTCCCCGTCGGCTTGGCCGAAATATCCTCGGGGAGTGAATGGCGCAGCCTGAGGGGGGCAGACAGCCCCCCTTCCGGGGTCGGGGTCATAGCGTCATTCATCATAGGCATGCCCCGCTCGCAGCCCTTCGCGCACCCGGTGTGCGATATGCAGGAATTCCTCGCTGTCGCGGATATCGAGCGGGCGTGGGCCGTTCGGCAGCGTGCTCTCGATCACCTCGTGGATGCGACCCGGACGGGGCGACATCACCACGATCTTGGTCGACAGATACACCGCTTCCGGGATCGAGTGGGTCACGAACCCGATCGTCTTGTTCGTGGCCGACCAGAGCTTGAGAAGCTCCTCGTTGAGCTTGTCGCGCACGATCTCGTCCAGCGCGCCGAAGGGTTCGTCCATCAGCAGGATCTCGGCGTCGAAGGCCAGCGCCCGCGCGATCGAGGCGCGCTGCTGCATCCCCCCCGAAAGCTGCCATGGGAACTTCTTCCCGAAGCCTTCGAGATCCACCAAAGAGAGCACTTTTTCAACGCGCTCTTGCTGCTGCGCCTTGGAATAGCCCATGATTTCCAGCGGAAGTTTCACATTTCCCGCAATCGTGCGCCAAGGGTAAAGCCCGGCCGCCTGGAACACGTAGCCGTAGCTACGCGCCTTGCGGGCTTCCTCGGGCGAGATTCCGTTCACGGTCAGCGCCCCGCCCGTGGGCGTTTCCAGCGCCGCGATGCAGCGCAGGAAGGTGGTCTTGCCGCAGCCCGAGGGGCCGATGAAGCTCACGAATTCGCCCTTCTCGATATCGAGATCGATATCCTTGAGCGCATGAACCGGACCGTCATTGGTCTGGAAGGTCAGGTCGAGCCCGCGGGCCTGAATTACCGGTGCGTCCGTCATCCGCGCCTCCACAGGGTTTTGTCCGCGATCTCGACGCTATTTCCCGCCGGGTCGCGCAGATAGATCGATCGCGCCCCGTTCGGCCAATAGAAGTCGGCCTCAATCTCCACGTTGTTGTCCCTCAAATGTCGTTCCCATTCGTTGAGTTGTTCCGCGTCCGCCGCGAGGCATACATGCCCGGGTCCGACCGCACCATGCGGGGGGACCGGCAGCGCCGCCTCGGGATCGGGTGGCTCACGCGTGGCCTGAGCGATGAAGGTCAGGATCACGCTGTCGCCACAGCGAAAAAAGACATGTCGCCCGTCTCGACGGGTTATCCGATCAAGCCCCAGCAGCCCGCCGTAGAAGGCTTCGGTCTTGTCGAGATCCTCGACATAGACCGCAGCCTCCAAGACGCCGGAACTGACCGGGGCCGCCATAGCGCCTTATACCCCGGTCGCCGGGATACCGCTGCGCTCCACAGGACGCGGCGCGGTCAGCTCTTTCCAGGTGGACAGAGCCTTGGTCACCGGCATGCCCGGATCGCGGGCCACGAATTCACCGTGGCCCTCGGGCGTGTGGATCTTGCCATCCGCCCAGGCGACGACACCGCGGCTGAGCGTGTAGCGCGGCAGACCCTTGACCTCCTTGCCTTCGAACACGTTGTAATCGATGGCGGATTGCTGGGTCTCGGCCGAGATCGTCTTGGTCGCCTCTGGGTCCCAGACCACGAGGTCGGCATCCGCGCCGACGAGAACTGCGCCCTTCTTCGGATAGACGTTGAGGATCTTCGCGATGTTGGTCGAGGTGACGGCCACGAATTCGTTCATCGTGATCCGGCCGGTCTCGACCCCATAGGTCCAGAGCATCGGCATCCGGTCTTCCAAGCCGCCGGTGCCATTCGGGATCTTGGTGAAATCGCCCACGCCATAGCGCTTCTGCTCGGTCGAGAAGGCGCAGTGATCGGTCGCGACAACCGAGAGCGAGCCCGAGGCGAGACCCGCCCAGAGGCTGTCCTGATGCTGCTTGTTGCGGAAGGGCGGCGACATCACGCGGCGTGCGGCGTGATCCCAGTCCTTGTCGAAATACTCGGACTCGTCGAGCGTGAGGTGCTGGATCAGCGGCTCGCCCCAGACGCGCTTGCCCTGCATCTTGGCGCGGCGGATCGCTTCGTGGCTTTCCTCGCAGGAGGTGTGCACGACATAGAGCGGCACGCCTGCCATATCGGCGATCATGATCGCGCGGTTGGTGGCCTCGCCCTCGACCTGCGGCGGGCGCGAATAGGCGTGTCCCTCGGGGCCGTTATTCCCTTCGGCCAGCAGCTTCGCAGACAGTTCGGCCACGACGTCGCCGTTCTCGGCATGAACCAACGGGATCGCCCCCAGCTCGGCGCAGCGCTTGAAGCTCGAATAAAGCTCGTCATCGTTCACCATCAGCGCGCCCTTATAGGCCATGAAGTGCTTGAAGGTATTGATGCCGCGCTCAGTGACCTGCTTCATCTCGTTGAAGACCTGCTCGCTCCACCAGGTGATCGCCATGTGGAAAGAATAGTCGCAATGCGCGCGCGTCGATTTGTTGTCCCAGCGCTTGAGCGCTTCCAGCAGGCCCTCGCCCGGTGCGGGCAGCGCGAAATCGACGACCATCGTGGTGCCGCCGGCCAGCGCGGCGCGGGTACCGCTCTCGAAATCGTCGCTGGAATAGGTGCCCATGAAGGGCATCTCCAGGTGGGTATGCGGATCGATCCCGCCCGGCATCACATAGCAGCCGGTCGCGTCGATCTCTTCGTCGCCTTTCAGGTTCGGGCCGATCTCGATGATCTTGCCGCTGTCGATCAGCACATCCGCCTTATAGGTCAGATCCGCGGTGACGATGGTTCCGTTCTTGATGACTTTGGTCATGTTTTACCTCCCACGAAGGTCTTCCGCCTTCGATTATTTCAAGTATTCCGGGGGCTGGGCGCGCGAGCGCCTCAGGGGGCCGCGCCCCCTGCTCCGCCCGTCTCAGCTTACGATTTCCGCGGTTTCCAGCACGGCGTGGAACAGCACATCGGCACCCGCGCTCGCCCAGTCCTTGGAGATATCCTCGGCCTCGTTATGGCTCAGCCCGTCGACGCAGGGGCACATCACCATCGCCGTCGGCGCGACCGCGTTGATCCAGCAGGCATCGTGGCCCGCGCCCGAAATGATGTCGCGATGCGAATAGCCCAGACGCTCGGCTGCGCTGCGCACGGCGCTCACGCAGGTCGGATCGAACGTGACCGGGTCGAACCCGCCGGTCTTCTCGAACTCCACCTCAAGGCCCATCTCGTCGCAGATTTTCTTCGCTCCCTCGCGCAGTCGCTTTTCCATGTCCTGGATCACACTCAGATCGGGCGAGCGGAAATCGACGGTGAACACGGCTTTGCCCGGGATCACGTTACGCGAATTCGGGTAGATGTCGATATGGCCCGCGGCGCCCACCGCGTGGGGCTTGTGCGACCAGGCGATCTCGTCGACCAGTTCCAGCACGCGCGCCATTCCGAGACCCGCATTCTTGCGCATTGGCATCGGGGTGGAGCCGGTATGCGCGTCCTTGCCCGTGATCGTCACTTGGGTCCAGCTGAGGCCCTGCCCATGCGTGACGACGCCGATATCCTTGCCCTCTGCCTCGAGGATCGGGCCCTGCTCGATATGCAGCTCGAACATCGCATGCATCTTGCGCGCACCGACCTCTTCGTCGCCTACCCAGCCGATGCGTTTCAGTTCGTCGCCGAACTTCTTGCCTTCCGCGTCCTCGCGATCGTAAGCCCAGTCCTGCGTGTGAACGCCCGCGAACACGCCCGAGGCCAGCATCGCCGGGGCGAAGCGCGTGCCCTCTTCGTTGGTCCAGTTGGTCACGACGATCGGGTGCTTGGTCTTGATGCCCAGATCGTTCATCGAGCGCACCGCCTCCAGCGCGCCGAGCACACCGAGGACGCCGTCGTACTTACCGCCCGTGGGCTGCGTGTCGAGGTGGCTGCCCATGTAGACCGGCAGCGCATCGGGGTCTTCGCCTGCGCGGGTGGCGAACATGTTGCCCATCGTGTCGACGCCCATCGTCATGCCGGCCTCTTCGCACCATTTCTGGAACAGTGCGCGGCCTTCGGCATCCGCATCGGTAAGGGTTTGGCGATTATTGCCCCCGGCGACGCCGGGACCGATCTTGGCCATCTCCATGAGACTGTCCCAAAGGCGATCGGGATTGATGCGGAGGTTTTCTCCGGGTGCTGACATTTCATTACTCCCTGTCGGCTGCGTGGGGGTTATCCCCTCTTGCGACGAATCTTTTTCTGACCGTATGGTCAGGTTGAGTGGGCCACGGTCTGACCATTCGGTCAACAAAAATCAGGACGCAGTTCGAATGAAAGATGATGAGAGCGGCAAGCGCTCAAAAAATGGGCAAGCGAGCCGCGGCAGTCGGGCCGAGGCCCGGCGCGCTACCGAAGAGTCGATCCTGAAAGCTGCCGAGCGGGTCTTCGCGGAGGCCGGATTCGGCGGCGCCACGATGCAACTGATCGCGGATGTGGCGGGGCTGCCGAAAGCCAATCTCCATTACTATTTCGAGACGAAGGAATCGCTCTATCGCCGGGTCGTAGAGCGCATTTTCAACATCTGGCTGGAAGCGGCGGATGTGTTCGACGCGGCGAGCGGCCCCGCCGAGGGGATCGGTGCCTATATCGACGCCAAAATGGAGATTTCGCGCAATCACCCGAACGGCTCGAAGGTCTGGGCGTCGGAGGTGATGCATGGCGCGCCGGTCATTCAGGACTACCTCGAGACCACGCTCCGCGACTGGACCGAGGGCCGCGCGGTCATCATCGAGCGCTGGATTGCGGAAGGCAAAATGGCCAAGGTCGATCCCCATCACCTTCTCTACATGCTCTGGGCCACCACCCAGCACTATGCCGATTTCTCGCATCAGATCGAGACGTTGAACGGCGGCGCCCCGCTGAACGACGCTCAGTGGGAAGACGCGAAGACCTGCGTAAAAAGCATCGTGTTGCGCGGGATCGGCGTGAGCTGATCGCTCAGTTCGCTGCCGGATCGGCGGTGATATCCGGCGCGCCGACGGGTGCCGCGTTGGAGCTCGCCGGTGCGGGCGATTGCGAAGCCCCCTCCGACGCATCCGGCGCATTTGCGTCTGGCGCGGCTGGCAGCGTCTCGGTCTCGACCGGGCGCATCGGTGCACCGGCCACGCCTGCGGGCAGATGCGTCTTGGGCAGTTTCGAGCCCAGCAGCTCCTTCCCATCCGAGATCGGCTCGACCGGGTCGGCTTCGAGCCCCACCGCCTCCGCGCCGGTATCCGAACAAATGTAAATCGCGCCACCGACGACGACCGCGGTGGCCGCAAGAGCGGGCGCCGAGGCTCCGGCCAGCACGCCGAGGCCCGCATCGCGCAGCTTCTTTTGCAGGTTGCCGGCCTGATCCGACACGATCATACCGCCGATTTTTTTGCCCAGAACCTTGCTCGCCGCGTCGCCCACGGCGCTTTCGGCCTCGTCGCGCAGATCGCCGGCGGCCTTTGCAGTCCCCTTGAGGCGCTCGCAGATGCTTTTCGACGGCTTGCGGCAGAGCCCGTAGGCGTCGCGCTCACCGCGGTCGTAGCCCAGATAGGTCTCGGCTTCCTTGTCCCATTGCAGGCAGAACGGGGCGCGGCTTTTGTCGTCCATTTCGGGCGTCAGCGCCCGCAGCGTGACCAGTGCCGGGCAGGTTACCTCCCCCTTCTCGCCGAAGAGTTTTTCCCGCAGCGAGCGGCTTTCCTTCAGCGCCGCATTGTCCGCGTCGTAAACGTAGGAATAGGTCTTGCCGCGAATGGAAGTTTCACACGGCACCAGTTCGGCCATGGCCGGCAGCGGGCATATCAGGGCGAGAACAAAGGTCAGGCGCAGCATCGCGAGTCTCCGGGCATCGCTGCGCACCATAGCTCACCCCCGCGCCGCGACAAGCTCGCGCAGCGCTGCGTGGCGACGCTCGGCGGGGTTTCGCGCGGCCCCGCACAGATCCTGTTCCTAGACCTGAGCGCTGCACGGGTTATCTTGATCGAGAGGCAATTCAGGCAGAGGACGACATGCGCAAGATGCAGGTTCAGGGGGTTCACCACATCACGCTGACCGGCGCGGATCGGCAGAGCTCCATCGATTTCTGGGAGGGTGTCCTGGGGATGCCGTTCATCTTCGATCAGCCCAATCTCGACAATGCCGACGAAGGGCATCTCTATTTCGATCCGGGTGACGGTCGGCTGATCACGATCTTCACGAACGAGACCCGCAAGCCTGTTCACGACCGCACGCCCACCGACCCGGGCTGCGTGCATCATCTAGCCTTCAATGTCTCGATGGCGACGCATCGGCAGGTCGTGGCAAGACTCGATGCGCGCGGGATCGCGCATTCCGGCGTGAAGGATCGCGGCTTTATGGATTCGATCTATTTCAAGGATCCGCTGGGACTCCTGATCGAGCTGGCCACCTACAAGTTCGAACCGCCGCGCGGAACGTCCCATGCCGAGGTCATGATCGAGGCGCATCGCATCCGGGTGGCGCGCGGTGACAATGCCATCGGTGAGGAACATCTCGCCGACGCGATCGAGATGATCGTCGAGCGCTCGCAGCAATCGCTGAGCGAGGATCGCGGGGCGAAGAACCCGTACTGAGCGACGCGCCGTCTCGGACGTCAGAATGGCGCGGGGCGACTAGCCCCGGGCCGCGCATCAACCCGCAACGAGAAACGGCCGCGCAATCCCTGCGCGGCCGTCTTGTCATCTCGGCTTGAGCCCGATCACTCAACCTCTTCGAGCACCTCTTTGAGCGTGCCGACCAGCTGGTCGATCTGCTCTTTCGAGATGATCAGCGGCGGGCTCATCGCGATGATGTCGCCGGTCGTGCGGATCAGGATGCCTTTCTCATAGGCCTTCAGGAAGGCCGAGAAGGCGCGCTTCGTGGGTTCGCCCGCGATCGGCTCCAGCTCGACCGCACCGATCAGGCCCTCGTTGCGGATGTCGATCACGTTGCGCACGCCCTTGAGCGAATGCAGCGCATCTTCCCAATAGGGAGCGAGCTCGGCGGCCCGCTCGAACAGCCCCTCTTCGCGATACGTCTCGATCGTCGCAATCCCGGCTGCGGCGGCGATCGGGTTGCCCGAATAGGTGTAGCCATGGAACAGCTCGATCATATGCTCGGGGCCGTTCATGAAGGCGTCGTGGACCTCGGCCGTCGTCAATACCGCGCCCATCGGGATTACGCCGTTGGTCAGGCCCTTTGCGGTCGTGATCATGTCCGGCACGACGCCGTATTTCTCGGCAGCGAAGGCCGCGCCCGTGCGCCCGAAGCCAGTGATCACCTCGTCGAAGATCAGCAGGATGCCGTGCTTCTTGGTGATGTCGCGCAGCTTCTGCAGGTAGCCCTTCGGCGGCAGCAGCACGCCGGTCGAGCCCGCCACCGGCTCCACGATGACGGCAGCGATGGTCTCGGCGCCATGCAGCGCGATGATCCGCTCGAGGTCGTCGGCCAGATGCGCGCCATGCTCGGGGCAGCCCTTCGACCAACGGTTCTCCTCGGGCAGATGGGTGTGCGGCAGGTGATCGACCCCCGGCACGAGCGGACCGAAGGTCTTGCGGTTGGTGACGATGCCGCCCACCGAGATACCGCCGAAGTTCACGCCGTGATAGCCGCGCTCGCGCCCGATCAGGCGCGTGCGAGCCCCGTCGCCGCGCGCACGGTGATAGCCGATGGCGAGTTTCAGCGCGGTCTCGACCGATTCCGAGCCGGAGTTGGTGTAGAACACATGCGCCATCTCGTCGGGCGCAATGTCGAGGATGCGGTTCGCAAGCTCGAACGCAATCGGGTGGCCCATCTGGAAGGCGGGCGCGTAATCGAGCTCGGCCGCCTGTTTCTGGATCGCCTCGGTGATCTTCGGGCGGCAATGGCCCGCGTTGCAGCACCACAGGCCTGCCGTGCCGTCGAGCACCTGGCGCCCGTCGGAGGTGGTGTAATGCATATCCTTCGCGCCCACGAACATGCGCGGGTTCTTCTTGAACTGGCGGTTCGCCGTGAAAGGCATCCAGAAAGCGTTGAGATCATTGGGGGACTTGCGGTCGAGCGCCATGGGAAAACTCCGGTCGGAAGGCCGGGTCGGAACGCGGCCGGGATGTCTAGTTTGACCGAACGGTCAGACTCACGCTAGCACAGCTTGGGAACCAGTCAAGCGGCCTTCACCTGGCGTTTATAGCGCGCTCTCCTGCCTGTAGCGATTGATCCTGCAGTCACGCTTCGGTTAACGTAAACGACGCATTGGGAGACGAATACTTGGCAGACGACCTCGAACCGCGCGACTTCACCGGCGACGACGACGGCAAGCGCCCGCTGACCCGGATTCAGAAGGTCAATCGCGGCAAGATTCTCGAGGCGGCGCTGGACGTGTTTTCCGCGCATGGCTTCCGGGGTGCGACGCTCGACCAGATCGCGGCGGAAGCGGGGCTGAGCAAGCCGAACGTGCTCTATTACTTTCCCTCCAAGGAGGCGATCCACGAGGCACTTCTGGAAGGGCTTCTCGATATCTGGCTCGCGCCGCTGCGCGCGATCTCCGCCGAGGGCGAGCCGCGTGAGGAAATCATGCGCTACATGCGTCGCAAGCTCGAGATGAGCCGCGAAATGCCGCGCGAAAGTCGACTGTTCGCCAACGAGGTGCTGCAGGGCGCACCGCGTATGGGCGCGGAATTATCCACCGATCTCAAGACCTTGGTGGACGAGAAGGCGCGGATCATCGAAGGCTGGATCGCTGAGGGCCGCCTCGCGCCCGTCGATCCGCACCACCTGATCTTCTCGATCTGGGCGCTCACCCAGCATTACGCGGATTTCGACACGCAGGTGCGCGCGGTCCTCGGCCCGGGCAAGGAGCCGCTGGAAGGGGCCGCCCCCTTCCTAGACTTGCTCTTCGCGCGGCTTCTGGCGCCCTGAGCGGTTAAGCCTTCCGCAACCATTTCCGAAGTTTCCGCCGGATCTTAACGGTCTGGTAACACCCTCGACGCAGTTTGAGCATGCGTGGGGGCGCAAGAAAATGGAGCTCGGAATGGACCGGATTTCGGGGTTGATGCCTCAGATCGGGTGGTCGCCTCTATTGACGGTCGCGGCCCCGAAAACAGCGCCTGCCAGCAAGGTGGAGGCGCCTGCGGATGCGGCCAATACGAACGGCGGCCTCGGCGCAAACGTAGACACCCAGACGTCGCAGGATCGCGCGAAGCAAGTGCGGGCCCTGGAGGCGCGCGCGGCGCGCAGCGCAGATGCGTCGAAAGACAAAGGCCAGGATCGGGGCACGGAGGATTTGAACCAATCATCCCGCGCAATTGGCATGAGCGATGGGGGCGCGCGTCCCGATCCCGACGCCTTGACCGGCCCGATCCCGACCTTCGAGGTCACGCCGCTCGAAGCGCAGGCGGCAGCACTCTGGGCGGCACCGGATCTTATGCCAACCCCGGAGGGCCCTGAGCCTGAGCCGGTACGGATTGTCACCGCCCCGCTCGCCGACACATCGACGGTGAAGAAAGAGGCCGAAACCTACCACGCTGCCGAGATCCATCCGGAGACTGCGCCACAGACGGCGGAGAAAAAAGACGCGCCGCCCGATACTCGGAACAGCGCGCCTCAGGAGGGTTGGTCTCAGGTGCCCCCGCAGGTCGCGCCGAACCTCGACGTGACCCGCTAAGCCCCTGCCCTTATTCGGCTGCGGTCGCGGCGGAGGGGTTGTTGGGATGGCTCGTCCAGTTGGCATAATCGCCGACCGTCTCGCCAGTGCGTGGATCCACCTCACCCTTGTCCATCTTGCGCATCGTGATGCACTCAACCGGGCAGACCTCGACGCAGAGGTTGCAGGCCACGCATTCCTCGTCCTTGACCGAATAGACACGGTCGTCGGACACCGCGATCGCCTGGTGCGAGGTGTCCTCGCAGGCGGCATAGCAGCGACCGCATTTGATGCAATCTTCCTGATTGATCTCTGCCTTGGTGACGTAGTTGAGATTGAGATACTGCCAATCGGTCACATTCGGGACCGCGCGGCCCACCAATTCGGAGGTCGAGGTAAAGCCCTTGCGATCCATGTATTCCGACAGGCCGGAGATCATCTCCTGCACGACTTTGAAGCCGTAGGTCATCGCCGCCGTGCAGACCTGCACGTTGCCAGCCCCGAGCGCCATGAACTCTGCCGCATCGCGCCAGGTGGTCACGCCACCGATGCCCGAGATCGGCAGACCGGCCGTATCGGGATTGCGTGCGATCTCGGCCACCATGTTCAGCGCGATCGGCTTCACCGCCGGACCGCAATAGCCGCCATGGGTGCCTTTGCCGTCAATGGTCGGCTCCGGCGCGAAGTCGTCCAGATCGACCGAGGTGATCGAATTGATCGTATTGATCAGCGAGACCGCATCGGCCCCACCGCGCTTCGCGGCTTCCGCCGGGCGCCGGATATCGGTGATGTTCGGCGTGAGCTTCACGATCACTGGCAGGCTGCAATATTGCTTACACCAGCGGGTGACCATCTCGATATATTCGGGGACCTGACCGACAGCCGACCCCATGCCGCGCTCGGCCATGCCATGCGGGCAACCGAAGTTCAGCTCGATCCCGTCGGCGCCGGTTTCCTCGACCAGCGGCAGGATCGCCTTCCAGCTTTCCTCGTCGCAGGGCACCATCAGCGAGACGATGATCGCGCGGTCCGGGTAGTCCTGCTTCACCGCCTTGATTTCGCGCAGGTTTGTCTGCAGCGGACGGTCGGTGATCAGCTCGATATTGTTGAGACCGAGCAGACGACGATCCGCGCCATAGATCGCGCCGTAGCGCGGGCCGTTCACGTTGACCACGGGAGGCCCTTCCGAGCCCAGCGTCTTCCAGACGACCCCGCCCCAACCGGCTTCGAAGGCACGGCGGACATTGTATTCCTTGTCCGTCGGCGGCGCGGAAGCGAGCCAGAACGGATTGGGGGATTTGATACCGATGAATTCAGAAGTCAGATCGGCCATCTCTTAGCCCTCCATCAGGAATTGGTGGATTTCTTCAGCTGCATCGCGCCCCTGCGCGACCGCCGTCACGGTCAGGTCTTCGCCGGCATGGGTGCAATCGCCCCCCGCCCAGACCCGTTCGACCGAGGTGCGGCCCGCGCCGTCCACCTTGATCTTTCCGCCCGCGACCTCGACTTTCGGAGGCATGTCGCCCAGCGTCTGACCGATCGCCTTGAAGACCTGATCGGCGGGCAGTTTGAAGGTCGCGTCGGTCATCTCGAGACCGTCGGGGCCCTTCTTCGTATAGGCGAACTCGACCTGACGCACCGCGCCATTGCCGTGGATGGCGATGGGGGCGGCGTTCTCGATGATGTTCACGCCATGGGTCAGCGCGTGCTCCTGCTCGACCGTGCTGGCGGGCATCTCGGCGCGCGAACGACGGTAGACGAGGGTCACGTTGAGCGCACCCAGCAGCTTCGACTGCACTGCGGCGTCGACCGCCGTCATGCCGCCGCCGATCACGACCACATCGTGCCCGATCGGCAGTTCGGCCAAATCGGAGGCCTGACGCAACTCCGCGATGAACTCGGTCGCGGGGCGGATACCGTCCTTGTCTTCGCCATCGAGGCGTAGCGCGTTCACGCCTGACAGGCCCATCCCGAGGAAAACAGCGTCGAAATCGCCCAGCAGCTCGGCCAGATCGCCGTCACCGGCGCGGCCCAATTGCCAGTTTTCGACCACGGTGATGCCGCCGATCTGCAGCAGCCAGTCAACTTCCGCCTGCGCGAACCCGCCCGGCGTCTTGTAGCTTGCGATACCGTATTCATTGAGGCCGCCTGGCTTCGAGCGCGCGTCATAGACGGTGACCTCGTGGCCCTTCATCGCGAGGCGGTGCGCACAGGCGAGACCTGCGGGCCCGGCGCCCACGACGGCGACCGATTTGCCCGTGCTCGCGGCGCGAGTGTAGGGGTGGCTTTGCTTGGCCATCAGCGTATCGGTCGCGTAGCGCTGCAGCGCGCCGATCTCGACCGGCTCGCCCTCCGACTCCATACGAACGCAGGACCCTTCGCAGAGATTTTCCGTCGGGCAGACGCGGGCGCACATACCGCCCATGATGTTCTGATCGAAGATCGTCTTCGCTGCGGCTTCCGGTGTTCCGGTCGAGATTTGCCGGATGAACAGAGGGATGTCGATCGCGGTCGGGCACGCCTCCATGCATGGCGCATCATAGCAGAAATAACAGCGATCGGCCGCGATGCGGGCCTCTTGCGCCCCAAGTGGCGGCGCGTGATCGGCGAAATTGGTGCAGTAGCTTTCCGGGTCGAGCCGTGCTGGCGCGATCCCTTCGGTGAGCTGGCTATTGGACACTTGCGGGCTCCCTGTCAGTTTTTCTTGTTCCCTACGCTCGCACAGGATTGAATTTTATCAAGTGGTAAAATATGCCGCAGCGCGGCGGGCCGCCAATTTCCCGCCCGATTGCCCGGTTGTTGAGCAGTTTCTACCCCACACATGCTCAAATACCGGGCAATCACGAGATCGCGACCCCCTGACAACCGGACGGCCGATGCGCCTTTTCACCGCGCGTTACCTCGCGTATAACCGCCCTCAGCATCAAAGAGCCCCGCAGAATGGGCTCCATTTCAAAGCACCCTTCGAGGACCGCATGACCAAAAATACCCGTGACAACGACGTGGCCTTCATTCAGGCCCTTGCCGAACTGCTCAATGCGAACGAGCTGACCGAAATCGCCGTGACCCGCGATTACGCGCAAGATGACAGCCTGAAAGTGCGGGTGTCGAAACAGACCAATATCGTGCACGCTGCCGCCCCTGCCCCCGCAGCGGCCCCCGCTCCGGCACCCGTTGCTGCCCCGGCTGCCCACCCCGCGGCCGCAGAGCAATCCGCGCCTGTCGAAGACCCCGCCGATCACCCCGGCGCCGTGGCCTCGCCCATGGTAGGCACCGCCTATCTCTCGCCCGAGCCGGGCGCATCGGCCTTCGTGAAGGTCGGCGACCAGGTCAAGGAAGGCCAGACGCTGATGATCGTCGAGGCGATGAAAACCATGAACCATATCCCCGCCCCGAAGTCGGGCACCGTGAAGCGCATCCTCGTCGATGACGGTCAGCCGGTCGAATACGGCTCGACCCTGATGATCGTCGAATAAGGGGGCCGGTATGTTCGACAAGATCCTGATCGCCAACCGGGGCGAGATCGCGCTGCGCGTGATCCGTGCCTGCCGCGAGATGGGGATCGCCTCGGTCGCGGTCCATTCGACGGCGGATTCGGACGCGATGCATGTGCGCATGGCCGATGAATCGGTCTGCATCGGCCCGAACTCCTCGAGCCAATCCTACCTTTCGGTGCCCGCCATCGTCGCGGCCTGCGAAATCACCGGCGCTCAGGCGATCCACCCGGGCTACGGGTTCCTGTCCGAGAATGCCGCCTTCGTGCAGGTGCTCGAGGATCACGGCATTACCTTCATCGGCCCGTCCGCCGCCCATATTCGCATCATGGGCGACAAGATCACCGCGAAGGAAACCGCGAAAAATCTTGGCATTCCGGTCGTACCGGGCTCGGCGGGCGGTGTTCCCGATACCGAATCCGCGAAGCAGATCGCGGCCGATATGGGTTATCCGGTCATCATCAAGGCCACCGCCGGCGGCGGCGGTCGCGGGATGAAGGTCGCGAGGTCCGAAGAAGAACTTGAGGTCGCGTTCCGCACCGCGCGTTCCGAGGCGAAAGCCGCCTTCGGCAATGACGAAGTCTATATCGAGAAATACCTTCAGAAGCCGCGCCATATCGAAGTGCAGGTCTTCGGCGACGGCAAGGGCCGCGGCGTCCATCTGGGCGAGCGCGACTGCTCCCTCCAGCGCCGCCACCAGAAGGTGCTCGAAGAGGCCCCCGGCCCGTCGATCACGCCAGAAGAGCGCGCCCGCATCGGCAGCATCTGCGCCAACGCGATCGGCGAAATGGGCTATTCCGGCGCCGGCACGATCGAGTTCCTCTACGAGGATGGCGAGTTCTACTTCATCGAGATGAACACCCGCCTTCAAGTCGAACACCCGGTGACCGAGGCGATCTTCGGCGTCGATCTCGTGCGTCAGCAGATCAAGGTTGCCGCCGGCGAGCCGATGGAGTTCGATCAGGACAAGCTGTCGATCCGCGGTCACGCGATCGAAGTACGGATCAACGCCGAGAAGCTGCCGAACTTCGCTCCCTGCCCCGGCAAGATCACCCATTACCACGCGCCGGGCGGCCTTGGCGTGCGGATGGATAGCGCGCTTTATGACGGCTATTCGATCCCGCCCTATTACGACAGCCTCATCGCGAAGCTGATCGTGCATGGCCGCGACCGCCACGAGGCGCTGCAGCGCCTGCATCGCGCGCTTGGCGAGCTGATCGTGGACGGGGTGGATACGACAGTTCCGTTGTTCAACGCGCTCCTGCAAGAGCCAGACATCCAGAGCGGCAACTACTCGATCCACTGGCTCGAGAAATGGCTCGAGAAAAACCTCTGAGCGGGTCGACATTGACGAAAACGCCCCCGGTTTCGGGGGCGTTTTTCATTTCGGGGTCAGCAGGCAGGTGCCGCGCTTTTTCTCTTTATCCTTGGGGCGATAGTAATCGCCGATATGGCTGCGTTGGCCTTGTCCGATCTGCTCCCAGTCGAGCCAATGGCAGTCGTAATCGAGCACATCTGCCATTGCGGTCATCGCCGGGAAGGATGGAATTCCGATCAACGCTTTCTCCTGCCCGTCGATCTGCGGGATCGAGTTCAGCTCGTTATCGGTGCGCTCGCGCATCAGCAGAATGATCGGCCCCGGGCGCTGTGCGAATTCGCTGTCCACGATCACCAGTTCGGGCCCAAGCTGGCGCACCAGCTGGAACAACCGGAAATGGTCCATGACGTGGTAGAGAATGCCGAGAACACCGACCACGTCGAAGCGCTCGCCCGCGTCGATCAGCTTCTGCATTCCGTCGAAGATGTCGTCGCAGATCAGCTTCACCTTCTCGCGCAGATGCGCGCGGGGGAACTGCTCGAAGCGGTCGATCAGCTCCTGCCGCCCTTCGATTCCCACCACTTCCGAGGCTCCCGCAGCGGCGAAGGCATAGGCCCAGCGACCATCATGCGCCGCCAGATCGAGCACACGCTTGCCCGCGATCTCCTGCTCGAGCGGCTTGATGATCATCTTGTGGCGCAGGTTCATCCGCTCCACCGTACCGGGATCTTCGGCATATCGATCGATCTCGGGGAGGAAATCGTAGAAACCCATATTTGCGCTCGGCCCCGCTCTGGTTCATCTTGTTGGCGAGCCTAGGCGTAACGGGAAAACCGGGCAAGACAATGACGGACAGACTGAGCGCGGAACTACTTCTCGCGGGATATGCGCAGGGCATCTTCCCGATGGCTGAAAGCCGCGACAATCCGCAGCTTCACTGGTTCGACCCAGCCTTGCGCGGGATCGTCCCCTTGGACAAATTCCACATTTCGCGCTCTCTCGCGAAAGTCATCCGGCGCGGGGATTACAGTATTTCGACAAATGCCGCGTTTCGCGGCGTGGTCGAAGGCTGTGCCGACCGCGACGAGACATGGATCAACGGACCGCTCTTCGCGCTCTACGATCAGCTCCACGCCGCAGGCTTCGCGCATAGCCTGGAGGTCTGGCAGGATGGGAGACTCGCGGGTGGCATCTTCGGGATCACCCTTGGCGGAGCGTTCTTCGGAGAGAGCATGTTCTCGCGCCGTCCCAATGCCTCGAAAGTGGCGCTCGCCTACCTGGTGGACCGGCTGCGTCAGACGGGGTTCAGCTTGCTCGATACGCAATACATCACGCCGCATCTGGCTTCGATGGGCGCGGTCGAGGTGACCCGGAACGAATATCGCGCGCGGCTCGCGCAGGCGCTGCCCCGAGAGTGCGACTTCACCTCAGGCGCGATCCCCGCGCCTCAGTCACTTTTGCATCGGATGACCCAGACGTCGTAACGCGGGTGATCGAGTGCCGAGAGCGCCGGGCTCGAAGCAATCATCCAGCCTGCGAAATCGGGCTGCGGCTTGTCCTCTTCGGTTACCGTCACATAGGCATAGGCATCGGAGGACGGATCGTCGGCCGGGTAGCGGCATTCGCGTAGCGTTACCGTGATGAACCCGTATTTCACGCTCTGCCCGACATTCAGATTGATGTCCGAGGCGATGCCCGACACCTTGTCGAGCCCGCGCAGCATCGCGCCCGTACCGTCAGCCAGCCCTTTCGCGGGCTCATCCTGCGGGATCTGGTCGTCCGGCGTCGTTTGCGTGAAGTCCTGTGCGACAGCGAGCCCTGGAACGAGTGCTGCGATCAAAACCAAAGCGCGGATCATTGCGCCCCCTCCCCTGCGCCGTCACCACTGCCGCCACCTGCGAATTTCAGCATCAGGTTCAGCATCGAGACCGCGCTCTGCGTGTCGAGAATTTCATCACCCGGCTTGAGATCGTCGATCGCTCCGCCAGGGATCAGTTCGATATAGTTCGCGCCCAAGAGACCGTCTTGCGTCACCGCGATCACCGTATCCTCGGGCAGCGCGACGCCCTTCTTCACCGAGATCGTGGTGTCGGCGAAGAACGTCTTGGGGTTCAGCGCGACATCCGTCACCGTCCCAACCTTCACGCCCGCAAGTCGCACATCGGTGCCGGGCACGACGCCCCCGATCGACCGGAAGGAGGCATGCAGCGGATAGGAACCGCCATCGGCCCCGATTCCCATGCCACGCCCCGCCCAGAGCAAAAAGCCCAGTGCCACGACCAGCACGATCGCGCCGGCAATGATCTCGGTGCGGTTTTCGCTCATAGCGCGGTGGCCTTACTCGGGCTGCCAAGCCTCGTAATCGCGGCGCTCGACCGGGTGCGCGAGGCGAATCGACCCCGGCGGCACATAGGCCGCTTCGGTGCCGGTGTGGTTCTGCTCATGCGGCTTTTCCCATGGCTTATGGGCCAGCGGCTTGTCGGTCGGCGGCTCGTCATAGGTGAAGTGGATCCAGCCATGCCAGTCCGGAGGAATACGGCTCGCTTCGCTCTCGCCGTTATAGATCACCCAGCGGCGCTTGGCGTCCTTGGTGCGGTAATAGATGTTGCCTTGCTCGTCCTCGCCAACTTTCACGCCCTTGCGCGCGGTGAAAAGCTGCGTGCCGACGGTCGAGCCGTTCCACCAGGTGAGAATTCGAAGCAGAAACTTCATGGGGCAACCTCCGCAATGCGTCCCGCCTGTTATATCCGCTGGGGCGTCGAGGTCCAGTACCCGTGCGGGCTCAAGGCGCCTGCGAAGCGGAATTTGCCTGCGGAATCTGCCCGCGGCGAAGGATTTTCATCGCCGGACGCTCGACCCAGTGCCACGACAGCATCGCGAGCGCGACGGTGATCGGCGTTGCGAGGGCGATATTGGAAAGCGGGCCCATCTCGCCCAAGAGCGCCACGACCATCCCCTGCACAGGGAAAGCGTAGATATAGATACCGTAGGAGTAGTCGCCCACCCGATTGAACTCGCGCAACCT
Organism: Thioclava sp. JM3; assembly: GCF_002213185.1. Classification (NCBI taxonomy): domain Bacteria; kingdom Pseudomonadati; phylum Pseudomonadota; class Alphaproteobacteria; order Rhodobacterales; family Paracoccaceae; genus Thioclava; species Thioclava sp. JM3. Next base: position 40,049 of record NZ_NBOB01000015.1, read on the forward strand.
TCCCGAAGGCAGCCCCGCCAGCCAGAGCGTTGCGTAGGAGACAGCGAGTGCCATCGACGGATACGCCAGAGGGCCGTGCATACTGATAGCCGCCAGAACCGCGAGGGGAAGGGCGACCACCGGCGAGGCCGGGATGCGCGCACGCATCAGGTAGGCCCCCATGCCGAGGAAAAAGGGCAGCCCCGGATACCAGAGCGAGCGAAGCGCATAGGCTCCGGGAAAATCGAATGCGGGGGCTTGGCTGAGGCCCGCTAGACCTACTAGAACCGCGGTCATCAGCAGGAGCGGCTTGCGCATCAAGCCAAGCACGCCGAGCAGCGCGACGACCACGTAGAGCCGTATCTCGACCGGTAGCGTCCACAGCGAGCCCTGAACCGTCGGATAGGGATTGCCCTCGAAAACACCAGGCAGATGGTAATCGAGCCGGACGAGACTCACATTGCCGAGCCACGCCAGCCATGTCTCGACCGAGGCGAGGTAGTCGGCCGGGGACAGTCGGCTGAAAATCGGCCCGATGACGAAGGTGACCAGCGAGATCGAGACGATCAACCCGGGGTAAATCCGCGCCACGCGGGCGCGGACATAGCGCCATGGGCTGCTAGAACGCTCGAAGCTCGCCGAGATCAGGAAGCCCGAAATCGCGAAGAACACGAAGACCGCAAGCGCACCGAGGCTGAAGCCGGTCGCGGCCTCGAGCGGTTCCAGCGCTCCCGGTCCGAGGCTGATCGGCCAAGCATGCGACACGAGCACGCAGGACGCTGCGATCAGGCGGATCAGGTTGAGATTGTTGTTCTGCCCCGCTGCGAGCGGCGCAAAGCTCTGCCTCATGTCCTTGCCCTTCTGCGAGGGGAATGCGCCAAGGACTAGCGCAAACCCTTCCGCACGAGAAGAATCAAGTCGCAAAACAAAGGGGCGAACCGAAGCTCGCCCCTTGCTGAATCGTTGCTTACGTCGCGATCAGCTCGCCGATTTGCCTTCCTTCTTGGCTTCGGCATAGATCAGCAGCGGTTTTGCGTCGCTCTGGGTCACGGCCTCTTCGTTGACCACGACCTCTTCGACCTCTTCCATGCCCGGCAGTTCGAACATCGTGTCGAGCAGGATGTCTTCCATGATCGACCGCAGGCCGCGCGCACCTGTCTTCCGCTCGATTGCCTTCTTGGCGATGGCGGTCAGCGCATCGTCGGTAAAGGTCAGCGACACACCCTCGATCTCGAAGAGACGCTGGTACTGCTTCACCAGCGCGTTTTTCGGCTCGGTCAGGATGGTCACCAGCGCCTCGGCGTCGAGATCGGTCAGCGTCGCGATGACCGGCAGACGACCGACGAATTCCGGGATCAGGCCGAATTTCAGCAGATCCTCGGGCTCGAGCTCCTTGAACAGCTCGCCGATATTGCGGTCTTCGCTATCCTTTACGTCCGCGCCGAAGCCCATCGCCGAGCCCTTGCCCCGCTGCGCGATGATCCGGTCGAGACCCGCGAAGGCGCCGCCGCAGATGAACAGGATGTTCGTCGTGTCGACCTGCAGGAATTCCTGCTGCGGATGCTTGCGCCCGCCCTGCGGCGGCACGGAGGCCACGGTGCCCTCCATGATCTTCAGCAACGCTTGCTGCACACCCTCGCCCGACACGTCGCGCGTTATCGACGGGTTGTCCGACTTGCGGGTGATCTTGTCGACCTCGTCGATATAGACGATGCCGCGCTGCGCCCGCTCGACGTTGTATTCCGACGCCTGCAGCAGCTTGAGGATGATATTCTCGACATCCTCGCCCACATAACCGGCTTCGGTCAGGGTCGTCGCGTCGGCCATCGTGAAGGGCACATCAAGGATGCGCGCCAGCGTCTGGGCGAGAAGTGTCTTGCCGCAGCCCGTCGGGCCGATCAGCAGGATGTTCGACTTCGCCAGTTCGATGTCGGTCTTCGTGCCGTGGTTGAGACGCTTGTAGTGGTTGTGCACCGCGACCGAGAGCACGCGCTTGGCATGTTCCTGACCGATCACGTAATCGTCGAGCACCTGGCAGATATCGCGCGGGGTCGGCACGCCTTCGGTGGATTTCAGCCCGGCCGATTTCGTCTCCTCGCGGATGATGTCCATGCACAGCTCGACGCATTCGTCGCAAATGAACACGGTCGGACCCGCGATCAGCTTGCGGACCTCATGCTGGCTTTTGCCGCAGAACGAGCAATAAAGCGTGTTCTTGCTGTCGGAGCCGTTCGAGTTCGCCATCTCTTACCTCTGCTGCCCGGGCCGCCCCGGGCTTCGTGAATTGGCCTGTCCCTTCAAGACTAGGACAGGCCAACCGTCACCTCAATGTCAAAATCGTCCCGAAGTTAAGCGGGAGGATCACTTTTCTCCGTCGTCGCTGACCCGGCTTTCAAGGATCTCGTCGATCAGGCCCCACTCCTTCGCGGCCTCGGCGGACATGAAGTTGTCGCGCTCGAGCGCGGCTTCGACGGTCTCGTAGTCGTTGCCGGTATGCTTGACGTAGATTTCGTTCAGGCGACGCTTGAGCTTCTCGGTCTCGCGGGCGTGGATCATGATGTCGGTCGCCTGCCCCTGGTAGCCGCCCGAGGGCTGGTGGACCATGACGCGGCTGTTGGGCAGCGAGAAGCGCATCCCCTTTTCGCCCGCGGTCAGCAGCAGCGAGCCCATCGAGGCCGCCTGCCCGATTACCAGCGTCGAGACCTTGGGTTTGATGTATTGCATCGTGTCGTAGATCGACAGACCGCTCGTCACCACGCCGCCCGGCGAGTTGATGTACATCGCGATCTCTTTCTTCGGGTTCTCGGCCTCGAGGAACAGAAGCTGCGCGCAGATCAGCGTCGACATGCCGTCATGGACGGGGCCCGACAGGAAGATGATGCGCTCCTTCAGCAGGCGCGAGTAGATGTCGTAGGCACGCTCGCCGCGTGAGGTCTGCTCGACCACCATCGGCACCAGCGTGTTCATGTAAAACTCGTGGGGATCTTTCATCTCGGCCCTTCCTGGTCGTTCGACGCTCTTCATAGCGTGTGATCTTTACGGAAGTCTTAGTGACCGCATCGGGGACCTTCAAGGGCACTGACTGCGGGGAAAATGCGCTTGCGGCGCAAATGCTGACCTGCAGCAGGTCCGCGTTAAGGGCATCGAAAGGGGATGGACGTAGCGTGTCCGCGATTTTGCGGGAATGCCCCCGTGTGGAAAAAAGAGGCGGAGATGTCCAAATCCGAGGCTGGCGCAAGCGCCTGGCACACCGTGATGGTCAAATTGCTGGCCCTGATCGCGATCGTCGGCATCATGTTCGCGGCGCTGATGACGTTGCTCACGATCAATTCGAACCATCGCCGCGCCAACGAGGCCGCGAGGACGCAGCTCGACCAGATCCTGCCTATGCTCGGTGATTCGGTAACGGATGCGCTGATCACGGGACGGATCGCAGACGCGTCTCATGAGGTCAAAGCGGTCCTCGCGGGCTCCGACGGCGCCGGTCAGTCCGCGCTGGTGCTCAACTTGCGCGGCGACGTTCTGGCTAAGGCGGGCGAGGCCGACCCAGCCTTGGTCACGCTTGCGCAAAACGCGATTGAGGCGCAGGACCTGAAGAAATCGGCAGACGGGCTGAGCGAAGCAATTCCCCTGCGCATTTCCCCGCAAGACGACCCGCTCGCCGTGCTCGCACTGCGGTGGAGCCCGGCACCCGCCATCGCGCGCGCTGCCGAGGACATGATACGCAACCTCGCTTTCACGGCCTTGATTTTTGTGGGCATTCTCGGCGGCGCGATGCTCGGCGTACGCTGGCTTATCGCGCGCCCGCTCACCCGCGTGACGCAGGCGATGCGCTCCGTAGTCGCGGGGCAGCTCGATGCCGAAATCCCCGCCACCAAGCGCCACGACGAAATCGGCGCGATCGCCCGCGCGCTGCAAACCTTCGCGTCCGAGCTTGCGATCGCCGAATCGCGCAACCGCGCAGCGCGGGTCCACAGCGCCGCACTCGAAAGCGCCTCGGTCGCGATCATTCTCACCGGCAACGATCACGTCATCACCTTCGCCAACGAGGCCGCTTCGGATCTGCTGCGCCCCTTCGCGCCAGAAATCCGATCCTACAACCCGAGTTTCGACCCCGATAAGCTTGTCGGAACCCGCGCGGACCAGATTTTGCCAGCGGGGACGACCGCGGCCGCAGCGCTCGACGGCGGGGCACGCGACACCCTCACCCTCGAAGGCCGAATGCGCGCCGGATCGCTTCGCTGCCTCGTCAGCCCCGTGACCGACGAGGCGGGCGAAAAGATCGGCCATGTCTCGCAATGGCGCAACACCACGGAAGAACGGCGCAATGCCTCGCTGATCTCTGCGATCGACGCCAACCTCCTGCGCGTGGACCTACGCCCCGATGTAACGATCGACACGCTCAATCACGCGTTTGCCGAAGTCTACGGCGCGCCCCGCGAAGATATGGCCGGGATGTCCGTAGCCGGCCAGATTACCTTCGAGGGCACGCCGGTCTGCGAAATTCTCCGGCGCGATCCGCAGCCATTCGCGGGTATGCTGATGCTGCGCTGTGCCGACGGCCGCCAGGCCTGGCTCGAAGGCTCGGTCAACCCGATCCTCGATTCGGACGGCACGATGGTCATGTTCACCGTGCTCGCGAGCGACCGCACCCAGCAGCATTTGGAGGCTGACGCCCGCCGGAAAGAACGCGACGCGATGCAAGCCGCCCAACAACACATTGTCGAGACCCTGAAATCGGCCTTGGCCGGGCTCTCCGCCGGGGATCTCATGGCCGAGATCACCGCTGAATTCGAAGGCGATTCCAAGACATTGCGTGACGACTTCAACAGCGCGATCAGCGATTTGCGCGACGCGATGCGAAAGGTGCTCGACAACGCCGGATCGATCCGCACTGAGGCGCGGCAAATTTCGTCAAACTCCGATGACATGGCGCGGCGCACCGAACGGCAGGCCGCCACGCTCGAGGAGACCGCCGCCGCGCTCAACGAGATCACCGCCTCGGTCGAGGCGGCCGCCCAGGCCGCCGGCCGCGCGAATGACCTTGTCGAGACCGCCCGGCGCAGCGCGGAAGAAAGCGGCCAAGTCGTTTCCGAAGCCGTGCAGGCGATGTCGGAAATCGAACAAAGCTCGGAGCAGATCAGCCGGATCACCAGCGTCATCGACGAGATCGCCTTTCAGACCAACCTGCTCGCTCTGAACGCCGGGGTGGAGGCGGCGCGCGCTGGCGAAGCCGGACGAGGCTTCGCGGTCGTCGCGTCGGAAGTGCGTGCGCTCGCGCAGCGCTCCTCTGACGCTGCACGCGAGATCGCCGAGTTGATCGCGAACTCCTCAGCACAGGTGAAACGCGGCGTCGGCTTGGTGGGCCAAGCGGGCGATGCGCTCGGGGGCATCCAGTCCTCCGTTTCCGATCTTCTCGCCTATGTCGCGGACAGCGCGAATGCTACGCAGGAGCAAAGCGCGGGCCTGACGGAAATCAATTCCGCCGTCACGCAGCTCGATCAGGTTACCCAGCACAACGCCGCCATGTTCGAAGAGGCCCTCGCCGCTAGCCAGGTCCTCGAACGCGAGGCCGTGGAACTCGGCGAGGCGATGGGACAATTCAAACTTGGCGAGTCATCGGGTGCCAGCGCCAGTCGTGTCGACTCTGCGGACAAACCTGCTGTGGCGACGCGACGTGCGCCCGAGAAATCGGAGCGCATTGCCTCTGCGCCGCCGAAATCGGCCCCGCGCGATGCTGCTTCGCCTATCAGCGTGTCAGGCAATACTGCCTTGGCTTTGCCGCCGCCGCCTACGGATGACGATTGGGAGGATTTCTAGCTCATCACTATGATCCCTGAACCCGCCGATATGCGGCAGCGATCACGACGCGTCGGGATGGGGAACCGCGATCTCGGCCTCGGCCCGATCCGTTGGACCTGCCGCTTGCGTCCCGGCCTCGCCCGCTCGGAACCAAGCCCGGATGGCGGCGCGCTCCTGCGGCTCCATATAGCTCAAATTCGCAGGCGGCATCGCGTCGGTCAGCCCGGCTTGCACGTAGATTTGCCGCGCGGCGGCGGCGATTTCGCGGGGCGTCTCGAGCTTGATATTCTTGGGCGCATGGCCAATCCCTTCATAGCCGGGCTCGCTCGCATGACACATCGAACAGCGCCCCATTACGATACCGCTCACTTCGTCGAAGCCGGGCGCCGCCGCGAAGCGCTGCTCGAAAGGCGTCAACATGGCGCTGTCCTCGGTGTCCGCCCCGGCATCCGCCTTCGGGATAGAGGACAGCCATACGATCGCAATAAACAACGCCGCGGTGGCGCCCCAGGTCCACCACGGCTTACCCTTATGGGCGTGGTGCGTGTTGAAGAAGTGCCGGATCGTCACCCCCATCAGGAACACCAGGGAGGCGATAAGCCAGTTATAGGCGCTCGCGAAAGCCAGCGGATAATGGTTCGACAACATCAGGAAGATGACCGGCAGCGTCAGGTAATTGTTATGGGTCGAACGCTGCTTGGCGATCTTGCCGTATTTCGGATCGGGCGTGCGCCCCGCCACGAGGTCGGCCACTACGATCTTCTGGTTCGGAATGATGATCAGGAACACGTTTGCGGTCATGATCGTCGCGGTGAAGGCCCCCAGATGCAGCAGCGCCGCGCGGCCCGAGAAGACCTGCGTATAGCCCCAGGCCATCGCGACGAGAATGACGTAGAGGCCGAGCATGAGCCGGGTATTGTTTTCGCCGAAGCGCGATTTGCAGATCAGGTCGTAAAGGAGCCAGCCGAGCGCGAGCGAGCCGATCGAGATCAGAATTGCCCCCCAGACCGGCAGCTCCATCACCCGCGGATCAATCAGATAGAACTGCGCCTGCGTCCAGTAGAGCACCACCAGCATCGCGAAGCCCGAAAGCCACGTCATGTAGCTTTCCCATTTGAACCAGGTCAGACGGTCGGGCATCTGCGCCGGGGCCACGAGATATTTCTGGATGTGGTAGAAGCCGCCGCCATGGACCTGCCACGCCGCCCCATGCACCCCTTCAGGCGCGTTGGGTTCGGGCACCAGCCCCAGATCGAGCGCGATGAAATAGAAGGACGACCCGATCCACGCAATCGCGGTGATCACGTGCAGCCAGCGCACCGCGAACTGCACCCATTCCAGAAAAAAAGTGTAATCCATCCGTCGTCCCTCGTTTTGCGCCCAGAGTTTCCGAAGCCACGGCCGAGCGCAAGCGATGGCGCGGCGGAACCGCCGGATTTTTGTCCGGATGCTCAAATCACGAGCAGATGGACGCCCCGGGCTCAGCTGCCGCGATAGGTCGAGTAGCCGTAGGGCGAGAGCAGCAGCGGCACGTGGTAATGCGCCCCGGCATCATTCATCCCGAAGCGGATCGGAATATCGTCGAGAAACAGCGGCTCTTCCGCTCCCTGCCCGCTCGCCCGCAGATAATCCCCCGCAGCGAAGACCAGTTCGAACTGCCCGGTGCGAAACCGCTCCGCCGGCAGGATCGGCGAGTCGGTGCGCCCGTCGGCATTCGTCACCATCTCGGCCAGCACCTCACGATCGTCTCCGTTGAGAGCGAAGAGCGTGATCTTGAGCCCGTCCGCCGGGCATCCCCGCGCCGTGTCGAGCACATGGGTGGTCAGATATCCTGCCATCGCGTTCTCCTTCGCCAATCGTCGTCACCGCGACCACTATGCTTTCGGGTGAAACAAACCGCAAGATATCGTGCGCTCACCGGAAGTTGCTTGGTATTTCACACCCTTATGGTTGATCACCGCACAGCTGCCTCTAGGTGACATAACAGGTTCACGTAGCCGTCACATCGATGTCACGTCGGAAGGCGATGGGCAGCGCAGCAAAGAGCGGAAGGATCCTATGGCCCATAAATTGCAGTCTGCCATTTTCCGGACTGTTTCCGCATCGCTTCTCTGCGCAGGCGCCGGGTGCCTGCCTCTCCCCGCCGATCCACCGGAGATGTGACATGAGCCGATCGCGCCATCACAACAAGCACCACTACCGCAGCCTCTTCCTCTCGGATTTTCACCTTGGCTCGCGC
>NZ_NBOB01000016.1:0-41103 GCF_002213185.1 Thioclava sp. JM3
GGCGCAAAGGCTGCGACCTCGGAGAGAACCATGACCCGGACGGACGTCGCGATCCGCACTTGACGAAGCCGCAATCAGAGAACGTCGCTAAAGACGTCGTTATGCACGTGTCTTATCTCGGTCCGCCTCCATCAGGCAAGCGGCATCAATCGGGCGCTTACCCAGTCTTTGAGTCTGCCGAACATTATCTCGATCCGGTTACGGCGCTTGTAGCGGCGTTTGTCATATTTGATAGGCGCCTTGCGTTGCCTTCGGCCCGGGATGCAGACGCGTATCCCTTTGTCCTGCAACGCGTCTCGGAACCAGTCGGCGTGCCCAGCGGTGACAAACAGACTGAGCGGTCGCCCTTGGCTGTCGCAAATGGCATGCAGTTTGGTATTTATGCCGCCCTTGGTTCGCCCGATCAGGCGACCGCGCCCCCCTTTTTCGCGGCCAGGCTGGTCGCGGTGCGGTTAGTCACGGTCTTTTCCTCTCCGTGTTCGACAGCCAGGCCGACCATCATCTGGGCGAAGATGCCTTTCTCGCTCCAACGCTTCCTCCGGCTGTAGAGCGTCTTGTGCGGACCATAGGCGGCAGGAGCATCACGCCAACGCAAGCCATTGCGATTGACGAAGATAATCCCGCTCAGCACCCGTCTGTCATCGACCCACGGCTTGCCGTGCGACTTCGGGAAGAAAGGGGAAAGCTTGGCCATCTGCTCGTCGGTCAGCCAGAAAAGATCGCTCACGTCACCGCTCCGTTTTCGGAGCCGTGAATCACGCGACGCAACAGAAATCAATGCATCCTGACCCTATCAGTCATGTGACAGTGAACTGCCCCATCATTCCACCATCTTCGTGCTCGAGGATATGGCAGTGATACATAAAAGGGGAGCCGCGATCTGCGGCTAGGTCGAAGTTAATCAATATCTCGGCTCGACCATTTACAAGCACTGTATCCTTCCAACCTGTGTTTTGAATGCTCGGCTTTCGGCCGTTTTCCGTGAGAACCTGAAACCTCACACCATGAACGTGGAACGGGTGCATCATCATGCTTGAGGAGACTTCCCAGATTTCCGTCGAACCTTTGGTAATCGATAGGTCAATCCGCCTCATATCAAAGGCGCGGCCGTTGATGCCAAACCGGTCATTGAGCCCGCGCATCATCATGCCCATCCCCATCGGCATATCGAGCGTAATCTTACGGCGATCGACGGAAGAGCTCTTACCAGCGGGCAGGTCCCCACCTAGCTCGCTGGGAATTTTCGCGATGCGTGCGGGAAGAGTCCCATCCACGGCAAATGGAAGCACTGCGAAGTCCGCCCCTGCCCCTCCCATCATTTGATTTGGACTTGCGGCAGACATCAAAGTGCCCGCTTCTCCGCGTGAAAAGTCGACAAGGACCTCGTAGCGCTCGCCGGGAGCGATCACGAGTGACTCGATCGCGACCGGACGATCGAGATATCCACTGTCCGTCGCAATGAGATGCATCACGCGACGATCCGCAAAGGTCAAAGGATAGATCCTTGCATTGGACCCGTTGAGAAGACGCAAGCGAACAATGCCACGCGGAACGACACCATGGGTGCCCATCTGACCGTTGACCAGCATGACATTGCCCATAAAGCCCATCATCTGGTCTGGCATCGACAGACCGTAGTCGATGCGGCCGCGCCGGTCGAAGCGCCTGTCCTGCAGGACCAATGTAAGGTCATCGATACCATATTCCGATGGAAGGCCTTTCGCATCGTCCTGTCCGTCCGTTACGTGCAGAACTCCAGCCAATCCTTTTTGAACCTGCTTTCCGGTCTCCCTGTGAACGTGCGAATGATACCAGAGCGTGGCTGGAGGTTGCATCACATTCAGTTCGGGAGCCCACGTCGCACCAGAGTCAATCGTCTGATGCGGACCGCCGTCAGCGTGACCGGGGATCAGCATGCCATGCCAGTGAACCGAGATTTCTTCGGGTAGTGTGTTTTCGATCCGCGCTTGCGTCGAAGCCCGCGAAGAAAGTCGAAGTGTTGGCCCCAAATAAGATTGGTTGAAGCCCCAAGTCTCACCGGCCCCAAGTCCGGTGAAATCTGTCATGCCCTTCTGCGCAGTCAGACTGAAGCGCCGATCTCCCGTTGCGTCCACTAAGGGCGGCATTGCCAATCTCCTGGTTTTTGTCTGCGCGCCGGCAGCGAGCGGGGCAGCCGAGAAGGATAGTCCCGCCAAGCCCGAGATGAATGCTCTACGATCGATCATTGTTTATATTGTCTCTCAGGCGAGTTCTTTGGGAAGGTTAGAAAGTGCGGTTTCTTTCGACACGGTGGGCAAACCTTGTTCGATCCAACCAGGAAGGCCCGGTGCGCCGAGCATCCCACCTGCGGCGTCAACGAAACCTGTTGCATTCGCTTCACGCAACTTTCCCATGACGAAACCCGAACGATGGCCGGTCCGACAAATCAAAGCGACAGGGCGTCCCTTCGCGAGATCGCGGGCCGCGAAGAGGCGTTCCCCGAAGCGGGGATGGTTCATATCAATTGGCCAAGCCCCTTTTGCGACGCCGGTTTCCGTCCATTCGTCTGGCCTGCGAATATCCACAAGCCGTGCCAAATCGCGGTTCAATGCATCGTGGAGAATCTCGAGCGACCACACGTCGTGAGTTTCTGCCCAAGCGGGCGCATATGCGAATACGACACTCGAAGCGAAAATGCTCAAGGTATCACGTCGGGTTAGCATGTTGTTTCTCCAAAGTTTATTTCGTGCATTTACGCCCTCTACGCATAGCGCTTGCGCCTTCGCTCTGTTCCTAACGGCCAGAAGAAATGATCTAAGAGCATTGCGCCAGAACCGGCTGCGAAATTGGGGCCGCAGCGCCCAATCTCGGGCCATGCAAATCCACCCGTGGAAGAAAGTTTGCGATCCGTGGGTCGATGACGGTGGCCGTCAGCAAGAGCGGCGCTCCTTCCGAGAATGGCTATGGCGGGACAGACTGAGTATAAACATCTGAACGTTCCGAGGTGCAGTCGCGGAATTGTATCCGTTTGTCGCATTGGACTAAGGCTAACAGCATTAGCTACAAGAAAGATGCCAGACGTCGAGCTAGCACAGTTGATGAGACCCATGCAGAACGCTCCACATATCCTTATCGTAGATGACCACGAGCAAATCCGCAGAAGCGTCACTCGTTATTTGACGAAAAACGGTATGCGGGCGACCGCTGCAAAAGACGCGGAGGAGATGGACACGAAGTTGGCTCTCGGTAACTACGACCTGTTGGTGCTGGATGTCATGATGCCTGGCGAAGATGGTCTCTCAGTCTGCCAACGTTTATCGGACAAAGGGCGCTTACCGATCATCATGTTGACCGCCTTAGGAGATGACGAGGACCGAATTACCGGCCTCGATACCGGCGCCGACGATTATCTGCCGAAGCCCTTCAATCCCCGCGAGCTGCTTTCGAGGATCAAAGCGGTTCTGCGACGAAGCGAAAATCAGGAAGTTTTCACCGGAAACTTGAGCGGTCGGAAAGTTCACTTTGCACACCTTACTTTGGAGGTTGATCGGCAAGTTCTCGTTAACAAGACTGGACACGAGACCGCCCTCACGGTCGCTGACTTCAAGCTCCTGATGGTCCTGCTAGAACGACCTCGGATGGTGTTGAGCCGTGACCAGTTGCTTGATTTGTCCCAAGGTATTTCTGCTGGCCCGTTGGATCGAAAAATTGACAACCAGATTTCTCGCCTTCGACGCAAACTAGAACCCGACATCCTACGGCCCAGTATCATAAAAACGATTAGGGGTGGTGGCTACTGCCTATCCGTGGACGTAGAGGTTTCCGGATGATCGGGCGCTTCATGCGGTCTTTGAGAGTCCAGCTCGTGCTCCTGATCATCGCCGCGCTCGGCGTAGCGCAGCTTATCAGCTTATGGCTTTTTGCAGATGAACGTAGCCTCGCCATTCGAGCGGCGTTAGGATTTGAGGCTGCTGGACGCGCTGCCAACGTCGCCCGCCTGATCGAAGAGGCGCCTGCAGACTTGCGCCCGTCGATTATCCGCGCGGCGAACTCCCCACTTGTTCGCTTCGACTTAACTGCAAAGCCGCTCGTTCAGCATACGGATCATTCCGACGGTGGGGTGGTTGAGGCACGCGTGCGCGGGCTTCTCAATGAAAGCTACAGTCGCGATATTCGTGTCGAGCTACACCAAATCCAAGGCGCTATCCTACCACTGCCGAATTTGTCGCGCGAGATGACGGAAATGCACTTGGCCATGATGCGCGGCGAGCTCTCCGCAATCGAAATGAACCTCTCGATCTCGATTGCCGGTGGCCAATGGCTAAATGTCAGCACGCGCTTCGAACGCCCACCGATTCAATGGCCTCGCTACTCAATTCTGACGTTCGGCCTTACGGCGATGGCCCTTCTGGTCGGGGTTACTTGGTTTGTAATGGCGGGCCTATTGGGTCCCTTGAGGCGATTGGTGAGAGCGTCGGACCATCTAGGACGTGGCGAGAACGCGAACGCGCTTCCAGAGAGAGGCCCCATGGAAGTGCGAGAATTGACCGCTGGCTTCAATCGAATGCAGGAAAGGCTGACGCGGTTCGTGACGGACCGCACGCGCGTTCTTGCAGCGCTCGGGCATGATCTGCGCTCTCCGTTGACCGCCATGCGCGTCCATTCGGAAATGGTTGAAGAAGAAGAGTTACGTGAAAACCTCGTGTCGACCGTCGAGGAAATGCGATCAATGGTCGAGGCAACTCTTACCTTCGCGAAAGGGCTTTCGGGAAGCGAGGAGATGCAGGAAGTTGAGTTGCAGACATTCCTCGAAACTCTCCAAACCGATATGGTGGCGTCTTTTGGTTTAACAGTCGGTCCCACTGTCCGGGTGCGCTTGCGCCCGAACGCGACACGTCGCGCATTGCGAAATGTGATCGAAAATGCCGTCAGGTATGGCGGATCTGCGACTGTGGGGTGGCAGGTCCTCGGTGAAGACATAGAAATCACGATCTCTGATAAAGGACCGGGCATTCCAGCCAGCGATCTGGAGCGCGTCTTTGACCCGTTTGTCAGACTTGAAGAAAGCCGGTCTCTTGAAACTGGCGGACATGGGTTGGGGCTGTCGATCGCGCGGTCAATTCTGCATGGACAGGGAGGTGAAATTAGTTTGGCGAACCATCCCGGCGGGGGGCTCGTCGCGACAGTTCGGCTGCCGAATGCAAAGCCACAGCTCGATTAGATACGATGCAGACAAGTCTGAAGCCGTTCCTACGCGCCCGCGGCGCTCACGGGGCCATATGAAAGAGTCCATCCGCATCCCGAGCTGAAAGAAATTCGGAGGCGGATGACATGACCATGCGTTTTGAAAAGATCCTCGCGGAAGGGATCGCACAGTGGCTCCCCAACTCAAAACAAGTGGAAATGGCGATGAGCGTTGCCGCTAATCAGTCCGGTGCCCCCGCCCCTCTCGTCAGCTCAGTATACTTTCCATCGCCATCCGAATTTGTGGAAGAACCAGCATCTCGCAACGCCGCAAGGACGGCACCGCTGGACAATATCTCCGAGAGAACAATCCCTTCGGGAGCGGAAGGGCCATATACCGCATTAAATGGAATGCCGTATCTGTTGTTGGCTTCCAAAAATCGAGCGATCGCCTCGTTCGGCCGCGTCCAATCCGCGAGCATCGGGGAAACCTCTGGCCCATTCAAGGCAGCGAGAACTGGATCGCGTTCCAACACGAGGGCCTTGTTAGCTTTGCAGGTCAGGCACCAATCTGCGGTCACATCGACGAAAACGACTTCTCCGCGCGACACCCGCCGGGCAATGTCGCCACGGTCAAATGCGATCCAAGAGATTTTCCCTCTTTGACCGGCAGTCTCAGGGCGCGTGGCCAAGGAGGGCGCGGCCACGATGGCGAGTGCCGCCAGGGTAAGCCCCAGTGGCCAACGCAGGTTTTTCGAAAGCCATGGAGATACTGACGCCACAGCCAGCGCCGCTCCGAGCGAACCGACGACCAGCGTAGCGCGCCAACCGGCTACACCGATGAGAACATAGAACAACCATGCCGCGGTGCCGATCAAGAGAAGACCGAGGCCTGCCTTCAGGGCGAGCATCCAGCGACCGGGTTTCGGCAGGAACCGAACGAGACCTGGTGCAATAGCTACGAGCATATATGGAGAGGCGAGGCCGAGCCCAAGCATGGTGAAGACCATAGCGATGTCCATTGCACGGCCCGCAAGAGCGAATGCGATAGCCGTCCCCAGAAACGGTGCGGAGCAGGGAGTTGCCATGACAGCCCCGAAAAGTCCGGTGGCAAAATCAGCCCAGTATCCGGCCCCGCCGCCAACTCTCGTTAACCGAGTTGTCAGAGCCGCTGGCAGAGAAATTTCAAAGAAGCCGAAGAGGTTCGCGGTAAACAGGCCGAGGACAAGCAACATCAGCACCAGAAATACTGGGTTCTGGAATTGAAGCCCCCATCCGACGGCAACGCCGATCCTTTGCAAAGCGAAGAGTAGTGTCGCAAGCAGCCACATGAAGACCATGACTCCGGCTGCGGCGGCGAGGAAGCCTGCTCTCACTTGACCACGACTGCGACCCTCGGATTTCATGGCTGAGGAAAGCTTTATAGACAGGACAGGAAGAACGCAGGGCATAGCATTCAGGATCAGCCCGCCGAGAAATGCGACAAGGGCAATCCAGACCAACTGATCGACGCCTGGGATCACTCGGGCAACGTCGAATGGAGGAACTGGCGCGGCGGTCACAGGTTCAGGCGTAACGGTAAAGGCGCGTTCTGGCCCATCGGTCACAGTCACTGACAGAGGTGTAGCTTTCTCCGCCATATAAGCAAGAATGGGAAATTCCGCCCAAAGCGTCCGTGATCCTCCGACTCTTATATCGGGTTTTCCCAGCGCACCTCCGTTTCCGATTTCGGGAAAGACATCCGGCGCGTGGAACTCACTGCTGGACGTAATCTCAATCGTCAGGCGAGTGAAATCTTCGTTTATATGAGACCTCGCGGTGACGATGCCTGCGGCACCCCCTTCGGCGGGAACGCGCGCCAGAAACGTGCCGATACGATCTGCCGAGTCCTGATCAATTCCGCTTCCATTTGGCAACCTGAGCGCCAAATCAAAGTCCTGCGGGACGCACACCTCCGAGCAGGTCAGCAACTTGACGTTGGCCTTGAGGTCTACAGGCTGCCCTGGGTTCTCTAGAGTGACCTGTAGCGGAAAGACGACCTCTTCATGATAGCCGAAATTCTCGATGCTGAAGGCAGTAAACCGTTCCGGTGCAGGCCAGAGGAAATCGACGCTCGCAACGTTCTCAGATCCACTCCAGTCAATTTGCGGAGGAACGCCCACCTCTCCGGGAGAGCGCCAGTAGGTTTTCCATCCATCGCCAAGGTTGAGCTCCAGACCGGCGGAAAGAGTTTCAGCCTCTGCCGACACGGCGTCTTGAGCCGAAATCAGCCGCGCCTCGACGGCTGTAACTTCATATGCAGAGGAACTCGCGGCTGTTGCTGTTGTCGGCATCAATAGGCCGAATTGGGCCACTGCAATCGCGCCGAGCCAGAGGAAACCATGCAGCGTGAATCTAAACTTCATCAAATCGTCTCCCCTGGCATTTGATTAGCCACGAATTCCGTTCACCTACTTTGGCGGACCGGCTCACCGACCCGTTTGGATCCCGAGCCTGCGAACGAGAACCGTTCGCCAAACCTGGCGAAACCGGCCTCCAGTCGAGTGGGCAAGACTTGTTTAGCTCGCCATTCTGCCTCTGGGTCAAGGATACAGTTCGATACAAAAATTACCGCCGGCCATGGTTGAGGTTCGGGCCATCCCGAGTATTCGATGAGACGTCCCGTCCAGAACCCCACGATGAACAAATGGCAAGAAATCAAAGTCTGAACCGGCGGAGCTTTGTAATGTTGTCCGGTGCCCTCTTCACCCTCCCGCGAACGCTCCGCGCGGAGGAAGCAGGCGATGTTCGCCGGAACATCTCGTCTTTCGCGCTTCATGATTGGCGCGACCATTTTGAACGGCTCGGCAAAGGCATCATCATTTCGGATACGGTCACAAAAGTGCTTCAACACTGGACCGAACATGGGGAAATGCGGATTTATCCGACGTCCGTGCCATTGACCGACGAGTTGACGAAACGCGGCTACACCGAAGTCATTGAGAAACGTGAGAATCCAAGCTGGGCACCGACTCCCTCGATGCGCAAACGCAATCCCGAGTGGCCTGCCTACGTGCCGGGAGGCGATCCTTCGAATCCGCTCGGAACTCGCGCTCTCTACCTGTCCTGGCAGTATTACCGGATCCACGGGACACAGGACACCCGCAAGATCGGTCGCAGATCATCGAACGGCTGTATCGGTCTTTATAACGAGCACATCGAAGAGGTCTTCGCCAGAACGCCGGTTGGGACGCAGGTCAAGCTGATCTGAGCTGATTACATATAGGAGAAGAAAACATCATGAATTTTTGGGGATGGTTCGTTGGCGGGTTCCTTGTTCTCGGGCTAGGAGCGGCAGGTTGGCAAGCTTTTCAGCCGGCGCCCGCGCAGACCGCTCAGGGACATTCGATGGTGCCTCCGGACACGAGTGATATCCCGCATGGGGCGCCTATTGCGAAGGTAAGCCTGCCTGCGGAGCTGTCTTCGCGAGCTCAGATGGGACAACGCGCATTCGAGGCAAAATGTGCGGCATGCCATGGTGAGAACGCCGCAGGTCAAAACGGTGTCGCTCCCCCGCTCGTGAACAAAATCTACGAACCGAACCACCATTCAGACGCTGCCTTTCTGAACGCCGCCCAAAACGGCGTCCGCTCGCATCACTGGAATTTTGGCAACATGCCCCCGATCGAAGGACTTACCAAAGGCGACGTTAAGTTGATTGTCGCATACGTGCGTGAGCTTCAGCGCGCAAACGGGATCAACTGACTTTGATGGTCGGGTTGACCATAATTCAGAGAGCGGTCTCGGTCCTCCTTGTGGTCGCTCTCGCCCAATTTGGCCTTTTCCCAATTGGCCCAACGCAAGCCGGTGATCGCGAAACGCGACTTGCCGAGAGCACAGCACCGGATACAGATATTGAGCACGATCTCCACTCACATGGCGCGGACGAAACCTTGCCCGACCATTGTGAACCTGGTCCGGATTGCTCGAAAAACATGGTCACGGTCAGCCTTTCTGTTCCGAGAGCTTCAGGAACCTTATCTCACGTAATTCGCGAGCATTCAGATCTGAGCTTTTCCGACCGAGATGTCCCGAGCGAGCCGCCTCCTCCCAAACACCTATCCTGAAAATTGGACGATCGAGCATCGCCCCTTTCACCTATCAATTACTCGAACACAGGATACGGAACAATGAAGAGCAAACTGACGATCGGCCTCTTGGTAGGGGCAACGATGGCCACTGCAGTATTCGCACATGGCGGTGCGGAGGGTGTTGTCAAGGAGCGCATGGATGCCATGAGCGCGATGGGACAATCGGTAAAGAAATTGGCCCCGATGATGCGTGGCGAGACCGACTACGATGCTGCTGCGGTGCGTGCGGCAGCGCGCGTGTTCATCGAACACAGCGATGGCTTGACGGAGCTGTTTCCGGAAGGTTCTGATGGCAAGCCGTCTGAAGCGAAGCCGGAAATTTGGTCGGAATGGGACAAATTCAGTGCATTAGCAGACCAGTTGAAGACGGCGAGCGAGGGACTCGCTGAAGCGGCGGGCAATGGTCTGATGGCGTCCGGGGCAAATCTTGGCGCAGGCTCGATGATGGGCACGCAGTCTTCTGGGGGCGGCATGATGGGCACATCGTCGATGATGGGGGCGGCCTCAGACGGCGGAATGATGGATTATGCCTCGATGCCAGCGGATGGCGCTTTCAACATGGTCACCCAAACCTGCTCCTCATGTCATGCGAAGTTTCGCTTCGAGGCGAAGTAACGATGAGCTGGCTTAAAAAACTTACACTTGCCGCAGGGGCGCTCGGCGCCCTTGCGGTTGGGGCCTTAGTAGTCTGGCCGATCGGCAAAATGCCGTCGCCGATCTCGCAACCGGGCAATGTCCAACGCGGCGCGTATTTGGCGCGGGCGTCGGGCTGCATTTCGTGTCACACGAATAAAGAGGAAGGAGGCGCAGCGCTTGCAGGTGGCGCTGGTCTAGCGACAGAATTCGGCACTTTCTATCCTCCGAACCTGACGACCGATAAAACGCACGGCATTGGCGGGTGGACGATCGAGCAATTTGCTAGGGCGGTTCGCCAGGGGATCAGCCCCGACGGTCACCCCTATTATCCAGCCTTCGCTTATCCGTTCTATGCTGACTTTACGGATCAAGATATCGCGGACCTATGGGCGGCGTTCCAGACTGTCCCCCCGGTTGCCAAAGCAGCGCCTGAGCATGAAGTCGGGTTTCCATTCAATCAGCGATCAGGGCTGAAGCTTTGGCGAGCGGCTTTTCTTCACGATCCTCCTACAGAGCCTGTTTCTGAGAAAAGCGCGAGATGGAACCGCGGCCGGGAATTGGTAAGAGGAGCCGCTCATTGTGGCGCATGTCACACCCCACGCAATATTGGCGGCGGTCGTAAGCTCGATGCTGTCTTTGCTGGAAGCGACACACTCCCAGGCGAAAACAAAGCTCCTGCGATTACGCCACAGTCCCTGTCCGAGCAAGGTTGGACCGTCTCTAATCTCGCTTATGCCTTGCGCACGGGAGTGACACCTTCAGGTGATGCTTTCGGCGGCGGCATGGCCGAGATCGTGCAGGGCAACACACGTTTCCTCTCGAAAGAAGACCTCGAAGCAATGGCCGTCTACCTGCTTGATGGCGATGAACCATCTCCTGATCGCGTCGCACAAGGGGCCGGCGAGGCATCGCAACGAGATATGTGACCTTGCGACGAATATCTGAAAACCGATCTTGTCTCCGAAAAGAAGAGAATAAAATGAGGGCCACCCCAGTAGCACACATTTATGCGACGGTATCGCGGAGTGTAGTTCGCAAGCCGCCGTTGAACTGCAAAGGCAAACCCACCGAGCACGACGCAAACCGCCAGTTCTCATCCGGACTGGCGGAACGGGGGAAGGCTTTATGAAACCGACGTATCTGGCGGCGTTCTCGAGCCTTGGCGTGATTGCGATAGGTGCCGTATGGTGGCTCGCCATTCCAGCGCCAGACAAATCAGCCTCCGAAACCGCGATCGACACCGAACGGGGACGGGTGCTCTACGCGGAAAACTGTGCATCGTGTCACGGTGCCGATCTCGAAGGGCAACCGAACTGGCGGGAAACCGGCCCGGACGGGCGTCTTCCAGCGCCTCCGCATGACCGTAGCGGACATACTTGGCACCACAGCGATCAAATCCTGTTCTCCTACACAAAGCTTGGGGGAAAGGAGCTCATGCGAAAACAAGGCTCCGAATTCGACAGCGGAATGCCTGGGTTCGGTGACAAGCTAACCGATCAAGAAATCAATGACGTTCTTGGCTTCATCAAATCAACTTGGCCAGAACGCGAGCGAAAGGCTCAGGCCGCACGCACAGAAGCAGAACAGGAAGGATAATA
This sequence comes from Thioclava sp. JM3, assembly GCF_002213185.1. Classification (NCBI taxonomy): domain Bacteria; kingdom Pseudomonadati; phylum Pseudomonadota; class Alphaproteobacteria; order Rhodobacterales; family Paracoccaceae; genus Thioclava; species Thioclava sp. JM3. The sequence goes on from NZ_NBOB01000016.1 coordinate 11,528, forward strand.
AAATGTTGTTCAGGAATTTGGTGCTCGTTACCTCGCTGGCCCTGCTTCCGATGACGGGACAGGCAGCCGATCTGGATGAGGCTCGGGTCAAGGAACTCGTATATGAAGCGATCCGCGAGAACCCACAAATCGTCATGGAAGCCGTTGCAATCCTTCAGCGTCAGGATGCCGAAGCCCAAGCTCAAGCGCAGGCATCTGTCTTGAGTGATCAACGATCGTTGCTTGAGCAGGACCCAAACGCACCGGTCCTCGGCAATCCTGATGGAGATGTAACCGTCGTGGAATTCTTTGATTACAATTGCCCCTACTGCCGGCGTGCCATGCCAGAAGTTCAGGCTCTTCTAGACGCCGATCCCAATGTCCGTCTCGTCTATCGCGAATGGCCAATTCTCGGGGAAGGCTCCGTGTTCGCCACCAAAGCGGCGTTGGCATCGCGGCTTCAAGGTAAATACGAGGCTTTTCATTGGGCTTTGATGGGCATGAACGGGCATGCGGACGAAGCGAGCGTCCTTCGGATCGCAGAAGACATCGGACTTGATGTGAAACGCCTCAAATCGGATATGGACCGCCCAGAAATTGCAGAGCACATCGAGACCTCGATGCGCCTCTCGCAATCCCTTGGATTTAGCGGAACTCCTGCATTCGTGATTGGTGATAATCTTGTTCCGGGCTTTGTCGAAAGCGAGAAGCTCGCAGAGGCCGTTGATAAAGCGCGCGAATGAACGAATAGTGCGCGGAAACAGCGCCGCTGATGACGGCGCGTCTCGTTCCTTTAGCGAGCCTTACGGCGACAAAGCCGACAGATTTTCATTGCCTCTGCTGGGGCCTACTGAGCCGATCTATTAGAGCCTTCAGTCGAACGGCAGCCGGGCCGGCGCGTTGAAAAAGCTCGAGCTAACAAAGGCGTTCAGTCCGGCAAGCCATAGCAAATCTGGCGGCCCGAAAGACGGGCCGCCAGCTTGAGCCTAGCTCAGTCAACTTCCATGTGCTCTTTAATATTTTCTGGAATGTCGGCTTCAGAGAACGATTTCTGTTCGGCCGGATCATGCACGAAGGCAATGATGTCCGCCAGTTCCTGCCCGGTAAATTGAATCTGGGCTCCCAGTTCCGTTTCCTGCATTGCAATCATTGCCGGAGCCCCTTGCCACATTTTGGCAGCGAAGCTGAAGGGATCCATCGGCATTGCCATCGTGCTCGCATCGAGGTTCGGAGCGTCTGTCCCCCCTACCCCATTGATTGAGTGACATACGACACAGCCCTTCGACGCGAACAGGCGCCGCCCTTCAACCGGATCCATTTCCGGAACGACAAGCCCGCCCATTATGGCACCGTCGTGCATAACACCGGATTGCTCAGCGCTTGCCGAAAAGGCAAGCAAGGATGAGGCGACAACCGCTATCGTCGACACAAAATAAAAACGTTTCATCTTTCTTTTCCTTCGTCTGTGTGTGGCTAGTTGGCGCTCGGAAGGATGTTCCGCAGCAGCGCCAAAAAGCTTTGAAGCCGTTACTTCTGTCAGACGAGAGATTTGGGAGGGGGAGCGCGCGGGCTATCGATATGCCCTTCCATCGAAAGCACATTTATTGGGAGGGTATGGCTATCGTAGATTTTTGGTTCGATACCAGCCTCTTCCGTTAGGATAACCGCTGGGGCACATAGTGAATGCACATGGTGATGCGCACGATGGCAGCCCACTAAGGAAACGCCGCTTTCAATGGGGCGCAAGGCATTGTGCGCCGATACGGTGAGAGAGGTATGGTTGCCCAGTTCCTCGATAGCAGCTGGCGCCTGCAAAGTGACTGCGATGAGCGCGATCACCAAGAAGATTCTCCACAGTGCGCCCCGCATGGGCTGCCCCTGGCCACGCCGAATTCCTTTGAGATGCTTCATTCGAGCATCTTACCGGGCTTCCAGATTGTCACCTTGACACAAGTCAACGCAACAAGCCGCCGCCGCAGTCCCTTGAATGCGCAATCTATTCGCAGGTCGTCACATCGAGTAATTCGCCCGCGCCTGAAACGCCAAGATATCTATCGCCCAGACTGGTAGGCGTGATGGTTGTCGCCATGTCAAGAAAAGTCGCGTCAACGGGTCGAAACACGGGATCGACATCGATCGATCTTGCTTCCGCTTAAATGCACTTTTCTTGACATTGGCGGCATCTCTCAGGGCCAGACCAGCGTGGAGTTACATCTTTTCCTTGATCCCTTTCCGGATCAGCCACCAGTTCACCGGATAAGAGGTGATGAAGCCGAATATCATCGCGATCTGCATCATGAACCAGAATTCAACGCTGTTCACCTCAAGCTTCACGCCAAGAATGCTTGCAAAGATCCAGAAATGCGCAACGGCCATGAAACCATACATCCCGATCTGCCAAGCTGACAGGGAGAGGACGTCGGCTTTTATCGCTTGAATGATACCCTCTTTCACGGAGAGATTCCGCATCGGTTTGATCGTGAAATACTGGAAGGCCACCCCGATCACGAGCGCGAAGATATAGTCTACAATCCAAGCGGCGAAGATCTTCTCGGCAAAGAGTTCTTTCCAGCCGAACCAAGTCGCGATGACCGGCACGAAAAACAGCAACCACTCCGAGATGATGTCTCCAAGCGTGCAACCACTGCCACAGTGAGATGCGCCCTTGGCCACCATCATGGGAAATGGCGTGTATTTCTTGTTTGGCGGGGTCTCGTCCTTCTCCATCGCTGCATGCATTTTGCTGTGCGCCCCGAGCTTGCCGTAGGTGAAGTAGGCCCAGAGAACGATCACCGAGGCAAAGAGCGCCACGACAGGCCAGACCACATTCATGATCCACATGTGCTGGGGGTCTTTCGACTCGTCCCACGCGATGACAATTGCGGAAATCGCGCCAACAGTGAGAGAGATTAACGATAGGATGTGCAGCCAGTCGGGTATCATGGACGAACTCCTGAAATGCTTAGGGTGACTTCGCATCGAAACGGTCGAGTTCACGTGAGGTTCCGGCTGGCTGTCACTGCGCCCGCTTCGCTGGCTTCGTCAATTCACCCGCTCTGAGCTCCAGGCCGCCGCAGCATTCGAAGTTGGTTGGCCGCTTCCTGCCGACACTGTCGGCGTCTAAGTGCCGCCATGCCCATCCTACAAATGGAACACATTCAGAATTCGGAACATGAACCGCTCCCCACGCATTCCTTCCGCAATCCCGAACGGACGGAAATTCGGAGGCAGATGACATGACCATGCGTTTTGAACAGATCCTTGCGGAAGGGATCGCCCAGTGCTCCTACCTGTTGGGCGACACCGGCAGCGGCACCGCCGCCGTCGTCGATCCCCGCCCGGATTGCGACATCTATATCGAGCGCGCCAAGGCGCTCGGTCTGACGATCACCCATGTGTTCGAGACCCATATCCACGCCGATTTCCTGTCGGGCGCGCGCGAATTGGTGGCGCGGCTGGATGGAGAACCCAAGCTTTGCGTCAGCGTCGAAGGCGGCGCCGAATATGACTTCGAGCATAAGGGCATCCGCGACGGTGATCGCTTCACCTTCGGCGATCTCACGTTCGAGACGCGGCATACGCCGGGGCACACCCCCGAACACGTCTCCTTCCTGCTCTACGAGAAGGACAATGACGACCCTTGGGGCGTGCTCAGCGGTGATGCGTTCTTCGTGGACTCGGTTGGTCGGCCCGATCTCCTGGGCGACGACAAGACCGAGGAGCTGACCGAGGCGCTCTTCCGCACCACGCAGGAATTCTACATGCAACTGCCCGAGGGCGTTCTGGTCTATCCCTGTCACGGCGCGGGCTCGGCCTGCGGGCCGAATATCGGCGACCGGATGTCGACCAGCATCGCCTATGAGAAAGCCCATAACAAATACGTCCAGATCACCGATCTGCAGGCCTTCAAGGACGAGATGACGAAGGACGCCCCGCCGGTGCCCACGCATTACCCGCGTCTCAAGAAGGTGAACGCGGCGGGCCCCGAGGTGATGCACGGATTGCCGCGCTGCATCGGCAAGACGCCGGAGGAGTTCGAGGCGCTGATCGCCAAGGATGACGTGCAGCTCGTCGATCTCCGCGACATGCTCGCCTTCGGCGGCGGCTTTATCGAAGGCTCGCTCAATATCGGGCTGCAGCCGATCCTGTCGGTCTGGGCCGGATGGATGCTCGATCCCGACAAACCGATTGCGCTTGTGAGCGAAACGAGTGCCGAGATCGACGAGGCCGTGCTGCGTCTCTGGCGCGTGGGTTTCACGAAATTCGCGGGCTACCTGAACGGGGGCATCGCCGCATGGCGCACCTCCGGGCGACCGCTTGCGCATATCCCGCAGGTCACCGTGCAGGAACTGAAGGGCAGCGCTCTGACCCCGCTCGACGTGCGCAAGGACGAGGAATGGGACGGCGGCCGTATCCCCGGTGCGATCCACCATTTCCTCGGTACGATCGAAGACGAGATGGACGAACTCGACCGTTCCACCGACTATGCGGTGTATTGTCAGGGCGGCTACCGCGCCAGCGTCGCTGCCAGCCTGCTGCACCGCGCCGGGTTCAAGAACGTCTCCGCCGTGCCGGGCAGCTTCGGCGCATGGTCCGCGCAGGACTACCCGGTCGAAACCTGAACCGCTTTCAACTCAAGGAGCCAACACCATGAGCTACACCATCGATAAACGCCTCACCAACACCACGATGGAAGAGGCCGACACCCGGACCCGCGAGGCCCTCAAGGAGCAGGGCTTCGGCGTGCTCACCGAGATCGACGTGCAGGGCACGATGAAGAAGAAGCTCGACGAGGACATGCCCGGCTACATGATCCTCGGCGCCTGCAATCCGAAGATGGCGCATCAGGCGATTCAGCTGGAGCCGAATGTCGGCGCGATGCTACCCTGCAACGTCATTCTGCGGCAGGACGGATCGGACATCCTCGTCTGCGCGATCGACCCGGAGGCCTCGATGACGGCGATCGACAATCCGCAACTCAAGTCGGTCGCGGGCGAAGTGCGCGACATGCTGGCAAAGGCGATCGAGGCGATTTGAGTTCAATAAAAATGCGGCGGCGGAGCAGATTTGCGCCCGCCGCCGCTTGACGGATTGCCCGTTACTTCAAGTCGACCGATTGAACGTCGCTTCAAGACGCGGCTTCTGGTCGGCGAAGGTTCCGTAGGTTGCTACGCCGTCAATGACGGTGATAGGAGCGACGCGCACGCCGTAGCGTGCTTTCGCCTCCTCGGCTACGCCGGGGCGCGAGACGTCGCGTTCGTCGAATGCGATGCCACGCTCGGTCAGGTAGCGCTTCACCGCCGCGCAGTCAGGGCAGCCAGGGCTGGTATAGACGAGCACCTCGGTCATCCTACTGGACCTCGGCTTCGTAACCTTCTTCATTCACCGCGGCGATGAGCGCCGTTGGCTCGGCCGCGCCTTTCACGACGGCTCCGCCGGGTTCCAGCGTAACCTCGGCGCTTTCGACGCCCGCTACACCTTCCAGCGCCTTGGTCGCAGCCTTGACGCAGTGGCCGCAGGTCATCCCGGTAATCTTGAGATTGATGTCGCTCATATTTTGTCTCCTTTCTGGTTTTTGATAGGTCAGGCGGAAAGCGTTTCGGCCACACGACGCAGCTTGATGGCGACCTCTTTGCCAAGGCGATCGACGTCAGCGTTTGCGACCAGGCCAAGCACTGCCGCCGGGTCCATGAACAGCACGCCGACCTTGCCTTCTGCCTCTTCGCGAACGACGACGTTGCAGGGCAGCAGGGCACCAATATCCGGCTCGGCTTCGAGCGCCTGATGGGCGAACTGCGGATTGCAGGCACCGAGAATGATATAGGGGCTACGCTCAAGCCCCAGCTTGGCCTTGAGCGTAGCGGCCACATCGATGGTGGTCAGCACGCCGAAGCCCTCGTCCTTCAGCGCCTCGGTCACGCGTGCGACCGTCGCGTCGAAACCCTCGGGGCTGGTGACAGCGAATGTGAATTGGCTCATGGTCTTTTCCTCTCTCTTCAAGTGGGTTGATCAGGCTTCGGCCCCGGTCTTGAACGCTTTCAGGCGGCGCAGGCGCAGGCTGTTGCCAAGCACGAAGACCGACGACAGCCCCATCGCGACACCGGCAACCATTGGGTTGAGGTGGATACCCCAAGGCGCAGCCAGCCCGGCCGCGATCAGGATCAGGATGACGTTGTAGAAGAACGCCCAAAAAAGGTTGCCGCGGATGTTACCGAGCGTGTGCCGTGCCGCGCTCAGCGCGGTAACCACCTCGCCCAACTGGCCTCGGGTCAGGGTGACATCGGCGGCTTCGATGGCGATGTCGGTGCCGGTCGCCAGAGCGATGCCGACATCTGCCTGCGCCAACGCTGGTGCATCGTTGATGCCATCGCCGACGAAGGCAACGCTGTGACCTTCACTCTGCAGCGACGTGACCACTTTGGCCTTATCCTGCGGCACCACTTCCAAATGGACGTCGTCGATGCCGAGCTGGTCGGCCACCGCCCGCGCTGTCGCCGTAGCGTCGCCGGTAACCATCGCCACGGAAACGCCCTGCGAACGCAACGCGTCGACCACCGCTTTCGCTTCGGGCTTAGCGCGATCGGCGATGGCCAGTAGGCCGAGCGCTGCGTCGTCGACCGCGACATAGACGACCGTTCGTCCCGAGCCCTCCATCTCGGCCGCGCGCGAACCGAGGTCACCAAGCTCGATCCCCTCACCTGCCATGAAGCGGTGCGCGCCGACCCGCACCAGCCGGCCGTCGATGCGGCTTTCGATGCCGTGCCCCGCGACCGCGCGGAAGTCCGTCACCTCGGGTAAATCGAGTCCCTTTTCCTTCGCGGCGGTGACGATGGCACGACCCAGCGGATGCTCGGACGCGGTCTCCAGCGCAGCAGCGAGACGCAACGCTTGGTCCTGCTCGGCTGCAACCATGTCGACCAGAACCGGTCGCCCCTCGGTCAGTGTGCCGGTTTTGTCGAACAGCACAGTGTCGACATGCGAAAGGGCTTCAAGCGCCTCACCTTTGCGGAAGAGGACACCCAGTTCCGCCGCCCGCCCGGTGCCGACCATGATCGCCGCTGGCGTTGCCAACCCCATCGCGCAGGGGCAGGCCACAACCAGCACCGCCACCGCCGCAACCAGCGCGACGCTGATGTTGCCGCCGATCAGAATCCAAGCGATGAAACTGAGCGTCGCGATCAACAGCACGATGGGCGTGAAGACCCGCACCACCCGGTCGGCGAGGCCTTGGATCGGCAGCTTGCCCGTCTGGGCGCTTTCCACCAGTTTGATGATCTGCGCCAGCACTGTGTCACCGCCGACCGAAGTCGCTTCGATCACCAGCCGTCCGTCCTGATCGACCGTGCCGCCGACGACCTCGTCGCCCTCGGTCTTCGCGACCGGAAGCGGCTCGCCTGTCAGCATCGCCTCGTCAACATGAGCACGGCCCTCAACCACCCGGCCATCGACCGGCATGCGCTCTCCGGGGCGCACGACGAGGCGGTCGCCGACGCGTAGTTGCGCGACTGGCACGTCCTGCTCGACGCCCTCACTATCGAGCCGGTGCGCGGTTTTGGCCTGGAGCCCCACGAGCTTGCGGATCGCGGCGGAGGTTCGACCCTTGGCAATCTCTTCCAGATACTTGCCGCCCAGAACTGCGGCGATCACCACTGCGGCACTGTCGAAATAGACGTGTCGCGCTTCGGGCGGGAACAAGGCAGGTGCGAGCAGAACCAATGTGCTGTAGGCCCAGGCTGCACCCGTGCCGGTAGCGACCAGCGAGTTCATATCGGGCGCCAGGTGGCGATACGCGATCAAACCGGGCCTGAAAAAGCGCCGCCCCGGCACAAACAGCACAACACTGGCGAGAGCGAATTGGACCCAGTCCCAGAAGCCCGCGAACGGGCTGGCGGCGCCGAGCGCGCGGTCGAAGGCGGGCACGAATGCCCCCCCCCCATGCCCACCACAACGATCACCGCGCCCAGGATTGCCGCCAGCGCCACGTCGCGCCCCATCGCGTGCAATGACGCACGGCGCTTCTCCCCGTCGCTCTCAGCAGCCTCAGCGGCGTCGCCGACCGGATGGGCCTCATAGCCTGCATCAGCCACCGTTGCAGCGAGCGTGTCCGCGTCAGTCATCGCGGGCAGGAAGCACACCTTGGCCCGCTCGGTGGCAAGGTTCACGCTGGCCTCCAGAACCCCCGGGGCCTTGTTCAACGCGCGCTCGACACGGCCCACGCAGGACGCACACGTCATACCCTCGATAGACAGCTCAGCCTCCGTGCTCACCGGGGTATAACCGGTGTCGCGGATCGCCTCGACGATCTGCTCGGCCGAAATCTGCTTCGGGTCGAAATGCAGTTCTGCCCGCTCGGTGGCAAGGTTCACGCCCGCGTCGGAAACGCCGGGAAGCTTACTCAAGCCGCGCTCGACACGCGCGCTGCAGGAGGCGCAGGTCATACCCTCGACATCGACAGAAAGAGCCGGAAGCGCATGGGACTCCTGCAAGTGATCAACAGCGGTATCCATGACGATTTCTCCTATCGCAGCACAGCCGAAATTGATTTTTCGACTCGGATCTATCGACGATGTAGGGCCTCCAGTTACTGGAGGCTCAAGGGCCGGAAATAGATTTTTTGGATTTCGCTGTGACTCGGCGAGTGTGCGTCAAAGGAAAACACAGTTTGGTGAACGCTCGGTTTTACCGCGCATTTTTGACCTCGCTCAAAGTGCTGGACATGTGAACGGCGTATCGAGCCCGAAACGAAACTGCGGAGGCCGACATGACCAAACTTTCTGTATACACCACTCTTCTTTCGACACTGGCCGCCAATGCCGCTTTAGCTGACGCGCCCGGCACTTATGGTGACGGCTACTACGGACACCCGATGATGTGGGGCGACGGCTACGGCTTCTTCGGCATCGGCATGATGGTGATTTTCTGGGGCGTCCTGATCGTCCTTGCGATCCTCGCCGTGCGCTGGCTGATGGAACGTGGCCCGAGCCGGAGCCAGAGCACCGCGCTCGACGTTCTCAAGGAACGCCTCGCAAAGGGCGAGATCGACCCCGAGGAATACCAAGCCCGGCGCAAAGCACTGGAAGAGTAAGAGCTCTACTCTTGGACACGTAAAGCCTAAGCGAAGAGGCCTTTAGACAGGCGCCATTTGCTGGCCGGATCACGAGCATGCGCCTGAAAAAATTCGATTCTCAGGCGCAGGTGCATCGGGCTGGATGCTGGGTCCAAGTCGCCCTGTGTTTCAGCCCACAATGCTGTCTTCTCCGGAGGCGGTTCGTAACGGCGATGCTGGCTTCGCCGCTCGCAACCACCCGCGACATCCTTGGCTCCGCATCTTGTGCGAGCGCGCATATGCCTCCGAGGCGTCGTTAGTGAATCACATGTCGTGATCGACCGGTGCTGACGAGGACGTGTCCGTCTTGCTTTCTTGTCGCGGACAGACATTAGGAGCGAGAAAGCTGGTCAGACAGAAAGAAGGAACCGCAAACCCATCCAGAGCCCCATGACGATCATCATGAGGTTTTCGGTGAGCGATACAAACCCCAAGGGCACGTTGCTACCTCCGCCGACGCAGGCGCACTTCAGTTCTCGTTTGTCGATGTAAACTGCCTTGAATACCGAGACCGCCCCGACGGTGCCGATGAACAGAGCCAGCGGCGCAGAAAGCCACGTTAGCGCCCCGGCGATCATCAACAGCCCAGCGAGAGTTTCGGCGAAGGGGTAGAGATACCCGTATCTGACCCAGCGGCGGGCAAGCAAATCATAGTTCAGGAACATCGTGGAAAACCCTTCAACGTCCTGAAGTTTCTGGATGCCAAGCAAAGTCATCGAGATCGCGATGAACCACTCGAGGACGCGGACGCTAAGCATGGTTCCGAGAGCCGCCCAGCCGACAGCCAGCGCCATCAGGAAGGCAACGCCAAAAATCGCGATCACCGGTGTGTAGGTGGTCTCCCCGTCCTCGCGCAGCGGCTTGCCAAAATATTTGCGCAGGGAGTCGTAGCCACCGATGCGCTCGTTGTCGATCCATGTCTGCGGCGTGGTCTCCACGCTGTGGCGCTGCTTGAATTGCTCGGTTTCGTCGTGCGTCTCAAGGAGGTGATCCTCGACATCGAACCCCTGTCTCTTCAGCAGGTCCTTTGACTTGAGCCCGAAAGGGCAGAGATGACCGGGCATGGCCATTCGGTAAAGCTGCGCTGTCTTGCGCGGAGCGTCAGTAGGCATTGGTCTCCTCCGGCGAATATGGCACCTGGTTCCTAACGTCCTTGCAGCGCGGGAGGGTTCCGGAAATAGCCGTGGAAACGCTCGTATGCGCTTGCGCCAGTTTTCTGCCTTGATGTTTAATCTTTGGGGAGGTGCCCGCCAGACACGCAGACGATCAATTCTGCCCGGCTGGCGACGCCGAATTTCTCCATCAAACGCTCCTGATATGTCCTCACAGTGAACTGGGAAATCCCGAGCATCTTCGCGATTTCCTTGTGTGTCCGGCCCCGAAGCAGTCCGTCCAGCAAACTCCGTTGCCGAGCGCTCTTATTCGATGACTTGTGCTTGCAGCTCCGTAAGGAACGCCTCGATACGTCGGGCATTGGCGCCGCGGTCGATCTGCCCAAGGCGCGAGCGTGACCGCATGTCGATGCGGCTGCCTGTCTCAATGTCGGTGACCCGAACTGCCACTTCGTCCTCGAAGCCGAAGACGCGGCTTCGGGCGATGGCTTCGATCTGGTTTTCCGCAGGGTCGGCCGAGAGCACCTCCCAGCCACGAGTTTCGACAAGGGTCAACGCCTCTGCGAATGCATCCTCGACCGGGATCGGAATGTCCAGCGGGCGCACGTCAGGATAGGCGGAGCGTTGTGGCGCGGCATTCTGCGCCGGGTAGTCCGTTGGGGTCGCGGTGAACCAGTAGACCGGCGGGTCTTCGGTATCGGTCGAGATGTCGTTTATCGGCGGTGTCGTTCGAGCGGCGATTTCGAAAGCCACTCCGAGGCCTGCAACGGGTAATGACAGGATAAGGCCAATCAGCGCGCTGCTGGCACCGCGCCTCTTGCGGATAGCCCCCGCCAACGACACGAGCGCTGCGACGACCCCCACTAACGCCGTCCAGACACCCCACCCGGCGATGTCATAAGCTTGGGGCCAAGGCCAGCCGCCCGCACGATAGCCCCAGACGGACAAAGCAAGAAGCGCAAGGGACACAAGGCCCAGAAAGATCGCCACATAGCCAAGGCGTCGCGTTATGAATTCAAGCATCTGTCTCTTCCTGATCGGGGGCGGGATTTAAGCGCGGGTGCGTTTCTTCCATTCCAAGGATCAACCAGAGCCCTGAAAGCGCCATGGCCAAGCCTGTCAGCCAGAATCCGGCCTGAAGCATGCCGGTAACGTCGGCGATCACCCCCATGGCCAGCGCCCCAATGGCATAGCCGAGGTCGCGCCAGAATCGGTAAACTCCAAGCGCTGAGCCGCGCCAAGAGGGGTGCGCGATGTCGCCCATCGCCGCAATAAGTGTCGGGTAAAGCAGCGCCATGCCGAGCCCGGTTATTGCTGCGGCAACGGCCCAGTCCGTGGGCGTGGCGAGAAACGGAAAGGCAAGAACACCGCCAGAGCAGAGGAAAACGCCAGTGACCGTCGGCCATTTGCGCCCGACAACATCCGATAACGGTCCGGTCCACAATTGGCTACCGCCCCAGACGAACCCGTAGATGCCCGTGATCCAGCCAATCTCGATCAGGCTCGCTCCCTGTGACACGAGGAAGACCGGCACCAGCCCCCACATCAGTGCGTCGACAAATTTCTCGACGCTTCCCGCCTGCGCCAGCGACATGAATGTTCGGTTACGCCATGAAACGAGGGCAAAGATCTGGCCGACGGACGGGTCGTCGGGTCCCGTGGCATAACGCGGCTGCGGGCCACTGGTGATGCCCGCCTTGTGACGTGCCGCTTCGGCCCTGGAAAAAGGAAGCGTCTCGGTGAATGTCAGCACCGCCGCCGTAAGCGCCACGAGGATCACCGCAAGGCCAAAAGCGAAGAGACTGGTCCGCGGATCGCAATAGCTGGCTAAGTAGCCGGTCAAGAGTCCGGCCAGGGCCACGCCGCCATAACCGGCGAATTCATTGAAACCGGACGCCATTCCGCGCTGCGAGCTTTTCACGATGTCCATCTTCGCGGTAACGGTCATCGACCAACAAAACCCTTGGTTGACCCCCAACAAAACGTTGGCCACCACAATCCATCCCCAGTTCGGGGCCCAGAGGATCATGAACGGGATCGGAAATGCCGCCAGCCAGCCCCATATCAAAACCCGCCTGCGTCCGACGCGCTCGGAAAGGTGGCCTGAAACGAAGTTCATCGCCCCTTTCACGATGCCGAAAGAAACGATAAAAGCGAAGACCGCGGTCATCGATCCATGAACGACACCGAATTCCGTCTCCGCCAAAGCGGGGATCACCGTGCGTTGTAGCCCGATGTTCATGCCGACAAAGAACACCTGCAAGAGCTGTTCAAGAAAGGGGCGCAGGTTCTCGCGAATGCCGAGGGTGTAATTCATTCCTCTTCCTCCACCGCGATGCGTGGGTCGAGAGCATGACCCGAAGCTGGGCCGCGCAGCGGCTGGATCAGCATCCTGTCGATCCAAAGATCACGACGCGTGCGGAACTGTTCGATCCCGATCTCCATGTCCTGATGCCCCTTTGCCGGCTGCGCTACATAGGTGCCCAATAGCCGATCCCACCAGGGCAGGTTGAAGCCGTAGTTCGAATTGGTCTCACGCGGATCGACGGAATGGTGGACGCGATGCATGTCGGGCGTGACCACGATCAGGCGCAGCACTCTATCAACCGGACGCGGCAGATCGATATTAGCGTGGTTGAAAAGCGCGGTCGCATTCAGGATCACCTCGAACAGCAGCACCGCGACCGCAGGCGGCCCGAGCGCCGCGACCACCGCCAGTTTGATCCCCATCGAGATCAGGATTTCCAGCGGATGGAACCGCAGGCCCGTCGTTGCGTCGAAGTCGAGATCGGCATGGTGCATCCTATGCAGACGCCAAAGTCCGGGAACCGCGTGGAACATGACATGCTGAAGGTAGATCGCCAAATCGAGCACCAGCATCGAAACAAGGATGGCCGCCCAAGTCGGCCACTCCAGATTGTTGAACAGCCCCCAGCCACGGTCCTCGGCCATGACGGCCAATCCGACTGCGAGGATCGGGAATGCCAGGCGCAGGATCACCGTGTCCAAAAAGACCAGGGCGATATTGTTCGTCCAACGGATCAGGCGCGGTATCTCTCTGCGCCGCCGGGGGGCCGCGACCTCCCACAACGCCATCGCCGCCAACCCGCCCAGGAAAGCTGCAAATCGGATGGTCGGCTCGGCAGAGAGGATCATTTCGGTCATGCGTTCGGCTTTTTTCTTGTGGCGCAGGCTGGAATCGCTATCATTCAATTATTCGATTGAGTGATGTAATATCCCGAGGCAGCCCATGTCAATTAGCCCGAAGATGGCCCTTCTCGAAGAATACGCCCTTGTCGCGCGGGCCTTGTCGACCCCCGCACGCCTTATGCTTCTTGAGCAGCTCGCCCAGAGCGAGCGCAGGGTAGAGGCGCTTGCGGAAAAAACCGGGCTCACTGTCGCGAACTGTTCGCAGCATTTGCAGCAATTGCGGCGCGCTGGCCTTGTCACCAATCGGCGCGACGGCAAGGCGATAATCTACAGGCTGACCGACGCGAGGACGCTGACGTTGTTGGGAATTTTGGGCGATGTGGCCGAAAGGAAGGTTGGAGAGATCCTGCACGGGCTATCGAACGGCGAAGACGCGCCGGAACCGATCAACCGCGACGAGCTTGCCGCTCGACTGAGCGACGGATCGGTGACCGTCCTCGACCTGCGCCCCGCCGACGAGTTCGCCGATGCACATATCCCGGGCGCACTCAACATGGCCGTGACGGAGCTGGACAAGTTCCTGACGGATCTCGACCGGAACACCGAGATTGTGGCCTATTGTCGTGGTCCATACTGTGTCTACGCCCACCAAGCCGTGGCGTTCTTGCGCAAGAATGGCTTCAACGCTCGTCGTCTTGACGGCGGTCTGCCTGAGTGGCGCGAAGACGGTCGAGCCATTCAGGCAACATCCTGATCTACAAAGGCCGATGCCGCAACGTGTCGATCTGAATATGTGGGCACACTGGGTGGGGGGCCGACTTCCAGCCCGGTCGGACGAATGCTGTTCGACGCGGGATGGCCGCGATGCGCAGCGCTTAGAACATTGACCCGATGTCCGACGCCCCCGTGGGATAAGCCGCTGGCATGGATTTCACCTGCTTTACGGTCAGCCCCAGTTTGATCGCCAGAGAGAAGATATTGATGAACTCGGCAGCGTCAGGACCGAACATGTGCGCGCCGAGGATCTGCCCGCCTTCGCCGGCGATGATTTTTGCGCCCGCGTGACTTTCACCCAGCCGTTTCTGCGAGAACCAACTCGAGGTGTCGGTGAAGCTCACGTCGACTTCGCCGCGCTCGCGCGCTTCTTCCTCGAGCAATCCGACGCGCGCCAGTTCGGGAATCGTGAAGACCACACTCGGCACGCCGATGTAGTCGGGCGCCGTGCGCTTGTCCTTGAGCATATTCGAAGCTGCAATCTTGCCCTCGAAGACGGCCACTGGGGTTAGCGGCTTGCCGGCCGAGGCGGCGGCGTCACCGGCCGCAAAAACGCGCGAATTCGACGGCGATTGCAGCCAGGGCGTGACCTTCACGCCGCCATTTTCGATCTCAATTCCGGCGGCGGTGAAGTCGAGTTGGTCGATGGCGGGCACGCGGCCAGCGCCATGCACGACGAGATCGGCTTCGGCGATATGGGTCTCACCCGCCTTCTGGTAGGCCACGCGGTGCTTCCCATTCGCGCCCTCGATGCGATCAATCGCAGCCTCAGTCACGATTTCGATCCCGGCGAGGCGACTGCGGTCGAGCAGCATGTCGACAAGATCGGGGTCGAAGATCTTCAGCTGCTGCGAGCCGCGATCAAGGATCGTCACCTGAGCACCGGCGCGCGCCGCGATATGCGCGAACTCGAAAGAAACGTAACCGCCCCCGACGAAGACGATCCGGCGCGGCAATTCGGCGAGATTCAGGAAATCGGTGCTGTCGATCAACTGCTCGGCACCGGGGAAGTCCAGTGGCCGCGGTTTCGCTCCCGTGGCGATCAGCGCGTGCCGGAAGGCAAACTCGCCATTACCGTCGATCGCTATCCGGTTTTCGGCGATGAAGCGGACGCGCCCGCGCAGGCACAGCACCCCTGCATCGCTGAGCCCACCCTCCATACTCTCGGGCACCGGGTCGGTGAAGCTCTCCTTGTGCTTCATCAACGCTGGCCAGTCGATCCGGACCTCTCCTGCAACACCCTTCCCATCGAGCCGCTGCGCGGCCTCGACAGCTTCGGCTCCTGCACGCAGCATCTTCTTCGGGTCGCAGCCCCTCAGCGC
This sequence comes from Thioclava sp. JM3, assembly GCF_002213185.1. Taxonomy (NCBI): domain Bacteria; kingdom Pseudomonadati; phylum Pseudomonadota; class Alphaproteobacteria; order Rhodobacterales; family Paracoccaceae; genus Thioclava; species Thioclava sp. JM3. The sequence continues at coordinate 26,971 of NZ_NBOB01000016.1, forward strand.
GCAGGTGCCGCCGTAGGGGAGCTCGTCGACGATGGCGACGGACCAGCCGGCTTTGCTGCATTTCTTCGCCGCGTTAATGCCTGCCATGCCCGCGCCGATGACGATCAGGTCGAGGGTATCGATCATCTCTACTCCTCACTCTCTCATGTTGGCTTCATTGGTTCAGATCGGCGCCCGTGGGCCTGCGATGATGATCCCAGCTCCGAGAAGACAGAAGCTGACGCCGATCAAGTCCCACCGATCCGGTCGCACCCCTTCAACGGTCCACAGCCAGACCAGGGAGACGGCGATATAGATGCCGCCATAGGTCGCGTAGGCCCGTCCGGCGGCGGCACTGTCAGCCAGCGTCAGGAGGTAGGCGAACAGTGCCAGCGAGGCGATGCCTGGCGCTAGCCACCAGATCGACTTGTCCAGCCGGAGCCAAGCCCAGAAAGCGAAACAACCGGCAATCTCGGCAAGTGCGGCCCCGATATAGGCGGCAAGTGTCGGCATGGGGTCTTCCTTCTCCTGTGGTCATCGAGGCCCCTACCCCGCACAGCAACTGAGCGCAGCCACGTCCTTCTCGAAGGTCTGCGCAGCGCAGCTTCAGTCCCTCGACAGTGGTGAGATAAGGCATAATCGTGTCGCCCAGTTCCTCGTAGGTGAGCCCCTCTACACTACGTTGAGGGATTTCGCGGAGGGAGCAGGTCAAGGCGAAGATGCATTGCTTGAAGCTGCTGGGCCAGCTGCTTATTGGCGCGGGACTTCGACCGCCAAGTTGCCGAACTTCAGGCCCGCATCGTCGTCCTGAGCGGCTACACCGCCCTCAGCATACTTGTAACAGAAGTCGCGGGATAGGTCTGCCCGAGGGTAGGGCACGCCCAGCCCGTCAGCCGATCTGCACAACAGCGTCATTTCAAACCGTCAATGGAAATCCGATCTGCGCTCCTCGCAGTTCCTGACTTCGAAACTTATGCGCCCAACCCCCGCTCCACCTCGAAGCAGTGGGTTCAACCCTGTGCGGACACACTGTCCTCGGCGGAGTAGAGAAACACTGTCGAACCGAGCGCAACCTTTGGATAGAGGTCAATTATGTGCGCCATAACCATCCGAACGCATCCCGAACTGGCACGGCTTCCGATCGAACGCGGAAAGGGCGTTCCGTGGATTCTCAGGTAGGTGTCGCGGCCTCCCACGTAGAGGTAGAGCGCACGAGAACCGAGTGCGTTGCGTGGCCCAGGCTCCATGCCGTCCTCATACTTCGCATAGATTTGTGGCTCGCGCTCGATCATGCTTTGCGTCGGTCTCCAGTGGGGCCACTCGGCCTTGCGCTTGATCGTATAGACGCCGGGTTCGTAAAGGTCACCCCGTCCGATGGCTACACCATAGCGCATCGCCGTTCCGCCTTCCTCAATATGGTAGAGGTACCGCGCGACGGCATCGACATGGATGTCGCCCGGGGTGAGCCCATCGTTCGCGATCACTCGCTGAGGTAGGAACCGGGGGGCAAGCCCCCACGGATTGGATACGGCGGGATCGTATCCGGGTGGAACCACCTCGGCGTCCCAAGCCGCCTTCTGCGCTGTAGTGACGCCGCTCCCGGCAAGCAGAGGGCCAGATATCGCCGCTGAAAACAGCGTCGTGGTTGTGAAAATGAAATTACGTCTTGTGAGCATGTTCCCTTTTCTCGCATCCGCGTCGACATTGGCACGGTGGACTCCACGGTCGTGCAAATATTGCCTTAGGAATACTTCTCAAACCATAACTGGTTCCCGTTTCTTCAACCGTCGCCGTCTGTGTAACGCTCAGAGTGGCAATTGGTTCACGTCACAATCGTGTGCCGAGTACATACTGGCTTCCTAGAAGCAGCACCAGCTTCCGGGGCAAGTCAGCGCCTTCGATCTCGGCGTCGCAGCTTGAACGCCGCGTCCTTCTGAGCGCCGGTCAATCCTGTCTGTAAGACGACAACTTTCGAGCACCCCGCGACACGTAGCGCAAAAGCGGATTGCGCCGAGCGGTTGCCGATATTGCACAAGAGGATCGTCGTGCGATCCTTCGGGATCTCAGCGATCTGGTCGAGGACTTCCGCCACCCGATGTTGATGGCGCCGGGGCTCATATGCGCTTCGAACTGGTCGGCATCACGGATGAGGAAGGGGCACCGCCAGTGCTTTAGGAGGTTTTGTGGATCTTTGACCGTGCTGGGCACTCTGCATTACAGGTGATCACGCTTCCTAGTTGATGCAGAGTATTCTGGATGGCACGGTGCCGGCAACAAAACAGAGAGGAAAGACCAAAAAATGCGCGCACGGAACACAGCTACCACTATAGTCCTAATGATAACCGCCGGGTGCGGGTCGCAGACGACGACCAGTCGAGATAGCGTCGGCAACGTATCAGAAGCCGTCGCCGCGCTCGCCGCTCCCGGCCAAGACCTCACGTCTGCGCGGCTTTTACCCGATGATGGCTGCTATTGGTACGAACATCGGGGGCCGGTGGAAACGACACTACTGCCACTTCAAACCGTCAATGGAAACCCGATCTGCGCTCCTCGCGGTTCCTGACTGCGAAACTGATGCGCCCAACCCTCGCTCCACCTCGGAGCAGTGAGTTGGTCTTGCCCCCGTTTCAGCGGACACTCAGGCGGTTGCATTTTGAGTTGTGATCGACTCGCGCGGTGAGCGCATCTTCAGCCTCGAGAGCGGGTGGTTGTTGTTGTAGCCCTCGATCTACCCGGCGATCAATTCGAGGACTGTTGCAGCGTCCAGCATCGGCATAAGATGGACGTAGTCACTTTTCAGCGTTTTCACGATTGCTTCCGAGATACCATTGCATTGCGGGCTCTTCACGGGCGTGTAGCAGGGTCTCAGGCCGAGCTGTCGCGCGAAGATGCGCGTCTCCCTGGCGATGGAGCACGATCCATCGTCGCTCAGGAGTTCGATTAGATGCGGCGTCTTGTAGGCCGCAAACCGTCGCTAGACCACCTCCAACATCATGTCGCGGATGTCCGCTCGCTGATGGCGGCGTTCAGGACGACCCGCCAGGAGATGATCTTGCGATCGTGGGCGTCGAGGATGAAGGTGACGCGAAAAAGATCGCCGCTCCTGCAAGTAACTTCGAACCCGTCTGAGCACCAACGGATTTTGGAGCTCATCGTGACCACTTTGCCCCCGTGGGTCAGTTCCGGCCGTTCGGTGGATTTGCGAGCCAGCAGGAGCGTCATGTCTTCATTATGCGATACACGTGCTTGTGGTTCACCGGCGCGGCGCCTTTGGTCCGAGGCTGCTGTTTCAGGGGCGCGGTGATCCACTTGTATCCGTAGATCGGCCGCGCGGCCACGAGCGCGTTGATCAACGGCACCACCGCTGCGTCTTGCACTTTATGGTAGCGCCGCCGCGGCTACGCGCTTTACTTCAGGCGATCCTGAAGATTTAAGCGGGAAACACCGAGTATCTTGCCCACAACACTCATCGGGAAGGCTTCGCCTATCTTGCCGCTATCATCAATGGTCGTCAGGAAAACGATCCCCCGGATCGTTTTCTGATCCTCCTCCATCTCGCGTCGTGTCGTCGACTGGGCGATGCAAAGCCGCCAGACGACCGAAGTTGTCCTACAAGCGCTGCTCATGGCGACATGGCGGAGAAAGCCCAGGGAAAAGGTTCTGATCCATTCGGACCAAGGCAGCCAATTCACCAGCATGGACTGGGCAGCGTTCCTTCGGGCCCACAATCTGGAGCACTCGATGAGCCGCCGCGGAAACTGCCATGACAACGCGGTCGCTGAGAGCTTCTTTAACCTGCTGAAGCGTGAGCGGATCAGACGACGGACCTACCGAACACGCGAAGAAGCCAGGCAGGAGGTGTTCGACTAAATCGAGATATTCTACAATACAAAGCCTAAGCACGCCAGGAAGGGAATGCTGTCGCCCGTCGAGTTCGAGCGGCGGCAGACACTGAGGCACGAAGGCGTCTAAGAAACGCGGGGCTATTCAGACCGCCCGCTCGCACATTCATTGATCGATGAGAATGTTAGCAGTTTTTTTCAGACTTCTACGAAGAAAGCATGAAAAATTCGCCCCTACTTTTTTGGGACTTGCCTACATTACATTTCGACAATATCGATTCAGGAATGATGCACTGGGTTCGCACCTTTTTCGGGATGCTGCAGATCGCCTCCATCTTGGTTGCGGTGACTGTGACGCCATCCAATGCATCGGCTATGATTTCCTGCTCAGTGGAGCAAGTATCTCGAGCGCCCTCAAACGAACGCCATCATCATGTGGCGGAGATTACAGCTGCGGACGTTGATCATGAGGCAGATCACTGCACGTCGCATATCTGCGTGGTTGCGGACTTCGTAGGCCCATCGATTTGCACGAAGCGGTCAGCTATGGCGTCTCTCCGATCCTGGGATATCGCGCCCCTTGTCCGCTCGGCCACGCCTGATGGTTTGCTGCGTCCTCCTCAATTCTGACGCGTGTTAGCCGCAGTTTGACTGCGACCATCTGCATCTGACATTTCGAGGAAATCTAAGTGAAAATTCTGCTTGCGGCATCCTTGCCGCTGTTCGGGGCCGCCTGCTCGGCGCTTCCTGAACTTGAAACCGTGCCAGCGCTTACGGCGGCGGCTACATCGCCTGTGGTCGCGTCTGCGCAACCCGGGCCTGTTGTTGCTTACGCGGGCTACTCGGTCGGAGAACCGGCCGAATGGCGGACGCTGAATGATGAACAACGGGAGGGTGGCGAATGAAACTGCCTCTTCTCATGGGGTCCATGTTGCTGGTGTCCGCCTGCGCCAGTCCTGCCGTTCTTGAGCGTGCAAAACCAGATCGCGCGGGCTTTGGCAGTGTCGAGACGGGTGCACGCCAGGCTCTAGGGGCCACACCGATCTGGAACCTGTCTGCCGCGGACCTTGAGGAAACGCGCAAGAGGGTTCACGCCATGGTGCATGGTAAAACCGTCAGCGCCGACACCGCAGTGCAGGTTGCCCTGATAAACAGTCCCGCACTTCAAGCCAGCTTCGCTGAGCTAGGTCTGTCCTCAACTGACTTATGGGAAGTGGCTATGGGGCCGGTGCCCTCGATCGGAGTGTCAATCTCCGGGTTGGCTGGCGATGTCACTCGCACACTTGAGGCAACATTAATCAACTCCCTGCTCGACGTGGCAACATCCGCACCGCGGACCCAACTTGCGGAGATTCGCTTCAGACAATCCGAACTTGCTGCGCTCGCCGACACGATAGACTTGGCCGTTGAAACCCGCCGGGCCTGGATTGAGGCGGTTGGCGCTTTCGAAGCCGCTGCACTGATCGCTCAAACTCAGGGCACTGCCGAGGCAGCGTCCGAACTTGCTGTGCAACTGGGCCGTACCGGCGCGATGAGCAAGGCCGATCAAGCAAGGGAGCATGCCTTTACTGCTGAGCTTGCCGCCGAACGTGCAGCCGCCCAATTGGAGGCGCAATTGGCCAAAGAAAAACTGCTTCGGCTGATGGGGCTTTGGGGTAGCGACACCACTGTATTCGTGCCGGACTCGCTGCCCGCCTTGCCTGGTGGCCCGCGCGTTGCAGGAAATATCGAACAGCTGGCACTGGCAAACCGCGTAGACCTGGCATCTGGAAAGCTGGAACTCGAGGCGCTCGCGCTGAACTACCGTCTGACCGGGCAAACCCGTATGGTCTCGGACGTCCAGTTGGTGGCTGGTTTCGACCTGGAACGTGCAGCCGGAGAAACCGAGGCCAATCCAGCGCTTGCTCTAGATTTCGAGATCCCGCTCTACGACACCGGTCCGCTGGTGTCGAAGCGTGGCCGCATGGCCTATCTGCAGGCAGCGAACAGGCTGGCCCAGCAGGCCGTCGATGCGCGTTCGGACGCACGCATGGCCTATAGGGCCATCACCGGTCGCCATAGCATCGCGCGGCATTGGCGCGACTCTGTTTTGCCTCTGCGACGCCAGATCGATGACGAAGCGCTGCTGTCCTACAACGGCATGCTGACCTCGACCTTTGAATTGATCGCTGATGCCCAGGAGGGGCTCGCTTCGCGCCTCTCTGCCGCAGAAGCGAAACGTGACTACTGGCTTGCCGAAACAGACGCGACCGCGGCGATTTGGGGCGGGGCAATTACTCTGACCGGAGGTAGCGAAGAATGATGAACCGTCGTCAATTACTGGGCGCGGGATTGACCGCGAGCGCTGGAGCTGTGCTGGCGAACGCCGGGGCCGCGCAAACACGCTTTCGCGATCTGCCCGAGGCCGCCTTTACCGACAGCCCCTATACACAAGTTCCCCCAAGGCCTTCGGATCGGTTCGACTACAACCCCGTTGTAACACTGAACGGATGGTCTTTGCCGTATCGCATGAACGGAGATGTAAAGGAGTTCCACCTCGTTGCAGAGCCTGTTGAAAGGATTATGGCGGACGGGATGATTGCGCGGCTCTGGGGCTACAATGGCCAATCCACCGGACCCACAATCGAAGCGGTCGAAGGCGAGCGGGTGCGTATTTACGTAACCAACCGTCTTCCGGAACATACCAGCGTGCATTGGCACGGACTGATCCTGCCATCGGGAATGGATGGAGTTGGTGGTTTGTCGCATCCCGGCATCCCGCCGGGTAAGACCTTCGTCTACGAGTTCGACCTCATCAAGTCCGGCACCTTCATGTACCACCCGCATGCGGACGAGATGGTACAGATGGCCATGGGCATGATGGGGCTCTTCATCGTGCATCCGCGCGACCCGGCGTTCATGCCGGTGGACCGGGATTTCGCGTTCCTCCTTGCGGCCTATGACATCGACCCGGGGACCTACATCCCGCGCGTGGCCGAGATGACCAATTTCAACATGTGGACCTGGAACAGCCGGATCTTCCCGGACATCGATCCTCTGGTGGTCAACAAGGGGGACCGTGTCCGTGTGCGTTGTGGCAACCTGACGATGACCAACCACCCAATTCACATGCATGGCTATGACTTTCAGGTCACCTGTACTGACGGAGGCTGGGTGCCGGAAAGTGCCCGTTGGCCCGAGGTCTCGATCGACATTCCTGTAGGCGCCATGCGCGCCTACGAGTTCGACGCGATTCACGAAGGTGACTGGGCGATCCACTGCCACAAGTCGCACCACACCATGAATGCTATGGGCCACGACATCCCTACATTTATTGGCGCCGACAAGTCCCGCCTGACCCAAATGATCCGCCGCCAGCAGCCTGGCTACATGCCGATGGGCACGGCGGGTATGGCGGATATGGGCGAGATGTCGATGGAGATCCCCGAGAACACCGTGCCGATGATGACCGGATGGGGGCCGCATGGCCCATTGGAAATGGGTGGCATGTTTAGCGTGGTGAAGGTTCGCGAGGGCATCGACCGCGACGATTACAGCGATCCTGGCTGGTACGACAACCCGCCCGGAACACAGGCCTACGAATGGACGGGCGAGTTGCCCGAACATGCATACAACACCAGTCCGAAAACCGTGATCACGCCGCGCGGCGGCGTGCGGCAGGGCTGATGCCAGAGCACAGGAGAAACACGCTCATGAAAACTGCACTTTTGACATTGGGGCTGGCCCTGATTCCCGCCCTCGCAATTGCGGACGCCGGGCACGGCAACGGTCAAATGGCCATCGGCATGCCTGCCATGCATGGCCATGAACCTACGCGAACCATCGATGTGATAATGCGTGAGGACTACGACAAGGACGCACCGTTCGTCTTCGAACCCTCCTCGGAAATGACTTTTTCTGAGGGTGAAACCGTGCGCCTGCGCATCACGAACATGGGTGAGGAAACCCACGAGTTCGTGATGGATTCGATGGCACAAAACGCTGAACACAAAGAGCTGATGGCCAAGTTCCCTGAGATGGAACATGACGACCCTAACGCTGTGCGCCTTGAACCAGGTGAAGAGGCGGAGATCCTTTGGACTTTCAACAAGGCCGGCAACTTCGAATTCGCCTGCCTGCTGCCCGGCCACTATGAAGGCGGCATGCACGGCGCCCTTACTGTCAACTGATCTCAAATCAAAGGAAACCAATCATGACCAAATTTTTGACGCTCGCCGCTGCCCTTCTGATGACCGCTGGAACTGCAATTGCTGCTAGCGATAGTGCCATGTCCTCGGGCACGGTGACCAAGATCGATGCCAAGTGGAACAAGATTACTGTCGACCATGGCCCGCTGAAAAACCTCGACATGCCAGCAATGAAAATGATCTTCGTTCTCGCCGATCCCGCGATGCTGGAAGGGCTGAGTGAAGGCGCACAGATCAACTTCGTTGCCGACCGTGTGAATGGCAAGCTGACTATTACAGAGCTGGTGCAGTAACTACAGGTCGCGCGCCCTGTCTCGCAGGGCGCGCGATTTCATTCGTCGTCGGAGATCATGAGCAAGTTGCGTCGTCTACGACAGAAAGATCCGCAAGAATTGGACAATCCGGTCGGTGATCGCCAGCACACTCGTGCACGAGAGACGAAAGAGTTTCTTTCATCGACATGAGTTTAGAGATCTTTTCATCAATCTGGCGCAGGTGCTCCTCTGCGACGGCCTTTACCTGCGCACTTTCTCGATTGTCATCGTTATAGAGCGCCAAAAGCGTACGGCAGTCTTCGATTGTAAATCCCAAGGCTCGCGCTCGTCCGATGAATGCCAGCTTATGAAAATCGATCTCTCTGAAGCTTCGATACCCGTTTGCAGCGCGCAAAGGTGTTACTAGACCGATATCCTCATAGTAGCGAATGGTCTTGGCCGGCACTCCTGACCGCTCGGCAACATCACCAATGTTCATTTCTGCCTCCTCTCACTCGGCCGGGACGGGGGCGAAGTCCGCCACCCGCCCAGACTCTTGGCGCTCGTCCATCGCCGGTCTTACGCGCCGCAGCCGCAACGCGTTCGTCAAGACAAAGACCGAGCTAAGTGCCATCGCACCGGCAGCGACGACCGGTGACAGCAGCACGGCGAAACTCGGATAAAGCGCTCCGGCGGCCAAGGGTATCAAAGCCACATTGTAACCAAAGGCCCAACCAAGGTTCTGTTTGATGTTTCGCATGGTGTGTCGCGAGATCTCGAAAGCGTTCACAACGCCGCGAAGATCACCGGACATCAATACGACATCTGCGCTTTCGATCGCCACATCCGTGCCAGTTCCGATGGCGATGCCAACATCCGCGTGGGCGAGCGCGGGTGCATCGTTGATGCCATCGCCAACAAAGGCCAATGTGCCCTGCTGGCGCAGATTTTCCAGTGCCGCCACCTTGCCGTCGGGCAAGACCCCCGCGATCACGTGGTCGATACCAGTCTCTTCGGCAATTGCTTCTGCCGTTTCGCGTTTGTCGCCGGTAATCATTGCCACCTTCAAACCCAGACTGTGCAGTGCGGCAATCGCGGCTCGGCTCGAGGGTTTGACCGGATCGGCGACGCCAATCGCAGCCACCGCCTTGCCATTGATTGCGGCGAAGAGTGCGGTGCGACCTTGCCGTGCGAGCATAGTTTCAGCCTCTGCGAGTTCACCAAGATCGATCCCTTCGCGCTGCATCATCCGGTCAGCTCCGACAACAACCTCGGCCCCGTCAACGATGGCGCGCACGCCATACCCTGTAATCGAAGTAAACGCGCTCGGTTCCGACAGTCTGATGTTTTCCGCCTGCGCGCCGCGCACGATAGCTTCGGCGATCGGGTGTTCTGATCTGGCTTCGACCGATGCGACTGCCGCAAGAACGGTACAGCGCTCGGCTCCTTCGGCCAGCACAAGGTCGGTCAGCGCGGGACGTCCGGCGGTGACGGTGCCGGTCTTGTCCAGAGCGACAACCTTGACGTCCCCCAATGCCTGCAGAGCATCCCCCTTGCGGAACAACACGCCCATTTCAGCAGCGCGACCGGTCCCGACCATGATCGACGTCGGCGTCGCCAGTCCCATCGCGCAGGGACAAGCAATGATGAGAACTGAGACACCCGCGACCAGCGCATAGGTGAGGGCGGGATCAGGGCCGAATATTAGCCAGACAAGGATCGTCAAGGCGGCGAGGGTCATCACAGCGGGGACGAACCAAAGCGTGATCCGATCCACCAACCCTTGAATGGGGAGCTTGGCGCCCTGCGCATCTTCGACCATGCGGATGATTTGGGACAAGGTGGTATCCGCACCAACACGCGTTGCTTTATAGGTCAGACTGCCCGCGCCATTGACCGTACCGCCCGTGACAGGATCACCAGCCGACTTGCCGACCGGCACGGGTTCCCCGGTGATCATGCTTTCATCGACATGGCTTTCGCCGTCCACAACCTCACCGTCCACGGCGAGTCGTTCTCCGGGGCGCACAACAATCAGATCTCCGGTGCGCAAGGCATCGATCTCGACCTCGACCGCATCGCCGTCACGCAAAATACGCGCCGTACGAGCCTGTAGGCCGAGCAGCTTCTCGATTGCAGCCCCTGTTCGCCCTTTCGCTCGCGCTTCGAGCCAGCGCCCGATCAGGATCAGGACCACGATGACCGCGGCGGCCTCGAAGTAGACAGCGCGGACGGCCTCGGGCATCAGCGACGGGAAGAACGTTGCGACAACTGAATAAAGATAAGCTGCGCCTGTGCCGACGGCGACCAGACTGTTCATGTCTGGAGCACCTTTCAGCAAGGCCGGAAACCCTTTCAGATAGAACTGTCGGCCGGGCCCAATGAGCACAGCCGTTGTGAGGATGAACTGGATCAACCAGCTGGCCTGCTGTCCTATGGTATTGTTGATCGCCATATGCACGGCCGGGATCAGGTGCCCGCCCATTTCCATCAGGAAAACCGGCAAAGCGAGTGCTGCGGCCAGTGCCACCCGGCGTGCCAACCCGCGCGCTTCCTCTTCTTTTCGCGAAGTGCGATCGTGTGTTGCCGTGGCCTCGGCCAAGCTGGCTGGATATCCGGCTTGCTCGGATGCACGGATGAGGGCCACAGGGTCGGTCATGCCCTCAAGATATGTGATGCGCGCATTTTCCGCCGCAAGATTAACGTTGACCTCCAACACGCCGGGAACCGAGGCAAGTGCCTTATCGACGCGCCCGACACAAGAAGCACATGACATGGACGCGATGTTCAGCGTCACGGATGCCGTTCGCGCTGGATACCCGAGATCTTTCAGGGCTTGCACCGCATCTTGCAGGTGGGGCGAACCATCCACGCTGAAACGCGCCGTCTCGTTCGCAAGGTTCACCGAGACATCGGATATTCCGCTCAACGCGGCTAGGCCCCGATCCACGCGCCCTACGCATGAGGCGCAAGACATTCCTCCAATCGAGAGTGTCACTTTGGATTGATCTGTCATTTCAGTCTCCTGGAATCCCATTTGACACCCCAAATAGGAGCTCCAGTGACTGGAAGGTCAATGCCCAATTTGAACTTTCCTGGCATCGCTTCAAAAATTTGCGGAGCCCCTTGACCTTCCCCCCACTGGAAGCCCCATTTGCACTAAATAAGCTGTCACAGAGGAGACATCGACATGAAATTCAACGTTCCCGACATGAGTTGTGGTCATTGCACCAGTACGATCGAAAAGGCGATCAAGGCAGCTGACGCAAATGCGAGCGTAACTTGCGACATTCCGGCCCGCACGGTTTCTGTTGACGGTGCTCTGTCAACAGAACAGCTGACGGCTCTGCTTCGTGAAGCTGGGTATGAAAATACCATTACTGACTAATCTCTAGGTCATCGCACCCGTCAGGACGGGCGCGATGACCTAGAGATTTCTACCGACGGATTTGCCTGGTTTTCTCTGGTTCCGCAGATCATGAGCGCGAAGGCAACAGGATGAGAGCACTGCCTAAAAAGCAAAGAAGAATGCCTGCAATGTCCCAGCGGTCCGGTCGGCTGCCCTCCCACTAGCCAGTTGCCCGTCTTCGAAGATCCGAAGCTCCTCGGCGTGAAGCTGGACCTCGAGTGTCTGGCGACGGGTCGTGTCGCGCACGGAATAGAAGTTGCCACCGACCGAGATCATCCCCTCCTTGCTCACCCGCCGTTCTACAGTGCAGACGGCGCTGTAGGGGATCACCGGGAGCGGCTTCAGACTGGGCTGTTATTCGATGAAGGCAGCGTCCCTCCCCCCCCGTCGGGTCGTGGCATGAACCCGGGGCTTGGCGACCTCGGTTCGCCAAGCCTCGAACTGGGCGTCGAGATGTCGATGTTGCGGAATGTGCGGGCCAGGAAGAAGTCCTGTCGGATGTAGCGGAAGAGTCGCTCTACCTTGCCCTTGGTCTTTGCTCGATACGGCTGGCAGGCCCGCAGCACCGCTCCGTAGTGGTTCAGCAACCCAACCAATGCGGCATTGTAGGTGACCACTCCGACCTCGTCTTCGCCAATCACCGCCGTCTTCATCCGGTCATAGAGGATCTCCTCCACGCCGCCGAGAGCAGCGAAGGCCGCGATGTGGCAGCGCACCACCGATTGCAGGTTCTGACTGGCAACGAACCGGCCCAAAGCCAGCGACTATGGCCGAGCACAAGCGAGAATAGCCAGGCCTTGCGAACCACGCCCGGCTCGTCGGTGAACTCCGCGAAGTCGACCTGAGCCTGCTTGCCGGGTGGAGTTTCGAGCCGCCGCTCGAACGGGGCGTGCCGCGCCGGGCGCATCTCGCGAAGGAAGTCCGTCACCGCGGCGTAAGCGCCTTCATAATCCAGCTCTCGGATTTCGCGTAGAAGCCGCGCGACGATGAGATCGGGCAAGGCCTGAACGCGTCGTTCATGGAGCTCGATCACCCGTGGCCGTGGTTGACGCGGCCCGTAGACCGGAGCCTCCAGCCCCAGCTCAAGATACTTCCGCACCGTCTTCCGGTCGCAGCCAACCTTCCGCGCGATCGCGGTGCTACTGAGACCCTGGTTCTTCAAATTCTGGATCAAGACGATCTCCCTCAATTCTAACACCTGCCTGCCCCTGTCGCTCTCCGTTCGGAGCATCAGGCCTGTGTCCCACGGCAGTGCCAACTCCGAATAGATGAAGTTCGGAATTGGCACTGCCGCTAACGTCCTAAGCGGCGGCTGCATCCCACCCCAGGTTCAGCTTGACGGCTTGAAGTTCCACGGGAGAAGTTCGTCGATGCGGCCTAGCGGATAGCCGGCGGCGATGGCCTCGAGGGTGGCCTTGAGATAGGCGAAGGGCTCGACGCCGTTGATCTTTGCAGTCTCGATGAGCGACGCGATGCGTCCCCAAGCGCGCCCGCCTTCGTCATGTCCGGCGAAAAATGTGTTCTTCCTGTTCAGAGCGATGGGCCGGATCAAGTTCTCCACGCCGTTGGAGTCGATCTCCACCCGCCCATCGTGCAGGAAGGTCTGGAGCCCGTCCCAGTGCCGGTGGATGTAAGCGAGCTTCTCGCCCAGACGCGACTTGGCGGAGATACGCAGACGTTGCTGTAGTAGCCGTTCACCGAACTCGTCCACGAGGGGCGCGGTGCGGGCCGAGAGCCGCTGTCCCGGCGCCGTGCCGCGGATGTCGGCCTCGATCTTGTAGAACTCGGCGATGCGGCGCAGCCCCTCGGTGGCGATCTCGGAGCCGTCGCGGTCGAACACCTCCTTCAGCTTGCGCCGCGCGTGGGCCCAGCAATGCGCCACGCGGACCGGGTCGCCACCCCTGCGGGCGGGACGCGTCAAACGGTTGTAACCCTGGTAGCCATCGAGCTGCAGGATGCCGTCGAAGCCATGCAAAATCTTCTTCGCGTTCTCCCCGGCGCGGCCGGGCGCGTAGAAGAAGACCACGCCCGGTGGATCATCTCCGCCCCATGACCGGTCGTCACGGGCGAGCGCCCAGAGATATCCCGTCTTGGTCCTGCCGCGCCCCGGATCCAGCACCGGGGCGGTGGTTTCATCCATGAAGAGCTTGGTCGACGTCTTCAGATGTTCAGCCAGCCGGTCGACGACGGGACCGAGATGGAAGGCGGCGGTGCCGACCCAGTCGGCTAGAGTGCTGCTGTGGATCTCGCTCCCCGACCGAGCAAGGATCCGGCTCTGCCGATACAAGGGAAGTGGTCCGCGTATTTGCTGACCAGGACATACGCGATGGCGCCCTCGGTCGGCAGGCCGCCTTCGATGAGATGCGCCGGGGCGCTCGCCTGGGCCACGCCATCGGTGCAGGCGCGGCAGGCGTATTTGGGGCGAACCGTGACGAGCACGCGCAGCTGGGCGGGCACGATGT